>NZ_JBHWBZ010000010.1:0-79615 GCF_042735475.1 Kitasatospora sp. NPDC059577 | reverse complement strand
GCGGGGCCGCTGCCCCGCCCCCCCCACACCCACACCTCTAGCCGTGTGGGGGGCGGTGTGGGGGGGGGCCCCCCGCGCGCGCGCCCCCCCCCCCCCCGCCACGTCCGTCAGGCACTCCAGCCGATCGGCTTCCGCTCGACACCATCGAAGGACCCGCATGGTGTCCCAGGTCCGACGAGCACCGCGGGGGTCCGACGAACGCCGCGAGAAGTGCACCCAACCCGCCCTGCCCCAAGACCGGAACCGGCCCGGGACGGGGCGCCGCCGACTGGCGCCTCGGAGGACAACTCGGGGCTTGATGAGAACGCCGTGCCGGGCGGGGCCGGGTCAGCCGGATCGGGTGATCGCCATCGGGTTCGACGCCGGACGTACGGGGCCTGGCAGGTTCTTCATCTCCGAGTCGAGCACCAGGCCGTGCTCGGCCATCTTTCGGTTGATCGCGTCGAACGTCTCGGTGTTCACCACGACAGCCTGCAGGGTGCGGGTGGAGCCCATGTCCGCATCGGAGAGCTGGAACTCCAGGGGATTGATCATGAGGATGTCTCCCTTGAAGTAGTAGTTGGAGTGCGGGGCCGTGCCAGCCGTGTGCACCCCGTCGAGTCGCGACTCCCACAGCAGGTGGTCGCCCTCCCTCAGAACGCACCTGACCTCCGCCTTGATCACGGCGGACCACAGCTCCGTCACCGCGCTCTGCGGCAGCCGGACCCCCTGTTCGCTGTCCCCGCAGTGCGTCGGCCCCGTCGTGCTCGCGATCGTGACAGGCGGAGCCGCCGTCGGGGGGCCGCTCGGGGTCGGTGCTGCTGTCGATCCCGAGCCGCGATCCGACCCATCGTGGAGGCTGTACCTTTGGTAGGCCCCGAATCCTGCGGCAGCGATCACCACCAGTCCGACGCCGGCCTGCACCCACGTCTTCCTGAGCTGCGGTGCGATGGAACGGCGCCAGAAGTCGTCGGCGGAGTCGGAGCCGGAGTCGGTGGCGTCGGAGTCGGAGCCGGAGTCGGAGCCGTTGTTGCGGTTCTGCTCGGCCTCACGGTTCTTGTCGTCGCTCTGCTCGGGCATGGCAGCAGTCCCCTTCCGCTCCGGCGATCTCCGCGAGATTCGCGAGGTGCCCAGTCTGCGGGCGGCGCAGGATCGACAAAAGCAGCAACATCACCAGAAGGTGAATGTGACTCAAATCGATCCAAAATGTCCCTGCCAACTCAACCAGCATGAAATCAGGCCGAGTTGACGATCCACAGACATGGAAGGGATCGCCCTCCGAGCCCAGGCCGTACCGCTGCGCAGGGGGCTTGCAGGAGCGCAGCAGCGAAGAGATCGGGGCTCCTCTCGCGCCCTGCTCTCATCCGATCCACGCGTCTAGCGTTGGGCATCCAAGCTTCCGGCCGTCCGGTAGTCCGGAAGTCCGGAAGTCCGGAAGTCCGGAAGTCCGAAACATGTCCGATCCACATCAGGGGGGACGATGATCAGGCGTGGAGCGAAGACGACGAGGCGACCGGGCTTCCGAGGCCGCCGGCTCCTGGGGCTGGCTGCCGCCGTCTGCACCGCGCTGGCGCTGAACACCGTGCCGGCGCAGGCCGCTCAGCACCAGAACGCCAACGAGTACGCGTTCTGGAACTTCAACGGTGCACGGGGATTCTGGAACATCGACCAGCAGGTTCAGATCACGCAGAAGGCCAACCACTCCTACTGGGCCCTGCTCTGGGACTTCACGGCCACGCCCGGCCACGGCGGCTACACGGGCCTGCAGACGGACGGGCAGCGTTTCGACCACACGACCGGCGAGATGGCGATCTTCTCGCTGTGGAACGCCAACGGCCAGAGCGGGAACTGCGGTTCGTTCGCCGGCGAGGGAACCGGGCTCAGCTGCCGCATCGCCTACCCGATCGACCCGCAGGTCGCCTACCGGTACCGGGTGTGGCGACTGAACGCGGACGCGGGTGGCCAGTGGTGGGGGGCGTGGGTCGAGAACCTGAAGACCGGGGTCGACACGCCCATCGGCAGCTTGCGGGTCCCGATCGCTCAGAACCAGCTCGGTGTCCCCTCCAACTTCAGCGAGTACTTCGGCACCGCCGTCCCCTGCAACAGCGTGCCCCAGTCGGTCGCCTACTTCACCCAGCCTGCCGCGAACTCACAAGGAGGAGGCAGCTACCAGTACGGATCGACGTTCGCCTCCTCGACCCGGGCCGGCTGCACCGGTGGCAACGTGGCCGTGGTCGACCTGGGCTGGACGAAGGCCGCCAAGGTGACTCTCGGAGGACCGTGACGGCAGGGCCCGGGGGCGGACTGCCCGCCCCCGGGAGCACTGGACCCGGTCACCCGCCCCCGGCAAGCCGGCCGACCACCATGCCCTGCACAGGTACGCGCGCACGGACGTCGAGTCGACCGAGACGTCCCAGTCGATCTCGCCGACCGCACCCGCGCCTGCCCCGAACCTCCCCGCCGCTCCCGGGTTTCCGGCGCCGCCTCCCCCAGCAGCCGTCCCGCGCCCGCCGACCGGGACCTGGGCTTCCTGGTTCTCGGCTCCCCGCTGGTGTGCAGGGGCGATGCGGCCCCGGATGCGCCTGGCGGCAGCTGCCGAAGGACTTCCCGCCCTGGCCGACTGCGTACTGGATTTCACCTGATGGCACGACGACGGCACCGTCGAGCGCATCCACGATGCCCTGCGCGGCAAGGTCCGGACGGCCGACGGCAGGAATGCCGAACCGACCGCAGGGCTGATCGACTCCCAGTCCGTCCGCACCGCCGACACCGTCCTGGCCGCAACCAGGGGCTTCGACGCGGGCAAAAGGTCAAGGGCCGCAAGCGGTTCATCGTCACCGACACCCTCGGCCTGCTCCTGGCCGTGGATGTCGTCGCGGCCAACGTCCAGGACCGGGACGGTGCCCGCCGCCCGCTGCTGCGGACCCGGCTCGACCACCCGAGTGTTCAGAAGATCCGGGCGGACCAGGGCTTCGCCGGCCGCTTGGTCGACTGGACCGCCCAGATCCTCGGAGAGACGATGGTCCGCTGGGCGATGATCGGCGTAATGGCGCGCCGGCTGGCCCGGGGCCGAGCAGCCGCCCGGAGCGGCCCGCGGCTCCTCGCCGGCTCGGCTCAGGTGTCGTAGCAACCGTTCCAGGGCGCGTTGAAGCCCAGGCCGTCGGGATAGAACTCGGCCCACACACCGTCGTCCTCCTCCTCATCCTCCTCGTCCACGTCTTCCTCCACGACCAGACCGAACAGGGCTCCCCCGAACCGGACCTCGAAGGGCCCGATCGTGATGTCCTGGTACTGCCGCTCCGGAAGAGCGTCCAGCCACTCGGCGAGCAGCAGCCGGGCCGCGTCGATCGCCTTCTCTTCGCCGTCCGCCGTGGTGCCGGTGAACTGGATGCGCGAGTCCAGGTGTTGGCCGGCCGCGTCGAACCGATGGAGCACTGCGCACCAACGCTTCCGGGACTGCCAGTCGTCGCCGCTCCAGCCCTCGGGGAAGGCCGCAGTGACCGAGGCGAAGAACTGGCCGCCCTGCCACCGCCCGATCGTGCTCGTGCGGTAATCAGGCTCGTGCCTGATGGGGATGACCTCGGGAACGCTCATGGGCGGAACCATAGGCGCTACCTGGGACAACAGGAGGCAACGATTGCCATCGTCCGTCCGCCCTGAATGGGATCTCAACCGCGGTCTCACTGGGTGTTCCACCCATGAAGGCGCGAGTTGATCCTGATTTCTGGACCTCTTGGCCGACACTTCCGTCGGCACTCCAGGGGCTGATGCGTCGGAAGTGCTGCCTGTATACGAGTGCTGATAATCACCGGCACGACAGTGTGATGCGGAACGCGGGCAAGCGGCGAACGAAGCTTGCCCTCCGTGATCTTCCGGAGAAGCATCCGCTGATCCGGCGTGAAGAGACTGAGGTCACTCCCGCGCTGGGTGGTCTTACAAAAGCTGGGTGGGCAAGCAGACCGTTCTCGACCCAGTCCTTGACCATGCGGGCGCTTGCCCGCTCCGGCCCGAGGACGAGAGCGTCAGCGACAAGGTCTTCCGTGGTGCCGGCGACCACGTCGTCGTCAGGTGCCGTCACGCCCTGGAACGTACACCGAGATCGGCTCGCCTGGGCGCGACAAAGGGCAAGCCGGATCGGGATGGTGAAGAGGTGCCAAGGGCTATTCCGCTCGCCGACCTGATCCTGGCGCGATCTCGGCGTGGGGATGGCCAACCCCACTCTCAGAAGGGCCGACATGTCCAACCGCAAACGTCAGAGCGCCGCCCGACGAGTGCGCCCGCATGACCGTCAGGCCGGGCGCCACAACGAACTACTCCGCGCCGCCTTTGTGGCCTTCTCCGCCACCGCGCCCGCCGCACTGGTGGACCCAACCGTACGGATTCTCCAACTTCGCTGACCCCGAGCCAAATAGTCGCCAAGGGGCTGTATCTCCTGTGTCCGTCCGCACGCGGCACCTCGGTGAAGCAGGCGAACCGAACTGGAACAGGTAAGTCCATTTTCTGATTGGTCCCTCTGTCTGGTCGAGCGAGGGGGCGTGGATGACCGATCTGGAGGTGGGCCTGGTTTCTGTACGGCGGATCACGTGACGCCTCACGTTGAGCCGTTGTTCGGGTCGTGGGCGGGGCGAGCTGACCGGGATCAGGTGGATAAAAGCGGTGGTCGTCCGCCCGGCCTCCCTGCCACGATCTGGGTGTGACCACGTTGTTCCTGATGGTCGGCCTGCCGGGGGCCGGAAAGACCACGAGGGCTCGGCAGCTCGCCGAGGAGCACGGCGCGCTGCGCCTGACGCCCGACGACTGGATGATTCCCCTGTTCGGTGAGGCGGAGGCGGACGGGAAGCGCGACGTGTTGGAGGGGCGAATGCTCTGGCTCGCCTTGGAGGCGGTCAGGCTGGGCACCAACGTTGTGGTGGACTACGGCTGTTGGTCCCGTGACGAACGGTCCGCGATCCGGTGGCTGGCGGAGGCCGAGGGCGCGTCCTTTCGCATGCTCTACCTGCCGGTGGACGACGCGACCCAGCGCGCCCGGATCGCCCATCGCTGGGCGACCACCCCCGAGGAGACGTTCCCGATGACCGAGGCCGACATCCTGGATGGGCGGGCGCACTTCAAGGAGCCCGACGCGGCGGAGTTGGGAGGCGGCGAGGTCGCCGGCCCGCCCCCCGGCTGGGCGGACTGGCGGGAGTGGGCCGCCTACCGGTGGCCGTCGTTCGCGTGACTGCTTTGGCCCGACATGGTGCGGCAAGAGCCCTTCGTGCGTGTCCCGTGACGCTCCGAACCCAATGTGCCTCAGGGGATGACGCGACCGATGTCGTTGTCTCGCTGATGGATCTCCTCAAGCTCACCCCAGGGTGGCGGACCACCCAAACGCCAGGGGACTTGCTTCGTGTCTGACGCGTGGATCGATCGCCTGGCGGCGTTGACGAACTCCCGTTGTGCGACGTCGAGTTTCGTATGAATTTGACGAAGCATCGCCATGTCCTTCGGCTCCCCGAACGGGAAGGTGCTGAACTCTCCGATGACTGAGCCGAGTTGCTCCGCAGCCACCCCCACCTCGGTATCGGCTACCAGGCTGACCGACACCAGGGCGGCGTTCCACTCCTCCCAGTCGATCCCCTCCGGTTCGCGCCGCTCCCAGTACGCGTGGCGCATGCCGATCTCGACCGCGCCGAAGCTCTGGAGAAGACGCTCGTACGCCGCGATCTTCCGATCGCGTATCCACTGCCTGGATTCATTGCGGCGCCCGGCCAGGGTGCCCACGAGGATGCCCAGGATGGTCGCGGCCACTCCGCTGGCGGTGGATATGAGGGTCCCCCAGGGGAGATTCATGATATTCCTGCCTTTCAGTTGGACGTCCGGCCAAGGCTCAGTCGAGGCTTCTGTCAGGTCGGGTGTAGAAGGATTCGACGCCCCGCCAGGGCGAGGGGCCGCCCAGTGATCGGTCCAGGCGCCGCTGGGACGGGGCGAGGGAGTACCGGGCCGCATTGACGAAGCTCAGGTGAGCCTCGCCCAGCGCGATATGAATCGGCCGCAGTTCCTCAAGGTCGGTCGGCTGCCGACCGTGGAACAGGATGGTGAAGTCCTCCAGGATCTCGCAGACCCGCTCGGCCGCTGCGCTGGTCGCCGCCGCTTGGCGAAGGCGAGCTGCTTCTACAGGCAGCTGCTCACCTTGCGTGGCTCAAACAGAGGCGCCCCCGGAAGAGTTGGCCCGGGGACGCCGCCGATCTCGCCTGCCCAACGCGTGAAGACCGACGCCCTACGCCTCATCACCCCGGTCGACATCGTCCAACGTCTCGCCAAACCGCTCCAGCGCCTCCTCCGGCCCGCAGCCGAAGGCGCGACCGACGTACTCCCACGTCATCATGCTGCTGCGGGCCTTGCGGCCGGCCAGCAGTGCGGTCGAACCGGCGGCACGTTCGAACCGGGCGGCCGCACGGGCGGCGGCGTACGGCCGACTCTCCGTCAGGTCGCAGATCCGGTCCACCAGCGCCGCGACCAGCTCCTCGACCTCGCGCGGCACCACACCCTCGGCCAGGTCGACGTGCCACTCCCAGTCCGCGAACGGCCCGGTGGCCTCACCCACCGCCTCGGTCGCCTCGTCGTCTCCGAAGTCCAACAGGTGCACCCGCTCACCCCGCCAGCCGCAGCTGCAACCGCCGCGCACCGCAGTGGCCCGAGGACCATCCGCACCGTTGTAGAGCCACCAGGTGGTGCGCCCGTCCGGCAACGGCGCCGGCTCGCTGCCGTCCGCCAACACCGCTGCCGGGAAACCCTGGTGGCTCCCGCTCTCGTCAACCCATGGCATTCCGTGTCCCTCACGTCCCTGGAGTACAGCACCAGGGTTCTCGGCTCGTGACGCAGTGTCAAGACTTGGCGACAATCGGTGCGACCCGTATCTCAAGCGGGCGCACCAGCTGTCGCACGCCGGGTCAGGCTGGCCGGGCGAAGACCGGTGGTGGACCTGGCTCACCACCACGATCAACCGCTACAGCCCGGACCGGTGCCCCTACGCGGCAGCTCCCGACGAGCCCATGGACGCCGGCGCCACCCTGACGATGTCCCTGCCTTGGCTGCCCCGGATCAGGAGCCTGGGCGTGCCGGCCGCTTTCGTGACCCAGGACGGTTCCGAGGCCGTCGGCCTCATCCCCTGGGCCCGAACCGACGTGCTCTTCATCGGCGGGAGTACTGAATGGAAGCTCGACCCGAGTGCCTGGAGCGTCGCCCGACAGGCAGTCGACCGGGGCATCCCGGTGCACATGGGCCGGGTCAACAGTCGAGCCGCCTGCAACTGGCCAAGGATATGAACTGCTCCTCGGCGGACAGCACCTACCTGACCTCCGGACCGCGAACAAATCTGCCCCGCTTGATCGGATGACTGAACGCGGTGAACGGCACGTCCATCCAGCCGCCGTGTCAGGACACGAGACGGTGGACGCTGCCGGTGCGGGCGAGGTGGACGCCGAGTCGGTGGCGCGTGTTTCGGGAACCGCCGGCCGAGACGGCAACGGATGTGATGTCCGGGCGGCTGGACACGGCGGTGGCGGCCTGCGTCGGGAGTGAACGGGCTGTGCTCGAAGTCGGTGCCCTGCCGCGGATCATCTACCTCCACCAGGCCCTGACCGCGCTCGCGTCCACCATCTCCCCGGCCGCCTGGGCCATCGACTGGGCCGGGCACCTGGCCCGAGTCACGGACCTGCTGCACGCCCGTACCACCGAGGCGGCCCGGCCGGCACTGCTGGCCGAACTCACCGCGCACGAGAAGGACCTGATCGGCCGAATGCTGGAGCGGAGGCTGGACGCGTGACGACGCCCTCACACGACACCGACGCCGCCGAGATCCAGGCGATCACCGAGGCCATGGTCCGCCTCCTGGTCGGTGTCCCGCTACGGTCCGACGGCCAGCTGACAGTGAAGTTCCTCGCCGACGAGGGCGGACTGCGGCGCAACAAGCTCGCGCACAAACACACCGGTCTCAAGGACCTGTTCTACGCGCTGGTCAAAGCCCAGGACTCCCGGCCCGAGATCGCGGATGACCTGCACCGGGAGAACAACGAGCTGAAGGAGAAACTCAAACAGGCCCGGACCGAGCAGAACCGGCTGAAAGAGACCGTCACCCAGTACGCCCGGGTCATCCATGTCCTGGAGGTGGAGAACCATCGACTCCATGAGCAGTCCCATCCTGAGGGTGTCCGTGCTGCCGTTCCACAACAGGGAGTGAGCCGAGGCCAGTTACCACCTCGCCCTACAGGGTTGCGGAAGGCAAGCGGATACCGTCAGAAGAGAAGTTGCGGAGACTGAAGCCCCGGCAGGAGAACAGCGGCCTCCTGTCGGATCTCCTCGAGGGGCATCGTTGACGTCGTATCAGCGTGAGGGCCCAGCCGGAGGGCAATACATCACCCTCCGCATCCGGGCTGCCACTGGACAAAGGGGGCTACCTGATCCCCCGTCAACATCACCTGCCCATCGGAGTGTCGAAAGCTTTCGGCCAACCGGAGAAAGGGAGGCGGACGTGGCCATTGACGGCAGACCCGGCCACCCGGATCCTCTCCCCTACGGCCCGGCCACCGGCCCCGGCCGCACCGACGATCCGGGGGTGGTCACCGATGACGAACCAGTTGGCGGACGAGCGGATTCCGACATCACTCAAGTGGGTGGTAGCGGGGGTCTGGCTGCACGCCGTCCTCAACGGCGCCGCTGGGATCTTCCTACTCGCACTGATTCACGGCCAGCACGGTGAGGGTGTCGCCCAGGTGACGTTCATCGCCTTCCTCTCGATCCTGATCGGCGTCCTGCTCGGCACCTGCGCGGCCCTGGCGCCGAGTGGGGCCCGGTGGACCCGGAGGACCGTGCTGGTGATCGAGTGGCTCATGATCGTCGCCGGCGTGATCCAGCTCCTCTTCTCCGGCTCGATCATCTCGCTGGCCGGCATCGCGATCGCGGGCGTCATCGTCCTGGCGTACAGCTCCGCCGAGGGCAAGGAGTGGTTCACGGTCTGAAGGGCCGATCGTCATCACCGGTTGCTGAGCGCGATCTTGCCGATCACGTGCAACAGCCGGTCGAGGGCGTCCCTGGAGTTGGGCTCGGTCAGGTTGACTATCAACCGGAACGCCAGCTTCAGCAGAGCCGGGTGGCCGAGGCCGGCCGCCCCTGCGGCGCCGATCAGTCCGGGGCGGGCCGAGTACGTCGGCGGCGAGCCGGCCGAGCACAAAGTAGCCGTCGTAGGCCGAGCGGAGCGCCTGCGGGTAGGCGCGCAGGGCGAGTCCGCGGCCGCGATCGGCGCGCCGGGCCAGTGCCAGGACGATCGTCTCGGCGGCGTACCGGCCGAACTCCATCGCGTAGGCGATGCCCTCGCCGTTGGCCGGGCTGACCGGGCCGCCCGAGTCGCCCGAGTCGCCGACCAGCAACAGGCCGTCGGCGTAGTGTGGTTGGCGGTTGAGGCCCATTGAGGGCGGATCCCGGACGGGTTCGGTGACGCCCTCGGGGGTGTAGCCGTACTCGGGCGGCAGGCCGGCACACGAGCGGCGGAGCAGGTCCCGCCAGTCCGTCCGCGGACGACGGCGACGGTGTCGAGCACGCCGAGGCCGACGTTGGCGGTGCCGTCGCCCATCCCGAACACCCAGGCGTAGCCGGGCAGGAGGCGGCGGGCCAGTCGGTCGGGTCGCGCAGGTCTAGCCAGGCCTCCAGGTATGAGTCGAGCAACTGCGCTGACCGGCACGGCAGTCAGGCACCATGCCCAGTCAGTCCGTGTCCTCTCCGGATAGCAGCCCAGGATGACGAGGAGCCGCCGGGGCCAGAGCATCCCGCAGAGCTCGGACCGTGCCGAACGGCATGTGATGGCTGCTCGCCAGGCAGGAGATGACGTCGTAGTGCCCCTTCGGCAACTCGACCTGGCCGATGTCCGCATGGCGGAACTGGGACTGTCGCTCACTTGCGGCAGTCGCGGACGACGCCCGGGCTGCCACGACCGCTTCCTCGGACCGGTCAACCGCATCGACCTCGAATCCCAGGCCTGCGAGCCGCCGAGCGAACCGGCCAGTCCCGCAGCCGCCGTCCGACACGGTGTGGTAGCCGGACGGGACCTGGCGCAGAAGGAGTCGATGGTAGTGGTCGTTGTGATCGGAGGGCATGGCCGGACCATGCCGCACCCCGACTCCTCGCCAACAGCGCAGTCCGCCTCAATCCAGTAGCACCACGGCACAGGAGGCGGTTCCCATCTGCTGGTCCCAGCCCTTGCGAAGCTACCAGCACAACACGCTCGGACTTGACACGGAAGCGGGCTTCCCGTGTCAAAGACGTCTCGGTCGCCGGCCGCCGTGCCGGGCTCAACCCCGAGACCCGATCCGGTCTCTGGCTGCACGTGGCCCGCGCGGTCGAGGCCCTGCGCCCGCACCTCCTGGTGGTCGAGAATGTACGAGGACTGCTCACCTCCCCCGCCGTCGCCTCCCCCGCCGTCGCCGCCTCCGCCGGCGACGTGGAACGCTGCCCGTGGTGTCTGGGAGACGACCCAACTCAGCCTGACCTGAGGGCACTTGGCGCCGTACTCAGCCCCCTGACCCAGCTCCGGTACGACGCGAAGTGGATCGTGCTTCGCGCAGCCGACGTCGGCGCACCCCACCACCGGGCCAGGGTCTTCCTCGCTTATCTGGACAGAGTCGAGTTGTGCGGCGGTGGGTTCCTTCGTTCAGGTGTCACCCTTCCGAGGACGGCCTCATCGGTGCTTTGCCGTGCAGTGCTCGGTGCTCTCATCAGCGAAGACGCAGAACTGGCTGATGCTCTCCCGGTAGCTGTCCGGCGCGCGGTGGTGCTCCTTGCGAGGCGGTCCGTCAATCCACCGGTGCCAGAGGCCGTCTGGGGCCAGGAACCGGTCTGCTCGATTGGCACCGAGCTTGGAGTCGAGGTGCAGGAGTGCGCCGATGGCGGCTGTCTGGTCGTAGTAGAGGTCGGGGCGTCGCAGGTAGCGATCGAGGTAGGCAGCCAACAGGTCTGCGTCGGCAGAGGTGCCGAAGGTGGCGAGGGCGACGGAGTAGGCCGATCCTGCGAAGCAGACCTCGCTGGCAAGCAGCAGTTCGCCGAGGCGTTCGCGGAACTCGGTTCTGCGGGCGACGGCGATGAGCCAGGCTGCGGTCTTGCGCTCGCGCCACCCGCCCTCAAGCAGGATGGTCAGCTCACGTGGGGTGATGTCGGCGGCAGCCTCGCCGAGCGCCCGTGCGAACTTGGTGCGTTCAGGCCAGGTCATGCGACCGAGGCTGCCGCCGAGTTTGAGGTAGCGCCGGTCGGGCGTGACGTAGCGGTGGACAAGAGCTTGCAGCTCGGGGTCCTCGTAGACGTAGCGCATGGCCGTATCCTGCCCTGCGTAAAGCTCCCTGACCAGTGCGTTTCTCGGCTGCACCGTTCACTCGGCGGGCTCGTCGTGCGGTTCGCCGAGGTCGTCGAGGAGGCTGGTGATGCGGTCGGCGATGCGCTGGTGGCGCTCGATCTCCCGCTCCCAGCCGCGGTCCCTTGCGTCGGTGATCAGTTGCCGCTCGGTGCAGAGCCGTTCACGCAGGCGTGGCGCGTACTGGGGTGTGGTGACGAACTTCGCGCAGCTGAGACAGAGGTCGCACTCGCAGGGGCCCTCCTGGGGCAGGCGAAGGCAACGGCCGAGTTCGAGTTCGGTCTTGTAGAAGTTGGTCTTGAGCCAGTCCAGGGCGTCCTGGTCGAGCTGTCCGGAGCGCAGGGTATCGGCGAGCGGGCCGGCGATAGCCGCGCCGGGTGTCAGAACGGCTTGGTAGTCGGCCAGGACCGTGGGGTCGGAGATGTGGGTGTAGGTCATCGACATACCTGGGCTCTTGTGGCCGAGGACCTTCATGATGGTCTGCACGCGGGCGCCTCTCTCCGCGAGTTGGGTGCCCAGGGTGCGCCGGAAGCGATGGGGGTGGATCGCGGGCTTGCCGACGCTGTTCAGGATGCCGAGCGCCTGGCAGATCTCGCGCAGTGGTTGGCGAACAGGTAGTCGGGACCCGCCAGACCGCCGTTACGCAAGAACAGGTAGCGCACGGGGCGTCCGAGGTCCCCGACCCCGGTCCACCGTCACATGCGACGCATCGAGCTGGAGCACCTGCCCGCCGGCGCCACCGCGACCCCCGTCGCCCCAAGTCCCCTGGAGGTCGCACGCGTACAGGCGGCCACCGCCCGCTCCACCGCCGTGACCCGCGCCCCCGCCGCCGCGCTCGCCTACACCACCTCGACCCAGCCACCGGCGCCCCCGCGGGTCGCCCTCGCCGGCCCCGCCCGCTGACGCCCCCGAACCCCTTGGAGGACGCCGTGCCCGACCTCACCGCCGTCGACCACGCGGACGCGATGATCGAGGAAGCCTGGGGACGGCCGATCGCCGAGCTGGAGAAGGCCGCACCCCGTCTCCGTCGGGGACCCGATGCTGCGCTCGGCCATGCACCACCGGTCCCACCTCGTCGTCGTCTCCAACTCCATTGCCGTGCACCAGGAGCGACTGCACGCCCTCACCCGGCCCGGCCACGTCCCCGCCTTCTACGACCTCGACCGGATCACCGCCTCGGCGAGCGCCCTGCGCACCGCCCACGCGGAGAGCAACAGCGCAGCCCTCCAGATGATCCGCTACGTCGTCGACGCCCGCGAACTCACGCTCAAGGCCGAGGGCGGCCCCGACGCCTCGCGCGTACGGGCCGCCACGAGCCGTACCTCGCAGGCGTACCGCCCGCTCGGGTTGCCCGCTGGCCAGCCCGCCCCACCGGGCCCGGCTGCGGCGGCACAGCGCGTGGCGAACAGGCCCTAGCCGGAGGTCAGTTCGTCTCCGGGCCGTGGTGGGCGCCAGGGTCGGTGGCGCCGACCACGCGCGCCAGCTCCTCCACGGTCAGCTCCACCCGCTGCCCGTCCGCCAGCCGCGCCTCGACCGCCTTGTCCTGCTCCCGCTCGGTCCGGCTCGCGGCGCGCACGGCCCACTGGCCTTCGGCGATCACCGTGACGTCGCCCATCGTCCACGCCCGGCCCGCGTTGCGGATCTTGCGCTCCAGCGCCGCCATGTCCCGGCCTCTGCTTGCCGCCATCGCCTTCGTCCCCCTCCGGTCCCGTGCGGCCCGACGCCGCAACCTTGCTACAGCACCCCGGGGCCGCGATCCATTCCCTCCCAGTTCGCCCATGATGTGACTTCAACGGATGGTTTGCGGGTCCATCGTCGGCGACCAGGGGTGTCTACTTGTCGTCTGCGAGCCTTTCCGAGCGTCAACTTGCGAGGCGCGTCCGGCGATGATGACCGTCGGTGACGAAGGGTGAAGTCGGCCCGGCGCGGTTCCGGCCTTTCGACCGGCCCGTTTCCCCGGAGCCGCTTCCCGAACCCACACGAGCACGAGCACCTACCATCCCAGCCATGCCGTCCCCCTGACCGGCAGCGTCAAGATGGTAGGTCCTCGGTGCGACGAGCGACCGATTCTACTCGGTCCGCAGCGCGGTGGCGGTCCGGGAGCGCGCCGCCCAGCCGGCCGGCAGCAGTGCCCCGAGCAGGGCGATCGCGATCCCGCCGGCCAGCAGCGGGAGCAGTAGCCCGGCGGTGTAGACGTGGGTCACGCTCGGCGGCAGGTTCCTGCCGATCGCGCTCCCCATCTGACTGAGCGTCATCTTCTCCACCGCCATCCCGATCGGGACCCCGATCAGCCCGGCGACCAGGCCGGTGAGGCTCACCGAGGTCAGCACCATCGCGATGGTCTGCTTGGGTGTCATCCCGAGGGCCTTGAAGATCCCCAGGTCGTGGATCCGTTCCCGGGTGTCCTGCACCACGGTGTTCAGCACGCCGAGCGCGGCGACCGCGATCATCATCAGTGTGAGGGTGGCCACCAGGGCGCTCATGATGAGCACCGTCTCGTTGTCGTACGTGATGTTCGGGGTGGCTTCGGCGTGCAGCGGGGTCAGCGCGGGGGCGGCAGAGGCGGACCAGTCCGGGCCGCTGACGTTGTCGGCCAGCTTGACGTTGAACCGGGTGATGTACGGCGTCAGGCCGGCGGCGGTGAACGTGGCCGAATCGGTCATCACGACCCCGTTGCTGCTGGCATCGAAGTCGATGCCGACGATCCGCAGCGGCAGTCGCTTGTCGTCCTGCGTCACGGTGACGGTGTCGCCGACGTGCATCCCGGCCGCCGAGGCCAGGGAATCGTTGATCACGGCTTCGCCGGGGTTCTGGTACCAGCGGCCGTTGAGCAGCCCCAGGTTGGTCCAGGACAGGTCGCCGGTGGTGGTGTCCACCACCGTATAGTCCCCCGTCGGCGCGCCGATCACGGTCGCGCCGCTGTTGCCCCAGCCGAACGCGGCCTTCGTGCCCGGGATCGAGGCGAGCGCGGCGGCCACCCCGGTGGAGTCCAAGTGGGGGCTGGCAGGGCCGCCGGGGGAGTGGAAACCGTCGGGCGTACCGGCGGGCACCACGAGCATCGACGCGGCGTTGAAGCCGGTGGTGTCCGTGTCCGTGTACTTGGTGAACGCGGTCTCCAGCCCCATCGCGAAGGTAACGCTCACCACGCCGAACAGCACCGCGGCGCCGACCAGCGCAGCCCGGGCCGGTTTGGCGAACGGTTGGGCCAGTCCCAACGACATCGGCCGGGGCAGCGGCAGCCGGCTCGCCAGGCGCTGCGCGCCTTGGCCACGCTTGGCCTTCGGGGCGCGACCGACGACCAGGGTCTGCACCGCCGGCATTCGGCCGGCCCGAAGTGCCGGGATGAGCGCGGTGACACCCACGATGACCAAGGTGCCGATCGGCACGACGAGGCTGACCCACACAGGCAGGCCGGCGTCGGCGGCACCGAGATCCTTGCTGGCTTCGCCCAGGACCGGCACGGCCAGCAGGTTGCCGACCAGCGTGCCGCCCACCACGCCGATCGTCGCCGGGATCAGGGCTTGTGCGGCGTAGGCGCGGGCCACCTGCCAGGGGGTGAAGCCGAGCGACTTCAGGATCCCGATGCGCCGGATTCCCGAGACCACCGCGCCGCTGACCACGATCGCGATGATCAGCACCGACAGGAACAGGCCGAGGATGCCGAAGACGACCAGGAACGGCACGAAGGACTTTGCGCTGCCGACGGCCTGCTTCTCCACGGCCAGGTAGGACTGTCCGCTCTCGACCGATCCGGCCGGCGCGGCGGCGGTGATCGCCTGCTTGTCCGTGGCGAGGTCGGCTTCGGTCCCGGATTTGGCGAACCGGTAGAGCATCTGCTGGTCGGTCTTGGCGCCGGCGGCGGTCAGCCGCGCGAAGCCGTCGGCGGTGAGGAAGCCGGTCGCGGTGTTGGTCAGCGAGTTCACCTGGCCGACGACCTTGAACGAGGGCTTGCCCGGCAGCGAGTCGAACACCACGGAACCGCCTGCGCAGTGATGATCCCATGAGAACAGGACGATCTCGTTCGCGCTGGTCGGCCACCTGCCCTGGGCCAGGGCCAGCTGGTCCAGACCGGACCTGCCGGCCAGGTCGGGTCGGGTGACGGCGATGACCGGCTCGTTGGCGCGACCGGCGAGCGGCATGCCCGGGGCGATGTTCCAGGTGCAGTCCGTGCCGAAGGTCGTGTTCAGGACGGCGGTGACCGGGTACGGCCCGGACGCCTCGGTGACGCCGGCGGCGTGCGCGGTGGCGGCGGCCTGCGCGGCAGTGGCCTTCGAGCCGTCGAACTGGACCGACAGGTGCGCGCCGTTCCGGGCCTTGAAGGCGTGCTCGAACGGAGCCTGCACGGCGGCCAGCAGACCGAGCGAGAGCACCGAGGAGGTGACGGCCGCGAACGTCGTCAGAGCCATCACGAGGGACTGCACACGACGCCGTCCGACGCCGGAGCGCACGACCTTGCCCAGGGCGCTCATCGGCTCGCCGCCGGCAGCAGACGGGCTGCGGCCCGCAAGGAAACCGCGTACAGGCGCTGGGACGGCAGCGCTGGGAGCCGCGTCATCGGACCGCTCCCACCGAGCTGTTGGAGGTGGCGCCGCTGACCGTGTTGACCACGTCCCGGGCCACGGCGCCGTCCACCAGCTCGATCGTGCGGCTCGCGGTGTTCGCGGCCAGCTGCACGTCGTGGGTGACCAGCAGGATGGTCTGGCCCTCGCTGTTCAGGTCCAGCAGCAGCTCGCGCACGTCCTCGGCCGAGTGCGAGTCCAGAGCGCCGGTCGGCTCATCGGCCAGCAGCAGCGCCGGCTTGTTCATCAGGGCCCTGGCCACCGCCACCCGCTGCCGTTCCCCGCCGGACAGCCGCTGCGGATAGGCCTTGACATGCCGGTCGATGCCCAGCGAGTCGAGCAACTCGACGGCCCGCCGCTTCGCTTCGCCCTTGCCCATCCCGGCCAGCTGCGCCGGAACCATGACGTTGTCCAACACGGTCAGGTCGTCCAGCAGGTTGAAGAACTGGAAGATCATGCCGATGGAAGCCCGGCGGTACTTCGCCGAACCGGCCTCGCCGAGCTGGTCGACGCGGGTGCCGTCGACGGTCACGGTGCCACTGGACGGCTTGTCCAGACCCGCGATCAGGTTCAGCAGCGTGGACTTGCCACTGCCGGAATGGCCGAGGATCGCCACGCACTCACCAGCCGCCACGGACAAGGTCACCCCGGCCAGCGCGGGCGGGCCGTCATCGTATTTCTTTGTCGCGTCTTGGAGATCGATCATCGGCTCATTCGTCATGGCCATGAACCTAGGAACGGACCACGATCCACCGCGTCGGCCGGCGGATGTCACCTCTCCCCCAGGCCATCGGCCCGGCGGCGTACCCCGCGTACACCCCCGGGACGACGCGCGGAGCCGACGCCGATCCATACGATCTCCCTATGGAAGAGCTGCTCCAGCGTTTCTCGACATCGCAACCCGTGACCTGGCTGACGACACGGGCCGTGGTGCTGGCCGCCGCTGGCTTCTACGCGCTGATGCTCTTCTGGACGATGCCGTTCGGTCAGGTCCGGTACTACAAGGGCCCGTTGCGGTTCCCCGACGTCGGGCCCGACCAGATGATCGGTCTCTGTTTCGTGCTCGCCCTTCCGATCCTGCTGGTGCGTCGGCTGCCCGCGGCGGTCTTCGCGGCGGTCCTGGTCGAAGAAGCAGCCCTCGGCGACCTCATTGGCGTGCGGCCCTGGATCGTGCTCCTCCTGCTCCCGGTCCTGGCCGGGCACCTCGCCGCCCGGCGGCCGGTGGCTGCCGCCGTCGGCTCCGTCGCGGCCGTCGCGACCGGGTTCGCCGAGCGCACCCTCGTCCCCCACGGGGAATCCGTCGGCGACGCGGCCCGGGGCGCCGGGCAGTTCGCGTTCGTGTTCGCGGTCGCATGGGTCTTCGGCGTGGTGTACCGCAAACGCCGTGAATACCTCGAAGCCCTGCACGAGCAGACCGAGGCCCGCGCCGTCATGGCCGAGCGGCTACGGATCGCCCGCGAGCTGCACGACAGCGTCGCGCACAGCATCGGGATCATCACGGTGCTGTCGGGAGCGGCGGCGCGGGTCGTGGAGACCAAGCCCGAGCAGACGCGGCAGGCGCTGACCGGCATCGAGACCACCAGCCGGGAGACGCTACTGGAACTGCAGCGCATGCTCGGGGCGCTCCGCCGCGCCGAGCCGGACGACGCCATGCCGCAGGCCGCACCGCTGGCGCCGGCCGGCAGCCTGGCCGACGTCCCGCAGCTCGCCGAACGCACGGCCGGCGCCGGGGTGCGGGTCCACGTGACCTGGCGGGGCGAGCGGCGTCCACTGCCGCCGGAGATCGAACTGTCGGCGTTCCGGATCATCCAGGAGTCGGTGACGAACGTGGTACGGCATTCCAGGGCACGGACGTGCCGGGTCGCGGTCGGTTACGAGCCGGAAGGGGTGACGATCGAGGTGGTGGACGACGGGGACGACGGTCGCGGCGGGCCGGGCCGTCCGAGGAACACGGCGGCGGCCGGCGGGAGCGGCTTCGGCCTGCTCGGCATGCGCGAGCGGGTGACCTTGCTGTCCGGCCAGTTCAGCGCCGGCCGGCGTCCGGAGGGCGGATTCCGGGTGGCTGCGAGGCTCCCGGCATGAGCGTGCGAGTGCTGCTGGTCGACGACCAGCCACTGATGCTGGTCGGACTCGGGATCCTGATCGGCGCCACCGACGACCTGGAGGTCGTCGGCCAGGCCGGCGACGGCCGCGAGGCGGTGCGCCTGGTGCGTGAACTGCGGCCGGACGTCGTGGTGATGGACATCCAGATGCCGGACGTGGACGGGATCGAGGCGACCCGACAGGCGACCGCCGAGCCGGACCCGCCCAAGGTCCTGGTGCTGACGACCTTCGACCACGACGAGTACGTCTACGGCGCACTGCGCGCCGGGGCCAGCGGATTCCTGCTCAAGAGCATGGCCCTGGACGCGATCCTGGAAGCAATCCGCGTGGTAGCGGCCGGCGACGCGCTGATCGCGCCGAGCGTGACCCGACGGCTGATCGCGGACTTCGCCGGAACGTCCGGCCCCGCGGCCCCCGAACCGGACGCCGAGCCCGCCGCAGACTCCAGTCCCATCGCGGGGATCACCGACCGGGAACGCGAGGTGCTGGCACTGGTCGGACAGGGACTGTCGAACACCGAGATAGCCGAGCGGCTGGTGATCAGCGCGGCGACCGCGAAGACCCATGTCGCGCGTCTGTTCGCCAAACTCGAAGCCCGGGACCGCGTCCACCTGGCGATCATCGCCTTCGAAACCGGACTCGTGCCGCGTAGACGGTAGGACAGGATCAGAAGAACGATCGGGACCACGAGTCCGCCGCGTTCCAGCTGCGCCGGCACACCCACCTGGCCGCAGCGGGATTCGAGTCGAGGTTGTTCAAGGAAGCCACGGACCCCACCTGCGGCGGCGCGAGGGACAGGTACTCCCCGAAGCTCTGCTCGCGGATCCGCTGCGCCACGCGTTCGGCCACGACCAGCTCGTCCCGCTCGACCCGCACCAAGGCGAGCTGCTTCACCAACTGCTCCTCCAGGAGATCCAGGTCAGCACGGCGCGCGGCGATCCGCTCCAGCATCACGGCATCCGTCATAAAACCTCAGCGTAGGAACAGCGCCGGACGCAAAACGGGCCGGAACCACGGCCGGTGCCCCTGGCGAGACCGCCACGTGAACCTCCGCACCGGCCGCGACGCCGACACCGGAGCCGACGCCATGTCCCCCCAACGGCCACGAGACCTTCGTCTCGCCGGCCAGCCACATACCGACCCAGCGACGCAGCCAGCCATCGGCCGGCCGAAGACGATCCCGCTCGGGCGCCATCACCCGCGTACGCCACCACCAGATCGTCCACACCGCACACATCGGACCCGATCAAGGCCCCAGCCGAAGAACCCACCCGTCCACAGCACCACGGACGCACACGTCAGCGCCGCCAGAGACCACACATGACCACTACTCAACGTGACTCGACCGGCCCCCGGACCACCGCTCGCAAACCACGGCTCACAGACCGCTCCGGGCACTCCTCCGACCACAGCGCCGAGCCGGCCCTCGCCCTGCTCGGCGGCCTCGGCTGGCCGATGGTCGACACCCCCGAGGGCACCGTGCACTGCACCAGCCCGGACGGGCGCGTCTACGTCGGCTGGCTGCCCGAGGACCCCGGCGCATGGAAGCGCGGCATCGTCTGGCGCATCCACCGCATCGACCTGCACGGCAACCTGACCGAGTGACGGCTGGCACCCGACCCCGTACGGCCGCAGAGACGACCACCTGCCGATGCTCGACCACCCGGTCCGCTGACCTACCGCGCTGATCGCCTGCTGCTGCACCACCGCGATCGGCGCCGCCACCGCGACCAGCGCCGCTGTGACCGGCGCGTACGCAGTGTGCGCTGTAGGGCTGTTCGCCCTCGGCAACGGACAGATCCGGGTTCTACTGTCCGTCACCGATGACCCAGCCACCACAGCGCACCGCTGACGGCCGCCGCACCCGCCGCCGACGACGCGCCCCTCAGCGCACTGACGCCGGCCATCCGCAGGTACCGCCGCCACCGGACTCCAGCCGCCCTACGGCACTCCCTACGCCCACTACGGACGTGCCCCGCGCTAATCAAGTCCGTCGCCATCTCCCTTCCCTCCTGGGCACGTTGGCGCCACCGGCCGGTTGCTCCGGCCTCGTGCCCTCATCGAAGCAAGTGGCGTTCCGCCCGAACCGGGGGAACCTCGGGGGGTCTACGGCAGGCGGACACTACACCGGGCAGCAACCGACCGCCCGGTGTTCGCCACAGCCCGGCCGGAGCACACTCGGCGGCACTACGTTCGGCCCATGGCCAGAACCTCCCCCAGCCCCGCCGACCGACGCTTGATCGACCTCGCGGCGCAGCACGGCGCCGAGGTGTCGGCGCGTCATCTCGAACGCCGGTGTAGCCGTCCGAACCCGCTGCTCCCTGCTCACCACCGGCGCTACCCCGGCCGCCCCTCGGGTGGCAGCTCCACAACGGCGACCGAGCAGCTGGTGGTCTGGCTCGCCCGAAACCGCCGCCAGGGCCGCGAACCGCAGCCACCTCGCTCTGAGGGCCTTCGGCGCGGGCCTGCCCGTGCCCGAGGAAACCGTTCGCCACGCCTTCGCCCGCCCGGCCGAGGACCTGGCCAATCAGCTGCGCCGTGGCTTCGGTCCCATGCCGGTGGACGGTGATCTCCAGGAGTGGGTGTACGACGGCGCGGCCGACCTGGCCGGTCGGCCCGCTGACCCCGATCCACCCGGCTGCCTCCCAGACCTGCGCCCTCTCTGTCGAGATCCACGTCATGGAAGACGGACTTGCATCACGCCGCCGCCGGTAAACGCAACGGCGTTGACGTCCTAGTTGTATTCGAACCAGGTCAGGATGGCCTTCACCCGGCGGTTGTCCTCGCCGGAGGGCATGCCGAGTTTCAGGAAGACGTTCCCCACGTGTTTGGCCACGGCGGCGCCCGAGAGGAACAGCTCTGCCGCGATCTCCGCGTTGGAGCGGCCTTCGGCCATGAGAGCGAGCACCTCCTGTTCGCGGGCCGTGAGCCGGGCGAGCGGGCCCCGCGGCGGGTCGGCGCGGGTGACGTGGCGAACCACCTCGGGGTCGATCACCACTCCGCCGTCGGAGACCGTCTCGACGGCCCGCAGGAAGTCCGCCACTCTGCCCACCTTCTCCTTGAGCAGATAGCCGACTGCCCCGTCGGCGCCCGGGCCGTTCAGGAGTTCGCGCACGTACGGTCCCGTGACGTAGGCGGAGAGGACCAGCACCGGCAGGTCCTGGTGCCGCGACCGAATGTCGATCGCGGCCCGGAGTCCGTCGTCGGTGTTCCCGGGCG
The DNA here is from genome assembly GCF_042735475.1 of Kitasatospora sp. NPDC059577. Classification (NCBI taxonomy): domain Bacteria; kingdom Bacillati; phylum Actinomycetota; class Actinomycetes; order Kitasatosporales; family Streptomycetaceae; genus Kitasatospora; species Kitasatospora sp. NPDC059577. The sequence continues at coordinate 58,381 of NZ_JBHWBZ010000010.1, read as the reverse complement.
GCATGCGAACATCCGTGATCACCAGGTCGGGGGCGGCTCCGGCGGCGGCGAGGTCGTCGACAGCGGCGACCAGTTCGTCGGCGTCCTCGCATTCGCGGATCACGTCGTGGGCACTGGAAACCAGGATCTCCCGGATTCCGGCGCGTATCAGCAGACTGTCGTCCGCCAGGATGATTCTCACAATCGATTTCCCATCGCTTTCCCTGTCGATTTCCGTCACCACGGCGGTTGGGCCGGGGCGGATGCCACGACCTCCGTTCCGCCGCCCGGCGGGCTGACGATTTCGAGGTTCCCACCGACGCTTCGCATCCGCTCACGCAGCCCGGAGAGCCCGGATCCGGTGCTGATCCGCGCGCCGCCGGCGCCGTCGTCGCCCACCCGGACGCGGACGCCGCTCTCAGTGAACCGCATCTCGATCCGGGCGCTCCCGACGCCCGCGTGCTTGGCGATGTTCGTCAGGGCCTCGGAGACCGTGAAGTACACGGCCGTGGCGATCGGCGAGGAGAGCCAGGCGTCCGTACCGGTGCTGGTCAGTTCGACCTGCAACGGTGATCTGGCCACCAGTTCCCGGACGGCGGCGATGAGACCGAGATCGCTCAGTTCGCTGGGGTGGATGTCGCGCACCGTCTCCCTCAGCCGTTCGAGCGCGCGCTCCGCCTGGGCCTGGGCCTGGCGGGCCAGCTGGACGATCCGTTCCTGGTCGGTGGCCGTCGCCGCGGCTTCCAGGATTCCCAGGCGCATGACGAGGGCGACGAGTTCCTGCTGGGCGCCGTCGTGCAGGTCACGCTCGATGCGCCGGCGCTCGTTCTCGAAGGCCGCCGTCAGCGAGGCCCGGCTGGCGCGGAGTTCCTCCAGTTTCGCGAGCAGGTCGGGGTTCCGGCTCCCCGAGAAGGCCCGCAGGAGCAGGTCGCGGAGCAGGGAGATGCCGGCCAGCGCGCCCACGGTGACCGCACCGAGGGCGATTCCCGCGGGCACCGCCACGAGGGTTTCCCACAGGGCGGCCGGGGTGAACGGGCCGACTTCCGCGGCGATGCCGAAACCCCAGAAGACGGGGGAGAAAACCAGCGCCAGAGCTCCGAGGAATCCGAAGAAGCCCACCAACAGCGAGAGCGCGGACAGGAGCGCGGTGGTGACGAACACGGGGAGGTCGGTCCTCCACACCGACCGTGCCCGCAGTCGACCGGCCACCCACTGCGGCCAGCTGCGGTCGGCGGGTCGCAGCGGCATCGTCCGGACTCCGCACCACTGCGCCCTGGAGCGGTCCAGTTCGGCCACCACCGGAACCGAGACCGGCGCAGCGAGAACGGAAATCAGGAGAATCGGAAAGGCGGCCGCTGCGACAAATTCGGTCAGCAGCCTCCGGGCAACACGAATCTGCGCCATGATCAACATTTTCGCACAGTTCGGATCGGTCGGGCGGTAGATCCAAGTCTACCTCCAATAGCAGTGCAGGCACCCGTGCACTCCACTGCCCGGCCCTGCTTTCCTTGATTCATGCCATTTTCCACTACCGCTCCCGTGCCGTGCATTCGTTTGCGCGGCCTTCGGACGGAATTCCCCATTCCCGGCCGCCGGGGCGAGACGACGCGCGTCCTGCACGACATCGACCTGGAGATTCCCGAAGGCCGGCTGACCGCCGTCGTCGGCCCCTCCGGTTCGGGCAAGTCGACGCTCCTGCTCTGCACGGCCGGGCTGGAGCGGGCGACCGCGGGGTCCGTCGAGATCCTCGGGACGGACGTCCGCTCACTCAGCCCCCGCAAGCAGGCCGCGTTCCGCAGCGAGAACATCGGCTTCGTCTTCCAGGAGTACAACCTCGTCAGCTCGCTGACGGTCGAGGACAACATCGCCCTGCCCGCGCGGCTCGCCGGCCGCCGGGTGCCCAGGGCGCGGGTCGAGGACGCCATGGCGCGGCTCGGCATCGCCAAGCACGCGCGGCGACGCCCCGACCGCCTCTCCGGTGGCGAGCGCCAGCGCGTCGCGGTGGCCCGGGTGGTGGCGAACCAGCCGCAGATCGTCTTCGCCGACGAGCCGACGGGTGCGCTCGACCTCAAGTCGGGTCATGTGGTGCTCGACTGGCTGCAGGCGCTTCCCGCGCAGGGGAGCACGGTGCTCATGGTCACCCACGACCCTCATGCGGCCGCGCGGGCCGATCAGGTCGTGGTGATGGGGTCCGGGCGGGTACACGCCGTCATCCCCGGTGGCGACTCCCGCGCGGTGGGCGACGCCGTCCTCGCGGCGCAGTCGGCGGACGAAGCGGGCCGGGAGGAGTCGTGATCCGGCTCGTGCTGTCGGACATCCGCCTGCAGGCGTCGATGTGGTGGTGGACGCTCTTGTGCGCCACGGTCGGCGCGGCGTGCTCGGCGGGCTCGGCCATCGCGATGTTCAGCGCCGTCTCGGCGGCGCGGGCGGCGGGTGACGCACGGATGGTCTCCGCGTCGATCGCCCTCGGCGGCAACATCGTCTTCTTCACCGTGCTCGCCGCTGTGGGCATCGTCGCCTCCGCAGTCGGTTTGACGCTGACGACCCATCGGCGCGAGCACGCCCTGTGGGTGATCCTCGGGATTCCGCGCCACCGGGTCAGGTTCATCCTGCGGACGGAGATGGTGGTGCTGGGCGCGGTGGCCGGCGCGCTGGCCGCACCGCTCGCCCTGCTGGTCGCGGGTGTCGCCCTCGCGCAGTGGAAGGGGACGGGTCTCGAACTGCACGGGGCCTCGGTCGGGTTCCGGTTCTGGTACGTCGGCGTGAGCGTGCTGTTCGGACTGGTTCCGTGCCTGCTCGGGGGCTGGGGCGTCACCCGGCGGGCCGCCAGGACGCCGGAGATGCGCGCCTTCCGGGACTTCTCCGATCCCCCGGCGCGGCCGGGCGTAGCCCGCGGTGGCCTCGCCCTGTGCCTGCTCGCCGGTGTGGTCGGGATGTGGGTCCCCGGCCTGGGCCTCGAACTCAAGGGCGGGCTCGCCCAGCGGACGGCCTTCGCGTTCGCCGGGAACCTCTTCCTCGTCTGCCTGCTGCTGCTGATGGGGCCGTGGGTGCTCACCCCGCTGATGAAGCTCTGGACGGCGCTGGTGCCCTCGCGCGGCGTCGCCTGGCACCTTGCCGTGCAGTCGTGCCGGGCCCGCGCGACGAGGAGCGTCACCACGGTGCTGCCCTTCGCGCTCTCCCTGTCGTTCGTCGGCCTCTTCATGGTGATGGGGAAGGTCATGCCCGGAGGCAGCGCCGGGCTGGACGACATCCTGGTCGTGCTGGGCTGGGTCTTCGTCGTGTCCTGGGTCGGGGGCCTCGCCGTGATCGCCCTCGTCGGGCGGGAGCGCGCCCGTGACTCCGCCGTCGTGACGGTGGCCGGTGCGCGGCCGGGCGTGGTCACCCGGTCGATGGTCTACGAGGGGGCGATCTACGCGGGGACGGCGATCGTCTTCGGCGTGCTGTTCGTCGCCGTGTCGAGTCTCACCATCGCCCTGGGAGCCCGGATCGACGTCGTCCGGGTCCTGGCGGGCCTCCCCTGGGCCACGCTCGGGGCGCTCGCCGCCGGGACGCTGGTCACCACCTGCCTCGCGCTGGTCCTGCAGGCGGCCCGGGTGTCGCGCACGGTCGCGGTCCGGGCGCTGCGCTCGTGAACCGGGGCGCGGGAATCCACACCACCATGTTCGTTGACGAAGGAAGAATTCGATGGAACCGACCACGCGCACGCTTCTCGCCTTCGGCGGAGCCGCGCTCCTCGGCCTCGCCGCCACGGCCTGCACCACGGACGGCGCATCGGCCGACGCGACCGTGGAATCGAAGTCCTTCGACTTCGCGGGTGGCAGCCTGACCGTCAAGTCCGGTTCCGCCGACCTCGCGCTGGTGGCCGCCGACATCGAGGGCGTTCAGGTGGAACGACGGGTCAGCGGCAGGAAGGTCGGCGGGGAGGTGGGGTCCGGCCGGCAGCTCGAAGGGGGCACGCTCACACTCCCGCTGGACTGCACGGGGATCTCGGTGGACTGCAGCGCGAAGTACACCGTGAAGGTGCCGCGCGCGGTCGCCGTCACCGCCGAGAGCGGCAAGGGGCGCATCGAGGCCACCGGCTTCACCGCCGACTTCTCGGCCAGGACCGCCGGCGGCGACGTCCGGTTGTCGGACCTCCACGGAGCCAAGCTGGCCCTGGAAGGCGGCGACGGAAGCATCGAGGGCGACGGTATCTCCGCCCGGTCCGTCAGCGTCACCTCGCGGAACGGCAACGTCGGCCTGGGCCTGGCCGCCGTGCCCGACCTGGTCGACGTGCAGAGCAGGGACGGCAACGTCGAGCTGGGCCTGCCGGAATCGAAGTACGCGGTCCGCACGGCCGCGAAGAAGGGCGACGTCACCGTGAACGTCGCGAAGGACGACGCGAGCGGCCAGTCCGTGGCCGTCCGGACCCGCAACGGCAGCATCGCCATCGGCAAGGGCGGGAGGTCCTGGCCGCCGCGCAGCAACCAGGCCGGAAGCGTTCGATCGAGCGCGAAAGTCGAACAGGAAAGAACGAATGTCAAGCAACTCCCTCTCCGGAATCAAGACACCTCGGGTACGGCGGCGTACAGCCCTGGCGCTCGCCGCTTCGATGACGGCTGCCGTGGCGATGACGGCGTGCTCCCCCAACTCCACGGACAACTCAGCCTCTCCGGCGACGGGCAGTGACCAGTAGCCCGCGAAGGGCCGCCAGCACCATCCACGCACGTCGGATACACGAACGCGACCCACGAGGAGGGAGGCGGCATTCATCTGACTGCTCGTCGGATAGGTCGGCAAAAGGTCAGCACGGGTACGAGCAGACCCTGCTCAACATGCACAGACGCGAGACTCGATCACTCTCGGCGCCCCACTCGGGTGGGGCCTCCAGCCGGACGCCAATGAGTCCTATTGTGCCGGCCGTAGTCGACCGCCCGGCAGCTGTCGGAGAGCTCCCGGCGTGGAACATCACTCCGGCTCAGAGTGCCTTTCGACCCGCCGCCCAGATGAATCGGTGCTCACAACAGCAGGGGCGACCGGCCGGACCTTCCAGGCTTCCCTCGGCTCCTCCACATCTGTACGGTGCGCGCACCGGATGAGTCGATCTACTTTCGTGCCTCGATCAGGAAGCGCGCCGAGTGGGCCACGAACGGGCCTTCGGCGCGGATCCGGGCGTCCAGTTCGCGCAGCCGGTCCCGGTGGGCGTCGACGGTGAAGCCCGGGACCATCCAGATCACCTTGCGCAGGAAGTAGACCACCGCGCCGATGTCGCGGAACTCCATCCTCAGCCGCTCGGACCGCAGGTCCACCACCTCCAGTCCGGCAGCCCGCGCCTCCTCGCTCTCGACCTCGGGCCGACGGCCCTCGCGCGCCTCCGGCTGCGGCCCGAGGAAGTACTCGACCAGCTCGAAGACGGACGCCGGACCCACGTGCTGGGCGAAGTAGCTGCCGCCGGGCCGCAGCACCCGGGCGATCTCCGCCCACCAGGCCCGCACCGGGTGCCGGCTGCTGACCAGGTCGAAGGCCCCGTCGGCGAAGGGCAGCGGAGGCTCGTCCTGGTCCGCGACCACCAGCGCGCCCAGCGGGTGCAGCAGCCGGGTGGCCCGGGCGAGGTTCGGCGGCCAGGACTCGGTCGCCGCGAGGACGGCCGGGATCCGGCCCTGCGGCCCGGCGAGCCGCAGGGCCCCGGCCAGCACCTCGCCACCGCCGGTCTGGATGTCCAGGGCCGCCGACGCCTCACCCAGGCGTCCGGACAACAGCCGCTGGTAGCCCCAGGACGGGCGTTCCTCGGTGGCCCGGCCGTCCAGCCAGGAGAAGTCCCAGCCGTCCACGGACACGGTCCCGGCCTCGGCGATCAGCTCTTCGAAGGTGCGCATGCCCGCATCATCCCGGTGGCGGTGCCGTCCGGCCACCGGATTCCTGACCGGGCGAGTGGCCGGCAAGGTCCGTGCGGCACGAGCCGGGCGGACGGCCGTCGGACTCCTGGCCGGGCCGACGGCCGTCAGGCTCCGCGCCGCGTCCGTAGCGCAGGACCAGCCCGACCCGTACCTCCAGACTCCCGGCGGCGATCAGCCCGGACACCGGCTCCGCGCCACCGCCGTCCGCCTCGAAGGCGACCAGCACACCCGGTGGTTCGCCGCACTGCCGCTCGACGAGCCGGCGTTCCTCGGGCGCGGGAGCGCGGAACACCGGGTCCTGGAAGCCTGCCGGGCAGCGCACGTGGAGCGGATCGGCGAAGACCAGCTCCAGCCCGTGGTGGTAGGAGAGGTCGTACCCGGCGGCCAGGCGCAACTCGCCCGGGCGCCAGGAGAAGACGTCCCAGTCCCACCAGGAACCCTCGGGCAGCACCACCGGCTGCTCCACCGGGCCGGCCGACCGGTCCTGCCCGGCTTCCATCCGTTCCTCCTCCTCGGCCCGTCCCCGCCCGCCCCCGGGTGGTCCCGGCGCCCGGCGCCTGCGAAAACCGCTGCACCGCGCTGACGGCCCCGCGAGGATGGTGCCATGACCACATCCCCCGTCGCCCGCTTTTACGACGACTTCGCGGCCGGCTACCACCTCATCTACGCCGACTGGGACGCCTCCGTCATCCGTCAGGGCACCGCGTTGGACGCCCTGCTCCGCGACCGGCTCGGGGACCGCGCCGCCGAGGTCCTGGACTGCGCCTGCGGCATCGGTACCCAGGCGCTCGGTCTCGCCGGCCGCGGGCACCGGGTCACCGGGACGGACCTCAGCCCGGTGGCCGCCGGCCGCGCCGCCGCGGAGGCCGTCCGGCGCGGGCTGGAACTCCCCACCGCCGCCGCCGACATGCGGCAGCTCCCCTTCCCCGACGGCAGCTTCGACGTCGTGGTCTGCGCGGACAACGCGCTGCCCCACCTGCTCACCCCGGCGGACGTCCTGGCCGCGCTCAGTGAGATGCGCCGCGTCCTGCGCCCCGGTGGTCTGCTGCTGCTCACCACCCGCCCGTACGACGAGCTGCGCCGCGGCCGGCCGTCCTCCACCGCGCCGCAGACCGCCGAGCGGGAGGGACAACGGTCCGTCGTCTTCCAGCTCTGGCAGTGGCACGAGGACGGCGAGCGGTACGACTCGGAGCTGTTCCAGTTGCTGTCCGACCACGCCGGACAGTGGCGTGTCGACGTCCACCGGTCCACCTACTGGGCCCTCACCCAGGCGCAGTCGAGTGCCTTCGCCACGGCGGCGGGCTTCATCGTGGCGGAATGGAAGGCACCCGCCGACACCGGGTTCTTCCAGCCCGTCCTGATCGCCCGTACGCCCGAACGCCCGGATGCCTTGACGGCCTGACGGCCATGCGCCCTTACGCCCTTACGCCCTGCTCGTACTCCGCCCCGACCTTCGGTCCCCAGCGTTGCCACTCACGCTCTCCGGCGCCATCACCTCCCTCGTGCCATCACCTCCCTCGTGCCGTCGCCTCCGCCGCGCACCGATTCCTCCCCGCTGCCGCAGGGCAGCGACCTACCGACCACCTCCCAACGCCGCCACCGCCTCCGCGACCCGCGCCGCACCGTCCTCCTCAGCCATCGCGCGCGCCGCCGCCCGCGCCCGCGTGCGCAGGGACCGGTCCTCCACCGCCTGCCGAACGGCCTCCGCCAGCCGGGCAGCGGTGAGATCGGCGAAGCGGAGCGGAGCGGTGGCGGCACCGATCCGGGCGAGCCGGTCGGCCCAGAAGGGCTGGTCCGCCATCACCGGGACCGGAACGCTCGGGACTCCGGCCCGGAGCGCCGCGGCCGCCGTACCGGCTCCGGCATGGTGCACGACAGCCGCCAGGCGCGGGAAGAGGTGGGCGTGGGACACCTCGCCGATGCTCAGCACGTCACTCCCCTCTCCGACCGTCCCCGCCCAACCCGCCTGCAGCACACCCCGCAGTCCCGCCTGCCGCAGCGCCTCCACGGCAAGGGCACCGAGCCGCGCGCCCTGCCCCTCCGCCATGCTGCCGAACCCGATGAACACCGGCGGCGGCCCGGCCCGCAGGAAGTCCTCGACCTCGGCCGGGAGCCGGTAGTCCGCCGCGACGTACGGCCACCAGTTGCCGACCACCCGCAGTCCCTCCCGCCAGTCCTCCGGTCGTGGCACGAGGGCGCGACTGAATCCGTGCAACACCGGCCAGCCCGCCCGCTCCACCGCTCGCCGACGCGCGCCCTGGGAGACCGCCGGAAGGCCCAGCCGGGACCGCAGCCGGCGCGCGGCCGCGGTGTGCAGGCGGTCGACGACCTGCTGGCCGAGCGCCCCCGCGGCACGGTTGCCCCAGCTCCCCAGCGAGCGACCGCCCCCGACGACCGGCGGGAACTCCCGGGTCGGCAGGGTGGGTTGGAGGTAGACCCCGAGACACGGCAGGTCCATCGCCTCGGCGAGGTGCCAGCCCAACGGCGCGGTGGTGACGCTCAGCAGCAGCACGTCGGCACCGGGCGCGGCGGCGTCGGCGAGCCCGTCACCGAGTCGGTCGATGAACTCGGCCGCCCGCGTGAGCAGTTCGGAGCGGCCGCCGCGCGAACCGGCGGGCGCGGAGGTCCCGCGAGGGTCGGCCGGGAGCGGCCGGAACTCCAGGCCACTGCCGGCCACCAGTTCGCGGAACGCCTCCGGCGCGGCGAGCGCGACGTGGTGCCCCTCGCCGCGCAGCCGCGCCCCGAGTCCGGTGTAGGGCGCGACGTCACCGTGGGAACCGGCGGTCATCAGGAGGATCCTCATCGGGTCGCCTCCCGGTCGCCCGTGCCGTGCCGCTCGGCGTTGCAGCCGATGGCGGTGCGGAGGTACCCGGCCAGCTCCGGGCGCTGCTCGGCTGCCGGTACGACGAGCGCGAAGGCACGGGCGTCCGCCTCGTAGTCGTCGGCGATCCGGCAGTGCATCTCGGGCGGGCAGGGCGTGAACCATCGGGTGATGTGCTGCCGGTGCTCCTCGGCGAGGTCCAGCACAGCCTCGTGGTCCGCCGGTAGACCCTCGTCGAAGGCCGCCAGCAGCCGGCCGCGCCAGGCGGCGGCCTCCGCCATCAACTGCCGCCAGTCCTCCTTCGAGTGGGCGGCGGCGCGGGCCAGGGCTTCCTGGTGGCTCTCCCGCTCGCCCCACTTGAGGTGGGCGTCGGCCGCGTAGCTGAGGTCGAAGACGACGTCGCCGAAGACCTCGAAGCGCTCCTCCGGGCCGAGTTCGAGCCCCGTGCGCTGGACCTCGATGGCCCGCTCGGCGACGTCGACGAGCTTCTGCAGCCGGGCGATCTGCTCGGTGAGGGCCTGCCGTCGGGCCAGCAGGTGGTCCAGGGCGTTGGCCTGCGGGTCGGCCAGGATCTCGGCGATCTCGTCGAGCGGGAACCCGAGCTCGCGGTAGAAGAGGATCTGCTGCAGCCTGGCGAGGTCCGCGCCGTTGTAGAGCCGGTAGCCGGCCGGACTGCGTTCGCTGGGCGACAGCAGCCCGGACCGGTCGTAGTGGTGCAGGGTCCGGATGGTGACCCCGGCGAATCCCGAGACCTGTCCCACCGACCAGCTCATGAGTCCCTCCCGTGTGTCCGTGTGTCCGTGCGTCCGGCCGTCCGCTGTGCTCACCGTGCGGCCTGACGTGGGGTGAGGGTCAACACGCGCAGCTCAGCGGCCTGCTCCGGGGACCGGGGACCGGGCCCGCTCAGGTCTCGCGCTGCGGGTGGTAGGCGCTCTCGGGTATGCCGAAGGTCCAGGCGACCCCGGCGCGGGCGGTGCGGGTGCTCGGAGGGACGCGCAGCCAGTAGGTGCGGTACGTGCCGTCCGGCTCGGGGGTGGAGTTGACCACCTCGACCATCACCACCGGCTCGTCGTCGGGCAGGACGATCCGCCAGAGCACACCGGTCTCGTCGCGGTGCAGGGGCTCGGCGCCGGAGTCCTCCAGGTAGCGGTCGTAGCCGTAGTGCTCCAGCAGGACGCGGCGCAGCTCGGCGTTCTCCTCGGTGCGGATCCGTTCGACGGTCACCTCGGCCAGCCCGGCCAGGAACTCCGGCGGGACGGGCATGCCGCGCCAGGCGTGCAGGGCGAAGCCGTCGGCGTACTCCAGGGCGGGCCCGTCCGCCCGGTCGAGGCGTCCGGCCTCGTCGCGGTGCAGCGCGGTGGGGCGCTCGCTGAGCAGGGCCACGTCCCGGTAGGGCCACCACCAGCCGGCCTCGCGGGCCTGTTCGGCGAGCGGCGCCACGGCGTCGGCGCCGGCCCCGGCGGCTTCCAGGGCGGCGAACCACGGCGCGTCGTGCTGACCCCGCACGGCGTCCAGCAGCGCGAGCCGGACCGTGGTGCGGCGGGAGCGGGCCTCGGCCGCGACGGCGACGTCGGCCTCGCGGTCGGCCTCGGGGGCGAGCCGGTCGAGCACGGCGTTGCGCACCCGGTCGGCGAGCGGCGTGGTGACCGGGCCGAGTTCGCCGCCGGTCAGCGCCCAGTGCGCCGCCCAACCGGTCGGGCCGACGTGCTCGACGGCCCGCCGCCGGGCCGTCTCCCAGGGCAGGGTGCGCACGGCCTCGCGCACGCTCTGCGCCCCGGCGGCCCGCAGCTCCAGCGCGGCTCCGGCCGCGGCGAGGGGCGAGTCGAACCAGCGGACCACCGCGGGCTCGGGCAGCCCGGCCGCCCGGTAGGCGGCCCGTACGGCACGTTCGGCCGCCGCCCGGTCGCCGGCCCCGGTGGCCGCGGCGGCGGCGCGCCAGCGGGCCGTCACCCCGGCGGTCCGGTCCGGCGTCCGCACGGCCGTCGGGTCGTTCTGGGTCACCGTCTCCATCGTCTGCTCCGTTCCCGGCCCGGGCTCCTCACCCGGCCGTCCGCTCTCGATCCGTTCCAGCGGCCCCCGCCCGCACCGTGCCACCGCTCCCCTGCCCGCCGGCTCCGGCGGAGCGGGCGTCAGTCCGCGACCATCCGCACCGCGCCGGGGACGTACTCGCGCTGACGGACCACCCGGTACCAGCCCTTCGGCAGCGGTATCGCCGCGTGTTCCTCGTGCACCACCCGCCCGCCCTCGGGCAGGTGGAGCCAGCCCGCGCCGAACGGCCCCGCCTCACGGCGCAGCTCACCCGGGCCGACCACGGCGTGCGCGTGCCCGGTGACCTCGCCCAGGGCGAGCACCATCCGGCCCCGCGCGTCCCGGGGCTGCACGGCCAGCTCCGCCGCCCGCGGCGGCACCGCCTCCTCCTCGACCGGCACGATCAGCACGTCACCCTGGCGGTACATCAGTCCTCCCTCGCCGTACGGCCGGGCCCGGCGGACGCCTGGGCCCACGGCTCCGCCGCGCCTCCCGCGGTCACTCTCCGGAGCCATGACCGGAACATAGGGCATGGGTCTGACAACGCGCCCCGGCTCCGACCCGGCCGCCGGTCTGTCGGTCCCTGCTGGTAGACAGTTGTTCGGCCCAGACCCCGGAGGAGCAGCGCATGACGGTCAACGAGCACATCGAGCGGTTCCACGGTCTGCCCGTCTTCGACTTCGTCGAGGCCATGGAGGAGGCCGCGGAGCGCGGCGGCGCCGACTCCCTCCGACTGCCCGACGCGGCTTCGGCCGCCTGGCGGATCAACCTCGACTACGAGTCGGAGGCGACGTTCGCGGAGCGCTGGCAGCAGTTCCTCGACACCGTCGACTCCGAGCGGGTCACCGCCGTCGTGATCGGCCAGTGGTCGCAGGAGGATCCGGACAGCTTCCGGGAGCCGATGGAGGCGGTGGTCGCCGGCGCCGACCGGCTGCCCGCCCTTCGCGCCCTCTTCGTCGGTGACATCACCTGTGAGCAGTGCGAGATCTCCTGGATCCAGCAGTGCGACATCACGCCGCTGCTGACGGCGTTCCCGGAGCTGGCCGAGCTGGTGGTGCGCGGTGCCTCGGAGGACTGGGACGGCAAGGGCGGTCTGGCGCTGCAGCCGCTGCGACACGAGGCGCTCAGGGCGCTGCGCTTCGAGTCCGGCGGCCTGCCGGGGTCGGTCGTGCGCTCGGTGGCCGGCTGCGACTTCCCCGCACTGGAGCGGCTGGAGTTCTGGCTCGGTGTCGACAACTACGGCGGCGACGCGACGATGGAGGACCTCACTCCGTTCCTGGACGGCACGCGCTTTCCGGCGCTGCGCCACCTCGGTCTGCAGAACAGCGCGTTCGAGGACGACATCGCGGCCGCCGTGGCGCACGCGCCCGTGGTCGCCCGGCTGGAGTCGCTCAGCCTCGCCATGGGGGTGCTGACGGACCAGGGCGCCACCGCCCTGCTGGAGGGCCAGCCGCTCACCCACCTGCGCTCGCTCGACCTGCACCACCACTACCTGAGCGACGAGATGCAGCAGCACCTGCGCCAGGCCCTGCCCGGGGTCGAGATCGACCTCTCCGAACCCGGCAAGCCCGACGACCGGTGGCGCTACGTCGCCGTGGCCGAGTAGCCGCCGGCCCCGCTCCCGTCCGACCACCGACCACCGACCACCGACCACCGACCAGGATCCGACATGACCGTCTCCCACCACATCGAACGCTTCCATGAGCTGCCGATCCACGAGTTCACGCCCGAGGACACCCGACCGCAGCCCGCGGCCGGCGCCGTGGCCTGGCGGCTGTCCGTCGACTACGGCTCCGAGCAGGGCTTCGGTCAGCTCTGGCAGTCCTTCCTCCGGGCCGTCGACCCCGCCGGCGTCCGCGCCGTGGTGATCGGCCCCTGGTGGCAGGACGGCTACACCTCCGTGCACGCCGTGGTCGAGGCCGTCACGGCCGAAGCCGGGCGCCTGCCCGCCCTGGAGGCGCTCTTCCTCGGCGAGGTGACCTTCGACGAGTGCGAGATCTCCTGGCTGCAGATGGACGACGTCACCCCACTGCTGACCGCCTTCCCGGAGCTGCGGTCGCTGACCGTGCGCGGCGGCATGGACCTCGCCCTGGAGCCGGTGCGGCACGACCGGCTGACCTGCCTGCGCTTCGAGTCCGGCGGCCTGCCGGCCGCCGTGGTGCGCGCGGTGGCCGGGTCCGAGCTTCCCGCGCTGGAGCGGCTGGACCTCTGGCTCGGCGTGGACGAGTACGGCGGCGACGCCACGGTCGACGACCTCGCGCCCTTCCTGGAGGGCACCCGCCTGCCGGGGCTGCGCCACCTCGGACTCGCCAACAGCGAACTCCAGGACGAGATCGCCGCCGCCCTCGCGCACGCGCCCGTGGTCGCCCGGCTGGAGTCGCTCAGCCTCGCCATGGGGGTGCTGTCCGACGAGGGTGCCACCGCCCTGCTGGAGGGCCAGCCGCTCACCCACCTGCGCTCGCTCGACCTGCACCACCACTACCTGAGCGACGAGATGCAGCAGCACCTGCGCCAGGCCCTGCCCGGGGTCGAGATCGACCTCTCCGAGCCCGAGGGCGACGACGCGGACGACGAGGACGACCGCTACGTCTCGGTCGCCGAGTAGGCGGTGGAACGACGATGACGCCGCAGCTGACCGTCCTCGGCAACCCGGGCCACCGGCGGGTGACGATGTTCGCCGCCGCCGCGCGGGCCGCCGGGCTGCCCGAACCCGCCGTCCTGCCCTGGCTGGACGTGCTGCGCGGCCGGTACCGGCTGCCCGAGGGCGCTCTGCTGCGCGTCGAGTCGCCCGGCGAGGAACCGGAGGTCGACCGGCTGCTGCGCGGCCCGGTGCTCGGCCCCGGCTACGCGCCGACCAGGGTCGAGGGCACCGCCGCCTGGTACACGGGGGTGACGGCCGCGCTGCGCAGGTTGGCGGCGCGGCCGGGCGTGCGGCTGCTGGGCGACCCGGAGGAGATCGCCGTGATGTTCGACAAGCGCCGGACACACGCGCTGCTCGCCGCAGCCGGGGTCCCGGTTCCCAGGGCGCTCGGCGGTGAGGTCACCGGCTGGGAGCAGTTGCGCGGACGCCTCTCCGAGACCGGTCTGCACCGCGTGTTCGTCAAGCCCGCACACGGTTCCTCCGCCTCCGGGGTGACGGCCCTGGAGTTCGGGCCGCGCGGGCAGCTGCAGGCGACCACCTCGGTCGAACTGGCCGACGGCCAGTTGCACAACTCGCTGCGGGTGCGCCGCTACCGCAGTGAGCGGGAGGTCGCCGCCATCGTCGACCGGCTGGCGCCGGACGGGCTGCACGTCGAGCAGTGGATCCCGAAGGCCTCGCAGTCCGGCCGCTCGGCCGACCTGCGGGTCGTGGTGGTGGCGGGCCGGGCCACCCACGCGGTGGTGCGCACCAGCACCCAGCCGATGACCAACCTGCACCTCGGCGGTGCCCGGGGCAGTGTCGAGCAGGCCCGGGAGGTCGCCGGCTCCGCCTGGCCGGCGTTGCTGGAGACGGCCGAGCGCGCCGCGGCCTGCTTCCCTGACTCACCGATGGTCGGCGTCGACGTCCTGCCCACCACCGGTTGGCGGCGTGCCCTGGTCGGCGAGGTGAACGCCTTCGGCGACCTGCTCCCCGGACTCACCGGCCTGCCGGGCGGCCCCGCCGAGGGCCTCGACACCTACGGCGCCCAGCTCGCCGCCCTCTCCACGCCCGCCCGATCGCCGCACAGGGCGACGGACCACCAGATCACGGAACCCGCTCGATGAACCACCGAACCACCACCCCCGCACCCGCACCCGCACCCGCACCCGCACCCGACATGAATACGATCGTGGGTACCCACGACCTGCTGCTCGTCACCCTCGACACGCTCCGCTTCGACGTCGCCGAGGAGTTGGCGGCCGCCGGCCGGATCCCGAACCTCGCAGCCCTGCTCCCGGACGGCCGGTGGGAGCGCCGGCACGCGCCCGGCAGCTTCACCTACGCCTCCCACCAGGCGATCCTCGCCGGCTTCCTGCCGACCCCGGCCTCCCCCGGCGGCCCGCACCCACGCCTGTTCGCCGCCCGCTTCGCCGGCTCCGAGAGCACCGCCCCGCGCACCTGGGTCTTCGACGCCCCGGACCTGCCGACCGCCCTGGGTGCCGCCGGGTACCGCACGGTGTGCATCGGCGGCGTCGGGTTCTTCAACAAGCATGGCCCACTGGGCTCGGTGCTGCCCGGCCTGTTCCAGGAGAGCCACTGGTCGGCCGGGATGGGCGTGGCGTCCCCGACCTCCTTCGAGGAGCAGGTCGCCCGGGCCGAACGGGTCGCCGCCGAACAGCCCGCCGAGCAGCCGCTGTTCGTCTTCCTGAACGTGTCGGCGCTGCACCAGCCCAACTGGTTCCACCTGCCCGGCGCGACCCGCGAGCACGGCGACTCCCGGGCCAGCCACGCCGCCGCCCTGGAGTACGTGGACGCCCACATCGGCCGGCTGTTCGCGGCGATGAGCGCCCGCCGCCCCTGCTTCGCGATCGTCTGCTCCGACCACGGCACCGCGTACGGCGAGGACGGCTACACCGGTCACCGGATCGGCCACGAGGTCGTCTGGACGGTCCCGTACGCCCACTTCACCCTCCCCGCCGGAGCGGCGGATACGGCCGCCCCCACCATCTCGGCCCCCGCCACCGCCCCCGCCCCCGCCACCACCGAGGAGCGCGCATGACGACCGCACCCCCGCGCCCCGACTCCCCGTACCAGTCGTACGTCTACGCCTACCCGCACAAGACGGCGTACCGGCCGCTGCCCGACCGCCCGCCGCTGCGCGAGCTGTGGGCCGGGGAGCCCCAGCACGCGCTCTCGCTCTACCTGCACGTCCCGTTCTGCGAGGTGCGCTGCGGCTTCTGCAACCTGTTCACCCGGATCGGCAGCCCCGCGGGCCTGACCACGGCCTACCTGGACGCCCTGGAGCGCCAGGCCGGGGCCGTCCGCGAGGCCCTGGACGCCGGTGCCCGGTTCGCGCTGGCCGCCTTCGGCGGCGGCACGCCCACCTACCTGACGGCCGGCGAACTGGAACGGCTGTGCGACATCGCCGAGCGACGGATGGGCGCCGACCTGCGGGCGGTGCCGCTCTCGGTGGAGGCCTCGCCCGCCACCTCCACCGCCGACCGGCTGGAGGTGCTGGCCGCCCGGGGCACCACCCGGCTGAGCCTGGGCGTGCAGTCCTTCGACGACACCGAGGCCCGCTCGGCCGTCCGGCCGCAGAAGCGGGCCGAGGTGGAGGCCGCCCTCGGCCGGATCCGCGCCGCCGGGTTCCCGGTGCTCAACATCGACCTCATCTACGGCATCGACGGCCAGACGGAGGCGAGCTGGCTCCGCTCCCTCGACGCCGCCCTCGCCTGGCAGCCCGAGGAGTTGTACCTCTATCCGCTGTACGTCCGCCCGCTGACCGGCCTCGCCCGGCGCGGCGAGCAGGAGGGCCCGGCCGCCTGGGACGCCCGCCGGCTCGCGCTCTACCGCTCCGGCCGCGACCACCTGCTCGCCCACGGCTACCAGCAGGTGTCGATGCGGATGTTCCGCCGCGCCGCATCCCCGCAGGCCGGGGCGAGCGAGTACGCCTGCCAGACCGACGGCATGGTCGGCCTGGGCTGCGGCGCCCGCTCCTACACCTCGCGGCTGCACTACTCCTTCGACTACGCGGTGAACGCCACCGAGGTGCGCGGCATCATCGACGACTACGTCGGCACCGCGGACTTCCACCGGGCCGAGGTGGGCCACTGGATGCGGGACGACGAGCCGCGCCGGCGCCACCTCGTGCAGTCCCTGCTGCAGGCCGAGGGCATGCCGCTGGCCGACTACCGCGCCCGGTTCGGCCGTTCGCCCGCCGAGGACTTCCCGGCCGAGCTCGCCGACCTCGCCGAGCGAGGCTGGCTCGCGACGGACGATCCGGAGCACCTGCGGCTCTCCCCGGAGGGGCTGGCGCACTCGGACGCGGCCGGCCCGATGCTGTTCTCGCCCGGGGTGCGGGCCCTGATGACGGCGTACGAGGCGAAATGACCTTCCTCGGCCTGCCGGGCGTCGCACCCCGCACCGCGCCCGCCCCCGGCACCGCGACATGCCCCGCGGCCGGGGCCGTCGACGAGGACGGCGCACGGGACCTCACCCTGCTCTACCGCGGTCCGCTGGCGTCCTGCGACTACGACTGCCCCTACTGCCCGTTCGCCAAGCGCCGCGACACCCCGGAGCAACTGCGCGCCGACCGGGCCGCGTTGGCCCGCTTCACCGGCTGGGCCGCCGGGCGCGCCGGCACCGGTGACACGCTGTCGCTGCTGTTCACCCCCTGGGGCGAGGGCCTGGTCCGCTCCTGGTACCGCCGCGCACTGGTCGAACTGAGCCGCCTGCCGCACGTCCGCCGGGTCGCGATCCAGACCAACCTCAGCTGCCGCACCGGCTGGATCGCCGGGGCGGACCTCGACGTGCTGGCCCTCTGGGTCACCTACCACCCGGGTCAGGTCACCCGCGAGCGCTTCCTCGCCAAGTGCCGCGAACTGGACGCGCTCGGGGTCCGCTACAGCGTCGGCGTGGTCGGCCGGCCCGAGCACCTCGACGAGGCCCGCCGCCTGCGCGCCGACCTGGCCGAGGACGTCTACCTGTGGGTCAACGCCGCCGAGGGGCTGGACTACACCGACGCCGAGGCCGCCCGCTGGACCGACCTCGACCCGCATTTCGGCTACAGCCGGCACGCCCACCCCAGCGCCGGACTGCCCTGCCGCACCGGCGAGTCCGTGCTGTCGGTGGACGGCGGGGGCACCGTTCGCCGCTGCCACTTCGTCCGGGACGTCCTCGGCAACCTCTACGACGGCAGCTACCGCGCCCGGCTGGGGCCGCGACCTTGCCCGTTGCCGGTCTGCGACTGCCACATCGGCTACGTCCACCTGGAGACCCTGCCGCTGTATCCGCTGTTCGGCGCGGGGGTCCTGGAGCGCGTCCCGGCCGACTGGCCGCCGGGCCGTGACGGATCACCGGCGACGAAGCGGCGGTGACGGGTCCCCCCGTGAAAACTCGCCGGTGACGAAGCCACCGATAAATCGGTTGCGAACCGACCACGTTGCGTGAAAGTGTACGAACGACCGTACCGGACCAGCAGGTTCAGGAAGGAGGCCCGCCATGATCAGCGGTATACGACCGGCAGCTGCGCCGGGCCTCGCGCTCGGTGACACCCCGGCCCGCGCTTCGACACGCAAGCCGCACCCGGCCTGACGCCTGCACCCGCCGCCACCGGGTCGGCGCCGCTCGGCGCACCAGCTGCCGCGCCTCCTCCTCGAAGTGTCCTTCGTGCCCCCTGGCACGTTCGACACGAGGAGCCAGCCAGCCCGCCCCGGTGTCCGACACCCACCGGCCCACCAACGTCGCCCTGCCCACCCTCTCCGTCCTGCTCTTCTCCGAACCGTCCGCGAGCCGGCACAGCGAGAACGACGCGTCTCCACCGCGCCGCCCGTTCGCCGCCGATGACTCCCTACGCGCCGAGGCCGCCCACCGGCTCGCCTGCGAGGGCACCGCCCTGCTTCGGCAGGGCGCCTGCCCCGGCGCGCTCCGACTCCTGTACGCCATGCGCCGCCGCGCCGAGCGGCACCGACCCCGATTCGCCTCCGATTCCACATCCGACGCCCCGGCCGAGGCCTTCCTCGCGGCCGGACCGACCGCTCCTTGACAACAGAATCGTGTCCCTGCACGAACTCCTCGGGGCGGCGAACTCCTCGGAGTGATCGGCGCCCACCGGTGCCGCACCCGGGGCGTCGAGGTCCCGGGGCGTCGAGGTCCCCGCACCCGGCGCCCGCATCCACCCGCACGACGGGCCCTCGCGCCGGCCGCGGCAAGCACGTCCGCCTCGTCGCCAGGGCGCCGCTGCCACCGGCCGCCCTCGACCACCCCACCGCCCGGGACCCGGGCACCGACACCGGGGGTGCTCGCCGCCGTCCTCGCCTGGCGCGTGGCCGGGCCCTGGTCACCGACGCCAAACCGGCGGGCGCTCGGCCGCGCGCACGCGTGACTCCAGGCGACCGCGCGCGCACGCCCCGAAGCGAGCCCTCGCTCACCGGGCGGCCCGGCCCCCGCGTCCCTAGCCTGGTAACAGGGAGGAGGCAAAACACCATGCTTGGAGACGCACCACTGCAAGCAGTCATCCCCGCCGCCGATCTCGCACGCGCCAAGTCCTTCTACACCGACACCCTCGGCCTCAAGCTCACCGATGAGAACGAGGAGGAGTTCGTCTGCGACTGCGGCGGCACCCAGTTCAGCGTCTACCGCACACCGAGCGGCGGACAGGCCGCCCACACGCTCGCCAGCTTCAAGGTCGCCGACCTCGACGGCGAGATGGCCGGTCTCCGCGACCGCGGCATCACCTTCGAGGAGTACGACTTCCCCGGTCTGAAGACCGTCAACGGCATCGCCGAGGGCGAGGGCATGCGCGCTGCCTGGTTCAAGGACAGCGAGGGCAACATCATCTGCGTGTCCCAGCGCGTCGGCCCGTAGGCCGTCCCCATCACCCACCCAGCCGGTGGACGGTTCCCCCGGGCCCGCCCACCGGCCCGTCATACCCGCCGGCCCACAGGCCCGCACCCGCCGGAACCGGCCCGGCGGCCCTCGCGCCTGCCGCCAGGGCCCTGTCGGACGACGCCGCGGCCCGGCCCGCTCGTGCGGAGCGGGCCGGGCAGCAGGGGCAACGGTCGGCCGACCGCGGCTTGGCGACGAACCGGTACGCCGGTCAGTCGTCCGTCTCGTCGTACCGGCCGTGGCCGAGGCGGCGCAGGTCGAAGGACCAGATGCCGCGGCCGAAGGTGGCGGCGTAGAGCTTGCCGTCAGGGCCGATCTTCAGCTGCTGCACCGCGGTGGTGGGCAGGTTGCGGCCGAGGGTCCGCCAGTCGGTGGTGTCCGGCGCTCGGTAGAAGGCGGCGAGGTCGGTGCCGAGGGCCAGGCCGCCGTTGGGGAGGATCTTCACCGAGGTGACCGGGACGTCGGGCAGGTTGGCCGAGACGTCGGTCCAGGTGGTGCCGCCGTCGTGGGTCTCGAAGACATGGCCGATGCCCGCTCCGGGGCCCTCGGTCCAGGTCCGCGAGAAGCCGTTGAACGCGACCAGGACGTGCTGGGCGTCCTTCTCGTCCACCGCGAAGGAGGAGATGTAGCGGTTGGGCAGGGTGCCGTCGACGGGCAGGCTCAGCTGGTGCCAGCCGGTGCCGTCGGTCTTGCCGACCGCGATGCCACGACTGAAGCCGACGTTGTTGCACGGGCCGCACCAACCCGCGTACACGGTGCCGTCGACGGTCGCGACCGCGGTGGCGACGTGTCCGGCACCGAGGTCGTAGGCGGAGGTCCACTCGCTGCCGCTGCGGATCGCGTAGCCCTTGTGCTGGACCCAGACGTGTTGCCCGCCGGCGATCCAGGTGTTGACGTCCTTCGGGTCGCTGGTGATCGGCGCGATGAAGCGGGCCGCGCTGGTGTCCTTGTCCGGCGGGGCGACCTCGTAGGAGGTGGCCTTGCTCGGGTCCTTCGTCCAGCTGCCGTCGTTGACGGCGCAGTTCTGGGTGACCCACATGTCGAGGTAGACGTACTCCTCGGCGATGTTGCAGCCGTTGTTCGGGTCGACGAGGGTGTCGGCGCCGTCGCCGCCGAAGTTGGAGCCCATCACCTTGTCGTGGGCGCGCAGGATCGACTGTCCGTTGTCCTGCAGTCCGCCGCTGACGATGACGCCCCGGCCCGAGCGGTCCGCCGGGTCCTTGCCGATGCCGACCGAGTAGTACTGCAGGGTGTCGATGGTGCCGTCGTTGAGCGGCGTCCAGTCCTTGGCGTGGCCGTACGCGTCCAGCTGCCCGTTGGTCGGGCGCCGGTAGATGCCGCCGTCGTTGCCGACGTAGACGGTGGGCTTGCCCTGGTAGCTGCCGAAGGCGACGGCGTGCTGGTCGGAGTGGGTGGTCGGCGAGCAGTCACCGGTCTGCTTGGCCGGGTCGATGCTCCAGCACGGGAAGCCGTTGTTCCAGTAGGGCCCGACGGTGGCCCAGGTGCTGCCGCTGTCGGTGGTCTCGAAGACCTCCTCCAGACCGGCGTAGACGTGGTCCGGGTTGGCCGGGTCGACCTGGAGGAACTGGTTGTACCAGGCCTGGATGCCGGGCTGGTAACCCGCGTCCTGCAGCGCTGAGCCGGAGTTCTTCAGCTTGTCCTTGTCCGCGATCTGGGTCCACGGCCCGAACGGCGAACCGGACTTGGACACGTAGATGCCCTTGAGGCCGGTGTCCGGGTCGCTCGCCATGACTGCCGGGGACTGGTCGATCGCGTAGTAGCGGGAGCCGTCCGCGGAGGCGGCGAAGGTCACGTTGCCGACGTTCGCCGCGTCGCTCGGCAGATCGCCGAGCGAGGCGACGCGCTGCCACGTGCCGTCCGCGGCCTTGCTGTAGAAGCCGTTGTAGGTGTCGCCGCCGCGCCAGCCCACCGCCAGGACCACCTTGGTGGGGTCCTTGGGGTCGATCGCGATGTCGTTGGCGATGTTCTTGTACGGCGCGGCCGGGTCCCCGGCCTTCGAACCACCCGGCAGGTACTCCGGGTTGGGCGCGAACTCCAGCGTCCACGGGCCCGACAGGGTGGTGGCCGAGTGGCTCCAGACACCCCGGCTGGTGGCCGCCCACACCTTGCCGCCGCCGAAGCGCAGCGCGTGGATGATGGTCGATTCGAGCTCCGCGCCACCGACCCGGTTGCCCGGCTGGAACTCCCCGTGCTTGGGGTCGGAGAGCACGTACACGCCGGTGCCGACGTACGAGGTCGCGCCGGTGTTGGACTCACCGGTGGCGTACCAGAGCCGGCCGCCGCCGTCGAGGTTCAGGGTGCCGGTGGACAGCGTGGGCAGCTTGTCGGCGATCGGCTCCCAGTGGCCGCCGCCGGTGCGGGAGCGGAACACCCCGCCGTTGGCACCGCCCGCGTAGACGTAACCGTCCTTGTCGGCCGCGACGCCGGTGATCCGGCCCGTCACCAGCCCGGAGCCGCCGCTGGAGTTGGAGTTGACGTCGCGGTAGCGCGGGTCGTCGGAGTTGTACGGCTTGTCGGTGACGTGGTCCCAGCTGCCGCCGGTGTGCGGCATCGACTGCAGCTGGGCCCAGGCCGCGCCGTAGGCACCGGGCGCGACGACACCGGGCGCGGTGCGGGCCTCGGTGTACTGCGCGGTGCCCTCGGCGGAGTTCTCCGCCTCGTCGCCGCCGTCCCCGGCCTCCGCCTCGGCCCGCGGGGTGAGGTTCGGCGCTGCGGTCGACGAACCGGTGGTGCTCCGCACCTTCTGGGCGTGCGTCTTCCCGATGTCCGCCTGGTGCCGGACCTGCCACGGTTGCGGCTCCGGGGTCACGGGCGGCGCGGCGAACGCCTGGGTGGTGGTCAGTCCGATCACGGTGAGCATGACGGCGCTCAGCAGCAGCCGTCGTCGTTGCCTGGTGGGCACGGTCGCGGTCCTCCCCTGCGGCCGGTCGCGCGGTCGTGCGACTCGGCGGAAACAGGGGGCAAGCCTGGTCGGCCGCTCCGGCCGGGGGTAGGGGTCTACGGTAAGAACCCGGTAAAAGCCTTACAGTTTCGAACAGTTGACTTTCACCGAATACCGAACGTCCGTCACGTCCGTCACTCCTGTCGCGCCCGCCCCTGCCGTCATCACCATCACGGCCGTCACGACCATGCCGGCCGTAGCAGCCGGAGGGTGCCCGCGGGAACCAGACCCGCGAGCACCCTCCGGTCACCGCCCGCGCGCCCGACGCACCCGGCTCAGGACCACGCGCACCGAGACGACCGGGTCGAAGGCGCCCGGGCGGTCGCGGGTCAGCGGGTAGCAGGCGAACCCGATCAGCGCCGCGCTGAGGTGGCCGATGCTGGTGTAGTCCCGGTTCTGCTGCACACCCAGGACGTAGACGGCCAGCACACCGGCCGCGTACAGGTACCGCCAGGGCCGCACGATCAGGTAGGTGAGCACCGCGACCACCCCGGCGAGCGCGTAGCTGACGCCGTAGTCGAGGGTGTAGACGGCTCGCGGCGGGGCCAGCCCGTTGTGGATCGCCCAGCCGAGCACGCCCTCGCTGAGGTAGGTCGCGCCGACGTGCGCGAGCATCGCCACCGAGATCCAGCGCAGCGTGCCGAGCCAGCGCTCGGCGGGCACGTGGAAGAGGTTGTAGAGCAGGAAGTAGGAGAACCAGCCGCCGCCCGCGATCCACAGCGCGCTGGTCACCAGGACGCGGACCGGCGAGACCTGCAGGTGGTGCAGGTTGGTGGAACGCCGCTGCAGGATGCGGTCGGCGGTCAGCGGGTCGACGTGCCGGATCACCTCGGTGGTGACCAGCAGGATCGCCAGCCACGCGTAGGTGCCCGGGGCGCGCCGGACGTAGGCCCACACCGCGCGGGCGGCGCGCGCCCACCAGGGCCGCCGGTGCGCCTCTGGGCCCCGGACGGTGCTGCCGGCCATCGGCGCCTCCTCGACAGTCCTCCCCCACCCTCCCCCCGTCCCGCCACCGCCCGCCGCCGTGGCGGCCCGTCCGGGTGACCTGCCTCCCCCCGCCCCGCCCGCTACTCCGCCACGCCCCGGCATCGGGCGGCCGCGCCCTGCGGTGGCCGTCAACCGTCCGATGACGGCGCCCGGCCGTCGCCCTCCACTGTCGTACGCTGGCGCTCCGACCCTCCCGGCCACGACCTCCTCGGCCACGCACCGGGCGTGCCGACACCGGGAACAGCAGACAAGGGCACCAGGCACGATGAGCGATCGCCTCGGGACGAGGACACCGACCGACACCGCCGCGCCCCCACGATCCGCGTCCGGAACGGCCGCCCGCCCGCGGCTCACCGCCGCGTACGTCCTGCTGCTGACCATCACCGCGTCCTGGCTCGCCAGTCAGGGCCACGCCGAGCGGGCCCGGTTCGTCCGGCACAACAGCAGCAACGTCCACCACATGGAGGTCGGCAAGTGGTGGACCCTGTTCACCAGCGGCCTGGTGGTCGACGGGGTACCGGCCTGGGCCGGCATCGCGGCGGTCGCCGTCGTGCTGGGCCTGGCCGAGTGGCGCTGGGGCCCCGCCCGGGCCGCCGCCGTCTTCGTCTTCGGGCACCTGGGCGCCACCCTGCTCACCGAGGGCGCCATGTGGGTGATGCTGAGCACCCACATCCCCGGCGCACTCTCCCGGGCCCGGGACGTGGGCATCAGCTACGGGCTGGTCGCCACCGGCGCCTGCCTGCTCGCCCTGGGCCCGGCCCCGCTGCGCCGCTACGGGCTTCCGGCGCTCGCGCTGGCCCTGGCCACCGCCTGGACGTTGAACCAGCAGCTGGCCGACGCCGGGCACCTGGTCGCGCTCGGCCTCGGCGTGCTCGCCTCCCGGACGGCCTGGGTGCGCACCCGCGCGGCCACCCTCCCCCGCTGACCCCGCATCAGCACGAACCATCACGAACACGCATGAACCATCACGGACGCGCATGGACGCGCATGGACGCGCACGTTCGGGCCGGACTCCCCCCCCCCGGGGAGCCCGGCCCGTCCCGGATCCCCGCCCGTCCCGGATCCCCGCCCGTCTCGGCCTCCGCACTCCACGGCCACCCTCCGGCCCGCAGGTCCGACGCCCTCGACCGCCCCGACCGCCCGACGCCCTCGACCACCCGACAGCCCGACCGCTGCAGCCGCCGCCGGACCAGAAGCCGTTCACCGGTCCCCAACCGTCCGGCGGGTCAGCCGAGTTGACACCTCCGGCACATGGCGGAGGGCGGCCTCGGGGCTCGTCGCCACCATCGACCCGATCGCATGCTCTTGCATTACTCTGCAAATCTATGCCAGAGTTCGGGCATCGGATCGAATACGCCGAATTCCGTTACACATCGCTGATTCAGGAGCCCGCCAGCGCGGGTCAAGGGTGCATCCATGTCAAAGGTCTTGAGCAAGCTGCCGGTCGGTGAACGGATCGGCATCGCATTCTCCGGTGGGTTGGACACCTCCGTCGCCGTCGCGTGGATGCGCGAGCACGGTGCCTTCCCCTACGCCTACACGGCCGACATCGGCCAGTACGACGAGCCGAACCTCGCCGACGTCCCGGCCCGGGGCCGCGCGTACGGCGCCGAGCAGGCCCGGCTGGTCGACTGCCGGGCCGCGCTGGTCGAGGAGGGCCTGGCCGCACTCGCCTGCGGTGCGTTCCACATCCGCTCCGCCGGCCAGACGTACTTCAACACCACCCCGCTCGGCCGCGCCGTGACCGGCACGCTGCTGGTCCGCGCCATGCAGGAGGACGAGGTCTCCATCTGGGGCGACGGATCCACCTACAAGGGCAACGACATCGAGCGGTTCTACCGCTACGGCCTGCTCGCCAACCCCAGCCTGCGGATCTACAAGCCGTGGCTGGACCAGGCGTTCGTCGACCAGCTCGGCGGCCGCAAGGAGATGTCCGAGTGGCTCGCCGAGCGCGACCTGCCGTACCGGGACTCCGCCGAGAAGGCCTACTCCACCGACGCCAACATCTGGGGCGCCACCCACGAGGCCAAGCGGCTGGAGTACCTGGACGCCTCGATGGAGATCGTCAGCCCGATCATGGGCGTGGCCTTCTGGGACCCGGAGGTGGAGATCCGGACCGAGGACATCACCGTCGAGTTCGAGTTCGGCCGCCCGGTCCGGATCAACGGCCAGGAGTTCGCCAACGCCGTCGACCTGGTCCACGAGGCCAACAGCATCGGCGGGCGCCACGGCCTGGGCATGTCGGACCAGATCGAGAACCGGATCATCGAGGCCAAGAGCCGCGGCATCTACGAGGCCCCCGGCATGGCGCTGCTCCACATCGCCTACGAGCGGCTGCTCAACGCCATCCACAACGAGGACACCCTCGCCACCTACCACACCCAGGGCCGGCGCCTCGGCCGGCTGCTCTACGAGGGTCGGTGGTTCGACCCGCAGGCGCTGATGCTCCGGGACAGCATGCAGCGCTGGATCGGCCACCCGGTCACGGGCAGTGTGACGCTGCGGCTGCGGCGGGGCCAGGACTACTCGGTCATCGACACCCAGGGCTCCAACTTCAGCTACCACCCCGAGAAGCTGTCCATGGAGCGCAGCGTCGACGCCGCGTTCGTCCCGGACGACCGCATCGGCCAGCTGACCATGCGCAACCTCGACATCGCCGACTCGCGCAGCAAGCTGGAGCAGTACGCGGTGCACGGCCAGCTGGCGCCGTGGAGCGGCCTGATCGGCGAGCTCGCTCCGGGCGGGGCCGCGCCCATCGCCGCGGGCACCGGCGACGCGGAGGAGTCCACCGCGCTCGACCACGCGGCGATCGAGTCCGGCACCGACTGACCGGCTCGCCCCGGCCGACGGAGCCGACGCGTCCGGGGAGGCCGTCGCACCACACCGTGCGACGGCCTCCGCCGTACCGACCATCCGACGCGCCCACAGGCCCACCCGCGGACCGGCCCGCCACCGCGCCCACGGGCCCGGCTACCGACCCACCCGCCGACGCCACCCGCCGCGCCCGCCCGGCCCTGCCGTAGCCGAATGGCGGACGTGCGCCCGGCCACGGGAAGGCAGGCCCGGGAAGGGGTGAAGCAGTCGGTTCGATGCCGGCCTCGGCGGTGGCGGTCGCGCTCTGCCCGCTGCCGGTCATCACCGTCATCCACATCCTGGGCACCCCGCGCGGCCGCACCAACGGCCTCGCCCTCACGGCCGGCCGGTGGTCGGCCTCGCCGCGCCGGTGTCCGTCACCCCGGTGTCCGTCACCCCGGCGACTGGCGGCGCACCGACCCACGTCCGGACCACGCCCTCTGGTCGTCCTGGCTCAAGCTCGCCCTCGGCGCGCTGCTCCTGCCATCCACCGCACACCCCCCGGCAGTGGCACGACCGGCCGCGCGCGGGTCACGTCACAGCGCCGCCCGCCTGGCTGCGGCCCTCGACCGCTACCCGCCCGCCAGATCCGCGGGCCTCGCCCGGCACTGGCCGTGGGCAGTCCGACCGCACCCCTCCCGTCCATCGGAGGCACCGCCTCGATCGCCGCCACCGCCACGGTCACCGCCGCCGCCAAACCGCGACCCGCTCCGGAGCCGAGGCTGCGGCGCCTCTGGTGATGATCGGCTCGCTCGGCACGCGACTGCCGCGCGCGGTCCGGCTGGGCGCTCGTCCCGCCGCGCGGGCCGGGTCCTCGGCAAGTGGCGGGCCCGGACGGCTGCCCCTCAAGCCGCGGTCCTGACCACGGCCCCGGCCGTGCTCGGCGCCGGCTACCTGGGCGACGCCCGCTCGGGGCTCGTGTGACCCGGCCTCGACCGACCCACGCGATCGGCGGTTCTCCCGGGGCCGCCTCAGCGGATCCGCACCACCCCCCTGCCCCGCACGGCCCGGACACCCAGCCGCGCGGGGTCCGGCCGCGGGCGTGCCGCCACCGCCTCCCGCAGCGTCAGCAGGATTTCCCCGTCGTAGCGCTCCGACAGCACGCGGACCAGCTCGGCCGCTCCCCCCGGCCGCACCTCCTGTGCCAGGTCCGGCAACCGGCCCGGGGCGCTGAGGTCCTGGGCCTGGGCGGCCCAGCGCGCCGCGTCCCGCCGTTCCCCTTCGGCGGTGTAGTGCACGGCCAGGCAGTGCACCGCCAGCTGGTCCCCGTACTGGGCCGCTATCCGCCACCAGAAGACGCCGTCGGCCGTGCGCCCCATCCCGTACAGCAGACAGCCGAGGGTACGGAAGGCGGTCTTCTCGGCGAGTTCGAGGTCGAGGGCCAGTTCCCCCGGCGTCACGGCGCCCGCGACGCCCGCGCACAGGTGCCGCAGGTCCCGCCGGAGTTCCGCCCTGCCCCCGGCCCAGGGGGACTGCCCCGCACCCGACAGCGAACCCGCACCCGGTAGGCCGCCCGGCGCCGAACCCCAGCCCGGCCACGGCCCCGGACCGGGCCCCGCACCCGGCCCCAATCCCACGCCCGGGCTCGACCCCGACGCCGGAGCGTGCGGCGGTCGGGCCCCCGCCGCCGGACGGGCCGGACGTTCCCGCACGGTGGGGGCGGGCCGTCGGACGGCGGCGAGCCGCTCGGCCAACCGTCGGGTGAAGGCCACCGGGTCGTGATCGCCGAACTCCCGTTCCAGCTCGGCGGAGTGTGCCCGCAGCAGGTCACCGACCCTCGTCTCCCCGACGTCCGCGCGTCCACCGCTCCTGTCCCCGACGTCCCCGTATCCGTCCCTCGTGTCCCCGACATCCCCGCATGCGCCCCGCGTGTCCCCGACCCTCGCGTCCCCGATCCGCGCGTCCCCGATCCGCGTGTCCCCGATCCGCGCGTCCCCGACGCTCACGTCGCCACCCTCATGCGTCCACCCTCATGCATCCGCCTTCATGTCCGCGTCCTCATGCCTGCGTCCTCACGTCACGACCCCCACGTCACGGCGCTCACGGCTCCGCGTCCTCCTCGTCCGGGTGCTCCAGCAGGTACTCCAGGTGGCGGCGCCCGAGGCTGTAGTAGGTGCGGGCGGTGGTGTGCGCGATCCCGAGCGACCGGCCGATGTCGTGGTAGGACAGGCCCGCCTGGCGCAGCCGGACCACGTCGGCCTGGACCGGGGCGGCCCGCGCAAGCTCGTCCATCGCCCAGTCCAGGGCGTCCAGTTCGGCGAGTTCGTCCAGCTCGTCCTGGCTGGTGTCGGGACGGCGCTGGGCGATCACTCGCAGCCGTTTGCGTTCGGTGCGCCGGCGGTCGCGCAGGACGTCCACCACCGCGTCCTTCACGACCTTGAAGGCGAAGGCCTGCGGATCGGCGCTGGCCAGGGCGCGGCGCCAGTTCTTGTAGAGCGTGGCACCGGCGTTCTGCACCGCGTCCTGGGCGTCCTCGCGGTGACGCAGCCGCTGTTGGGCGTAGCGGAGGTAGCCGAGGTTCTCGCGGGTGAAGAAGGCCTCGAAGTCGTTCGGCAGGTCGCCGAGCGGGTCCGCCCGCAGGCCCCGCTCCTCGCCCGGCCCGGGAGTGTTCACGCACGCCCCCCTTTTCGTGGGTCAGCTGGCCGGCTCACCGGGTGGCGCGCCGACGGCCCTTTGGGGGCTCGTCGTGTAACCGTCCGGGAGGCCGGGGATGTTGACCGGATCGGGCGGACAATTGGCGAACGTTTCCGTTCACTTTCGAACAACCCCACTGACCTGCCGATTCGAGCCCGCCGACCCCACCGGAACACCCACCGAGTGACCCAGATCACACTGCCCGCGACGCCGGCTTGACAAGCCCTCCGCACCACCACGCAGCCACGCCCGACCCGCGCCGTCGACACCCCGGCCCGGCCGCTTCACCGACAGCCCGACCGCGGCCAGGCAGTCACCCGCGCACGCACGGGGGTGCCGCGCCGCGACGCCGGAGGCCACACCGCCTCGGCGAAACCCGCGGCCACCGCCCGGGCCGGGACCTACGGGGCGGGCTCCACCGCCGCCGAGTCCAGCGCGGCGGTGACCCGCTCCAGCAGCCCGCGCAGCTCCGCGAGGTCCTGGACCGGCAGCCCGGTCGCGGCGAGCAGCCGCCGCGGGACCTGTCCGGCCCGCTCGCGCAGCGCCGTCCCCTCGGCGGTGAGCGCGACGGTGACCGACCGCTCGTCCTGCGGGCTGCGTTCACGACGGACCAGTCCGGCCGCCTCCAGCCGCTTGAGCAGGGGGGAGAGTGTGCCGGAGTCGAGCCGCAGGCGTTCGCCGATCCGCTTGACGGGCAGTTCGCCGTCCTCCCAGAGCACCAGCATGACCAGGTACTGCGGGTAGGTCAGCCCGAGGTCCCGAAGGAGCACCCGGTAGACGCCGCCGAAGGCGCGGGAGGCCGCGTTGAGCGAGAAGCAGATCTGCTGGTCGAGGCGGAGCAGTTCCTCGTCCGCCATGCCGGGAAGCGTGGTCATGGACCCATCGTACCGATGACGCGCACGCCATTGAGTTGTGCGCAATTGAATTGCGTGCTCTACTTGTGGCACGGCAGGGCACGGACGGACCGCAAGAACGACGGCGGCCCCCGGCCCGTCCGCCACCGAGCACTCGAAGCACCACGAAGGGGACCGACCATGGACGCGCTCTACACCGCAGCCGCCACCGCCAACGGCCGGGAGGGCCGCGCCGTCAGCTCCGACGGCCAGCTGGACCTCGCGCTGGCGATGCCGCCGGCGCTCGGCGGCAACGGCCAGGGCACCAACCCCGAGCAGCTGTTCGCGGCCGGCTACGCCGCCTGCTTCGCCAGTGCGCTCGGCCTGGTCGGCCGGCAGGCCCGGGTGGACACCAGCGAGGTCTCGGTGACCGCCGAGGTGTCCATCGGCAAGGACGGCGCCGGCTTCGGCCTCGCCGTCGTGCTGCGCGTCGAGCTGCCCGACACTCTCGCGGGCGAGACCGGCGAGCTGCTGGTCAAGCAGGCGCACGAGGTCTGCCCGTACTCCCGCGCCACCCGGGGCAACATCCCGGTCGAGCTGGTCGTCGAGTAACCGGTCCGCCGACCGGCCGGGCAACCGGCCGGGCAACCGGCCGGGCAGCCGATCGGGCAGCCGTCGCCCTCGGGACGAAATTCGGCCCCGGGGCTCCGCAGACGCACCGGGCCCGCCGCACTGGACGTGCGGCGGGCCCGTCCCGCACCATGCTCCGGGCTCCTACTCCCCCGTACCGGGGCCGCCGGGGCCGGGCGAACCGCCGGCGGGAGCACCACTCCCCGGGGCACCACCCACAGGGCCACCGCCACCCGGCCCGTTCGCCGAGCGCAGCGTCTCCAGTCTGTGCCGGTACTCCTCGGCGTCGATCTCGCCCCGGGCGAACCGCTCCGCGAGCACCTGCTCCGGGGCCGGGCCGGTCGCCCAGCCGCTCGGGCCGCCCGCGCCGTGCCCGCCGCCACCGGAGACGCCCGGTGCCGCAGTCGCCGGCGGGACCGGCTGCCGCGAGCGCGAAACGTAGCGGAACAGAGCGATGGCAGCGAGCACCAGGAGCGCCAGGACCAGCAGCGTCCCGATCACCATCAACCCGATGCCCCAGCCGCCCATGCCGTGGCCGTGCCCGTACCCATGCCAGTGCCTCATCAGGACCTCCTCCTCCGGCCCCGTCCGGGCCCGCCGAGGTGATCAGCGCCTTACCACCATCGTGCGCCCGGCACCGGTGAAAGTGCTGTGAAGAAAGCCTGAGAAAACGTTTCGGCGGCCGGGCCCGAAGTCCACGGGGTAGCGTGCCGCTCGTGAACCGGCACGCACGCACGACCCACCACCCGCCCCACGACGGCCGCTCCCCCGAGCAGCTCGTCGCCGCCGGGGTGCTGCGGCGCCACGCCGACCCCAGCCCCCACCCGACCCTCGGCCACTCCCCGATCGCCTACGTCGACACCGCGCTCTGGGCCGAACTCACCGCCCTCGCCATCGCGCCGACCGCCGCCGAGGCCACCGCGACGGCCCTGCTGCACGCACTCGCCGACCACGCCGTGGACGCGGCGCTCGCGCCGGGCAACGAGCGCGCCCCGCACGACGACCTGTACGTGACCGACCCCGCCCACATCGGCCCGGACCGCCGCACGGTCTGGTTCCAGCGCTCCGGCCCGCACGGCCCGATCACCGCCGCCTTCGCACCCTGAACCGTGGGCCGCACCGGCCGCACCGGGGCCTGGCCCGCCGGGCCGGGCGGGCCGGGCGGGGCGTACCGGCCGCGACCGCCGAACCCCGGACCCGAACGACCGGACCCGAACGGCCTGGACCCGATCCCGGCCCGCCCCGCCCCGGCCCGCCCCGGCCCGCCCCGGCCCGGCCCGCCCCCGAACCGGGACCCCCTCAGCCCCGGTTCAGCGCTCCACCTGCAGGCTGTGGCAGACCCAGCTGAGCCGGTCCGGCCCGCCGCTCGCCGGCCGGTCGTGGTACGTCCCGTCCGCCACCGACAGGTTGACGATCAGGTAGGCGTGCCAGCCGGCACCCACCCCGTGCAGGTCCGCGTAGACCAGTTCGTCCTCGACGTACCAGTCCACCGAGTTCGCGCCGAGCACCACCCGCAGGCCGAAGGTCGCCCCGGGGCCGATCCCCGCGCCGCCGCCGTGCCAGTACCGGAAGCCGCCCCGGACGTGGTTGGAGATCTCCAGCAGGTCGGGGTTGTCGGGGTGGTACTCGAAGACGTCGACCTCGTTGCCGCCGTCCCGCCAGGTCCAGATCGCCGGCCAGGCCCCCAGCTGCACGGGCAGCGTCACGCGCGCCGACAGCACGTCCCCGGCGCGGACCTGGAAGCCGTCCGGACTGCCCTCGGTGGTCAGCAGGTTGCAGTTCCACAGGCCACCGGTGTGCCGCCGGGTGGCGGTGAACACCCCGCCGGGACAGTAGCCGCGGACGAGGTAGTCGAGTTTGTGGTCGCTCCGGTTGGTCGGCCCCATCCGGGGATAGGCGCTGCTGCGCCCGGTGGTCCACTGCCTGGTCGAAGTGAAGTCCGCGTCGAACACGACTGTCACGGCCGCCTCCCCGGTGCCCGGGTGCCCCGGCAGTCCGATCGGCCGGGCACACAGAGTGAGTTACCCGGTACGGTCCGCTGTATGCGAAGCGGACCACCCGGGTCCGAGACGGACCGGCAGCCACCGGCTCCACCTGCCGGACCGCTGCAGCCCGACCGGCCGGACCCACCCGGCGAGCCCGATCAGCCCGATCGACGCCACCAGCCGGACCCGTCCGACCAACCGGATCAGCCCGATCAGCCCCGCCCGGCCGGCTCGGCCCGTCAGCCGACCGTCGCCGCGCCCCCGGCGCCGAGCCGGTCGGTCACGGAGACCACGCCGTCCACCGAGCGGCACAGGTTGAGCACGATCGGCACCAGATGCGGCTCGGGCACGGTGCCGCTGAGCACCACCCGGCCCTGGCTGACCTCCACCCCGATCTCCGCCGGGCTGACGCCCTCGATCCGGCCGAGCACCTCCTCGACGATCTCCCGCCGGATCACCGTGTCCTCGCGCAGGAACACCCGCAGCAGGTCGCCCCGGCTGACCATGCCGACGACCCGCCCTTCCTCGTCCAGCACCGGCAGCCGCTTCAGCCCGTGCCGGCTCATCGTGCGGGCCGCCGCGACCACGCTCACCCCTGGTGTGGTGCAGACGGGCTGGGCCGTCATCAGGTCGGCGGCAGTGACCTCGCCGTCCGGGCCCACCTGCGCCGACTCGGGGGCCGGCAGCAGGCTGCCCGGGTCGTCCTGCGCGGCCAGGGTGCGCAGCAGGTCGGCCTCCGAGACGACGCCGAGCGGCCGCCCTTCCGGGTCCACCACCGGTACCCCGGTGATGTCGTACTCGCTCAGCAGCGTCACGATCTCCCGGAACCCGGTCTCGGGCGAGACCAGGACCACGGGGCTGGTCATCACGGATTCGACGGTGGCATGCCGCACGCCGGTTCACCTCGTCCAACGGTGCTGGTCCGACCGGGCGCGGATCGTCCCGGCCGGTTACCGGCAGCATGGCGTGTGGCGGCGCGGACCGCCAGGGGCCAAGGGGCCGAACGGGTGGGACCTTGGGCCTCGCACCTCGAACACGGACCCGACACGGACCGACGTGGCCCGGCGTGGCCCGGCGTGGCCCGACACGGACCCGTCCGCCGGTCACGGCCCCACCCGTCCGGGGCCCGCACAAGGGCCTCACCCGTCCGGGGCCCCTCCCCTCAGGGGTCAGTCGTGCGAAACCGCCCCGCAGCCGACGGCGAGTGGTCGCGGATGGCCGTGGCTGTTCCGACGCGTGGGGTCGGGGCCTCGGCCGGCGGGCGGCTCGCCCACAGACGCGGGGTGTCCGGCCCGGCGTGGGCCCGGGCGTCGAGCAGGGTGCGGTTGAAGCCGCTCGACCGTGCCGTCGGTCCGCGGCCGGTCGGGCCGGGTCCGTTCGCGTGCGACGCCGTCGACTGCGACGACGCCGCGCCAGGAGTGCGATCGGTGGCCGGCCCCGTTGTCGCTCCGCACCCGTTGGACGGTGACGACGGCCCGGGCGGGGAACGCGCGTGCCCGGGCCGGAACGCGGCGGCCCGTTCGGCGGCGGAGGGCGTGGTGGCCACCGCCGGCGGGGACGTCGCCGAGCTTCCTGATGGTCCACATGGACCAGGTCGCCCGGCACGGCGTGGTCGCCGCGCCGCACCGGGCGGCCGGTGGCGCGGGTCGAACGAGGCGGCAACGGCGCGGTCCCCGGCCGTCGGCGGACCGCTGCCAGGGCCATCGGGCGCCCGGACCGGGCCGGGCGCCGGTCGAGCCGACGGGCGCCCGCCACCGCCGGTCAGTGCCCGTCACGGGGGCGCCGCTCCCCGGACGTTCCTCCAGCGGTGGCCCGCGGGTGGAGCGCCGCTCCCCCTTCAGCCGCCCTTCGCTCCCCCCGGACGGCGCAACCATCACATGATCGACTTGTTGGACCGTCCACCACAACAGCACGCACGACCGCACGCACGACCGCACACACGACCGCACACACACCAACGCCACGACACAGCACCAAGGCTCCCGGGAGGCCCCTTTGCCAGCACGGACGGTGGGCGCGACACCGCCGCACCAGGGGGTCGCGGCGCGCCCGGTCGCGCAGGCCGAGGCCGCGCTGGTGCGCCACTACCGCAGGCTGGTCCGGCTCGCCTACCTGGCCCTGCCGGCCGACCGGGACCGGCACAGCCGGGTGCTCGCCGCCCACGCCGCCGTCCAGCGCGCCCTGCCCTTCCGCTGGACCCGCCGTACCGAACCGGACGCCACCGAGGCGGACCCGGTGTACGCCGCCCTACGCCTGCGGGTCCTGCGCGCCGCGCTCCGCCCGCGCCCGGCGGCCCGCCTGACGGCGCCCCGGGTGTGGGGGTTGCGGCTGTTCACCCCGCACGGCGGCGAGGAGGACGCGGGCCTCGACCGCGTGCTCGCCACGCTGGACGCCCCGGCCCGGGCCGCCTTCGCGCTGCGAACGGTCGACGAACTGGGCCCGCAGCAGGCCGCCGAGGTACTGCGGCGGGCCGGAGTGGCAGCGCCGGACGAAACGGTCGCCGCGGCGGCAGCTGTCCCATCGGCTCCGGACCCGACGGGACCCGCCTTCGACCCGTGCGCGGTCCGGGTGCAGCCGACGGACCTGCTGCGCCGCCGCCGGACGCTGACGGCCACGCTCGCGGTCGGCATGCTCGGGTTCTCCACCACGGCCGCCGTACTGGGGGGTTCCGGCCCCGTGGCGACGGCCCGGTGCGGTGTCCGCGCCGGGCCCACGCCCCGGCGACCCGGCCCGGCTGGTCCGGGTGGCGCCCGCCGCGTGGCAGCACACCGCGCGGGTCGACTTCTCCGCCTGGCCCGCCCGGGGCGACCGCCGCGAGGACGGCGCACTGCTCGGCCGGGCCGTGACCGCCTGATCGCGGCCCGGCCCGCAGACCCGTGCCGAACCGGGTACGGACATCGCCCCGCCGGTCGAGACGCCGCAGCTGTTGTTCGCCGGGACGGTGGACGGCACCGGCGTGGTGGTGCTGTACGACGGCCGGCGGGTCGCCCGCTACACCGACGGTCACCCCACCGACGGTCACCCCACCGATGGTCACCCCACCGACGGCGGTGACGCCGGGCTGGACCTCGCCCGGGCCGACGACTCGGACGTGACCACGGCGGGCGCGGTGGCTCTGCGCCGCCGGGGCACGGCCGTCCGCTACCTGCCGGCACCCTGGGTGGACTCCGCCGAGACCCGCCGGATCGACCGACCCGACACACCGGCCCGCCCGTTGGAGCACCCCGACGGGATCACCGCGTCGGCACCCGCCGGCGGACTCGCCGACTGCCGGGGCTCCACCGTGCTCCAGCTGCGCTCCTCGCCCGTGGTCGCCGAGAAGCACGCCTTCCTGCTGGCCGACCTGGGCGGCCTCGTCCCCGCGCACCTCACCTACACCCCACCGCCGGACCGCGGCCAGTCCCCGCAGCCGGCCCGGGAGCCGCGCGAGGCGACGGCCCAGGAAGCGCTGCAGGCCTGGGCCCGGGCGGGCTGTGCCGTCCCGGACGGGAAGCCGGGCGTCAAGCAGCTCAACCTGTGGGCCTTCGCCGTCCAGCCGTTGCCGCAGAACGCGGGCTCGGCCGCCTGGGTCTGTCTGCGCGCCGACCGCTGGAACGGCGAGGGCAGCGCGGCCACCGCCGTCGTCCTGCCCGCGGGCCGCGGCCCGCAGCGCACCGGGGGCGGCCCGGGCCGGGCGTGCAGCCGGTTCGAGCAGGACACGGCGGCCTGGACGTGGTGGCGTTCGCCGCAGGGCACGGAGTTCCTGCTGGCGGCGGGCAGCCGCCGCGTCACCCGGCTCACCGTCAAGGGGCCGGACTGGTCCACCGACCGGCCCGCACCGGACCGGACGCTCGCCGTCGAGCGCCCCGCGCGCTCGGCCGTCCAGGTGGAGGCGCTCCTGGACAACGGCGCCAGGATCACCCCGCCGCACTGAACCCGCCCCTGCCGCAGCGACCGCCCGGCCCGTGCACACCCCGCCACCCGCTCGCCCCACTCCGCCCCGCTCGACCCACGCATCGCGCTCACCCTGCCGAACCTGCCCGCCCCACCGAGTCCGCCCACCTCACCGAGTCCGCTCACCCCGCTGAACCCGCTCACCCCGCTGAACCCGATCGACCCGCAGGGCCGGCCGCACCCGACCACTCCGCCTCGTAGTCCGGCAGTTCGACGCTGCTGACCTGCTTCCCGAGTTCCAGCATCTTCTCCAGCGCCCACCGACGGTTCAGCACCGCGTTGCGGAACCGCAGCCCGGTCGTGGTGCGCGGTGCCAGGAACGGTCCGGTGCGGTCGCCGCCCTTCTGGCAGCCCTGCGCGTAGCCGCGCAGCAGCTTCTCGTAGCGCTCGAAGGCGGTTCGGTGGTCGCCGCGCGCCCGGGCCAGCTCGCCCGCCAGGACGTACGCGGCGACCACGGCCGTGCCGGTGCCCATGCCGCCGATGGTGGCACCGCAGGCGGCGTCGCCGATCAGGGCGATCCGGCCGCTCGACCAGGCGGGCACGTCGGCCCGGCTGATCGAGTCGAAATACACCTCGGGGGCGGCGTCCAGGCGCTCCAGCAGGTACGGCACCCGCCAGCCGAGGCCCGCGAAGGCGGCCCGGACGAGTGCCTTGTGCTGTGCCGGGTCGTGGCGGTCGTAGCGCAGTTCGGGCGAGGCGAACAGGCAGAAGGCGCCCGCCCGGCTCGGGTCGCGGTGGGCGGCGCCGACGGACATCAGTCGGCCGGGGACGTTCAGGCCCACGGATCCGACGGGCAGCCCGGATTCGTTCGGCAGCTGCCAGGTGGCCGCGTAGTAGCCGAGGTGGCGGACGTAGCGCTCCTCCGGGCCGAAGGCGAGCCGTCGGACGGTGGAGTGCAGCCCGTCGGCGCCGATCACCAGGTCGAACTCGCGGGGCGCGCCGTGCCGGAAGGCGACCCGGACCCCGCTCGGCGTCTCCTCCAGCGCGGTGATCGAGTCTCCGAAGACGTACTCGGCGCGGGCACTGCTGTGCCGGTGCAGCAGCCGGGAGAGTTCCCCGCGCGGGATTTCGAGGTCGCCGCCCGCGAACTCGGCGGGCAGGTGCAGCAGTCGGCGCCCGTCGGCGTCCACGAAGGTCATCGGGCTGCCGCCGGTGCCGAGTGCCCGCAGTTCGTCGAGCACGCCCATCCGTTCCAGCACGGTCAGGTGGGTGCGGCCGCGGAAGTCGACGTCCTGGCCGCCGTCGCGCAGCGCGGGAGCCAGCTCGACGACGGTGACCTCGAAGCCGTACCGGACCAGCCAGTGGGCGAGTGCGGGGCCGGCGATGCTCGCGCCCGAGATCAGGATCCTGGTGTTCACGGGTACCACTCCGTCCGGAGATCAGAAACTGTGTCCGACAGACACTGTTTGTTGCTGTGTACGGTAGACACAGTTGAGGTGGATGGGCAACCCCCGAGGCCGAACGGGCGGAACACCCGCCCCGGGCCCGGAAAGGCCCGGGACGGAGCCGTGCCCGGACCGGTACGGAGCACCCCGGCACGGAACACCCCAGGACGGGAGCGGACGATGAGCGGAACGGCGAACGAGACGGCGAACGAGACGGCGGACGACACGGCGAACGACACGGTGCGGCTGCTCTGGGGCCCGCCGGCCAAGCCCACCCGGGGGCCGAAGCCGGCCCTCACCCCGGAGCGCATCGCGGCGGCGGGCGTCGAGGTCGCCGACGCGGAGGGCCTGGGGGCGGTGTCGATGCAGAAGGTGGCCGGCCTGCTCGACTTCACCAAGATGTCGCTCTACCGCTACGTCCCCGGGAAGGCCGAACTGGTCGCCCTCATGGTCGAATCGGCTGTCGGTGAGCCCGGGGCACCTGCGGACGCGGCCGACTGGCGAGAGCAACTCACCGCCTGGGCAGCCCAGTTGACCGATTCGTTCGCCCGGCACCCGTGGCT
This sequence comes from Kitasatospora sp. NPDC059577, assembly GCF_042735475.1. Lineage (NCBI taxonomy): Bacteria > Bacillati > Actinomycetota > Actinomycetes > Kitasatosporales > Streptomycetaceae > Kitasatospora > Kitasatospora sp. NPDC059577. The sequence continues at coordinate 20,406 of NZ_JBHWBZ010000010.1, read as the reverse complement.
GCTGGACGCCACCGTCGGCCCCCGGGTGATGGGCCCGAAGGAACTCATGTGGCTGGAGCGGGTGGTGGCCGCGCTCGACGGCCACGGCCTGACCGGGCCCGAGCGGATGGACGCCGCCGTCCTGCTCGCCGGGCACGTGCGCGGGATCGCCGAACAGTCCCGCACCGCCGGCCCCGCCGGCTCCCCCGAGGCCGAACTCCTCGCCGTCCTCGGCACGGTGGTGCGGCAGCACGCCGACCGCTACCCCGCCGTCGCGGCCGCCATGGCCGAGCCGGGCGGACGCGACCAGGCCCTCGACTTCGGCCTGGAACGCATCCTGGACGGCCTGGCCGCCCTGATCGAGCGCCGCACCGGGCAGGCCTGACCACACACGGCCGGCCCGATCGCCCACCACAGCCCCGACCACGCCGACCGTCCCCGGCCGGGCGCCCGGAAAATCCCTCGGACCGCGCCCGGCCACCCACTACCATCGCGCCCCATGGCGATGTTCGTGCACCTCACCTCCGCGGCCAACGCACCGCGCATCCGCCGCGCCGGGATCCGGGCGGACAGCCGGGGCCAGGACGGCGCGCGCGGGCTGTACTGCTTCCCCGTGCTGCCCTCCTACACGCTGACCCACCAGTGGCTGCGCGAGTTGGCCCGGTTCGGGCCCAAGGGCTCGCTGGTCGCGGTGCACGTCCGGCTGGACGACGCGCAGGAGGTCCTGGCCGGGCACTACCGCGACCGGGCCAGGAGCGCACAACAGTCGGTGTCCGCGGCGGAGGCGGTCCGGCGGATCAACGCACTGGCCGACCCGCGCGGCTGGGAGGTCTTCCTGCCGCGCGCGGTGGGCGCCCGCGAGGTGCACCGGATCCGCGCCGTGCCGCAGGTCGCCGGCTGGCGCTACCTGCCGAACGCCCACGGCACCCGGCCGTGCACCTGCTTCGGCTGCCGGATCCGCGGCGAGTACGGCGGCCGCCGGCTGCGCGAGCGCCACCCGCACCCGCTGGACGGACCGCCGCCGCCGGTGCCCGTACTGCTGGCCCGGATCGGGGCGGCCGGCGATCCCGGCGACCCGGCCGAACTGCGGGCCGCTCTGCACTGGTTCGGGATGCGCCGCCGGGGCCCGGTGGACGCCCTGACCCGCCTGGCCGGCCACCCCGATCCCGGCGTGCGCGAGGAACTGGTCTGGGCCGTCGGTTCCTGGTCCACCCCGGGCACCGCCGAACTGCTGGACGGCCTCGCGGACGATCCGCACCCGGATGTCCGCGAGGCCGTCGAAGCGGTGCGGGACCGCTGACGGCGGTGCTGGACCGCCGACAGCGGTGCGGGACCGCCGAGGCCCCGCACCGCCACAGGTCGTGCGCGGCCGTCAGGACACGCGCTTCAGCTGCCAGGAGTTCTTGTCGAAGCTCGGCACCGCGGAGTACTGACAGCCGGCGCTGTAGAAGCTGCTGACGATGGTCCAGCCGGCGGGCGGCCAGGTCGAGGCGCAGGCGTTGACCACGGTGCCGACCGGGTAGCCGGTGAGCTGCATGATCTTCTTGGTGTTCGGGTTGAACCCGGAGCCGCAGCCGCCGCTGTTCCACCACTGCACGTCCACGTAACCGCCGGGCGTGAGCGAGGAGGAGCACATGGTGCTGGTGTCGCCGGGTGCGGCCTGGGCCGTTCCCATGGTGAGGGTGAGCGCGGCGGCGGCAGCGCCGAGGGTCAGCGCGGCGGCACGGAGACGTATCACGGGGCGGGCTCCTCTCGATGACGCGGGACCTCCGCGTCACCGCCCATTCCTATCCGTGTCAGTGGGTGGACGGACAGCGACTTTCCGGCCCGACCAGCGGCGCGTTCTCGCCCCTCCGTACCCGACTCACCCCGGCCCCGCGTCCGTGACCTGCGGCGCTCTCCTCCGACATGCCCGTTCGGCCGATCCGGGTGATCATGGGACGAGCCGCGTCTTCGGCGATTCGGCGCGCCGGTCGGCTCCGGTCGCGCCCGGAAGGTGGACCGCGATGTTCCAGCTCCTGTGGATTCTGCTCATCGGCTTCGTGCTGGGCGTCCTCGCCAAGCTGATCCTGCGGGGGCCGCAGTCGATCCCCTGGTGGCTGACCATGCTGCTCGGCGCCGCCGGGGCCTGGCTCGGCAACGCGGTCTCCGGCTGGGTCGGTGTCCGTCACACCTCGGGCATCGACTGGATCCGCCACATCCTGCAGCTGGCCTTCGCCGTCGGCCTGGTGGCCCTCGTCGCCCCCGCCTGGAGCAGGTCTCACCCGAACCGCTGACACCGCGACGGCCGGATCCCCCGCGCCACCTCCACGGCGCCGACCCGCCGCGCCGCGCCGCGCCCACGGCGCCGACCCGCCGCGCCACGCCCACAGCGCGGCCCCCGGCCCGCCGGGCGGCCGCCGCCCGGCGGGGCCGCCGGTCAGCCCACGTGCACGGACGGACGCCGCAGGCGGTCCGGTTCGGCCTCGCGCAGCACCTCGCGCGTCACCGGTGCGATCTCACCCTGGCCGAACAGGAAGAACCGCAGGAACTGGGCGAAGGGGTTGCCCTCGGTCCACTCGAAGTAGATGTGCGGCTGCTGCCCGGTCAGGTCGCGCACCTGCAGCAGCAGGGCGGCCAGCGCGTTGGGCACGCTGGAGCTCTCCAGCGACAGCACCCGGTAGCGATCGTGCAGCACCTCGCCGCGCACGGTCAGTTCGGCCTCGAAGTCCGACGGGTCGAGCACGGTGACCTCGACGAAGACCAGGTCGTCCTCGGGCGGGATGTCGTTGTCGGTGCGGATCTGGCGGATCTTGTCGCGGTACTCGGCGAGGTCCCGGCTGTTCGGCTCGTTGGCGATCAGCCGCAGCGGGCGGTGCATGTAGTCCCGGACGAACCGTTCCGCGACGTCGTCCAGCACCACGTCGGTGACGCGTAGTTCGAAGGCCCGCTTCAGCCGGGAGAGGAAGGAGAGCAGCATGATGCCCGCGATGAAGCAGGCACCGATCTTGACGCCGTCCGGCCGCTCGGCGATGTTGACCGCCGTGGTGTAGAGGAACACCGCGGCGATCACGGCGAAGCCGGCCCGCCAGCGGCGCTGTCCGGCCTTGTGGGCGGCGATGGTGACGGCGATCGCGGCGGAGCTGATCAGGACCAGGACACCGGTGGCGTAGGCGCCGCCCTGGGCGTCCACGTTGGCGTCGAAGAGCCAGGTGACCAGGAAGGCGATCAGGGTGAGCACGATGACGGTGGGCCGCACGGCGCGCGCCCAGTGCGGGGCCATGCCGTAGCGGGGCAGGTAGCGCGGCATCAGGTTGAGCAGCCCGGCCATCGCGGAGGCGCCGGCGAACCAGAGGATGGCGATCGTGGACAGGTCGTAGACGCTGCCGAAGGCGCTGCCGAGGTACTCGTGGGCGAGGTAGGCGAGCGCGCGCCCGTTGGCCGCACCGCCCGGCTCGAAAGCGGCGGGCGGGATGAGCAGCGTGGTGATGAAACTGGTCGCGATCAGGAAGCAGCTCATGATCGCGGCGGCGGTGGTGAGCAGCTTGCGGGCACCCCGGATCCGGCCGGTCGGCTTCTCCTCGGTGTCGTCGGGGTCGCCCTCGATGTGCGGCATCACGGCGACGCCGGTCTCGAAGCCGGAGAGGCCGAGCGCGAGCTTGGGGAAGACGATCAGCGCGACGCCGACGACGGCGAGCGCGTTGCCGTGTTCCGCGAGGAGTGCCGAGGTCCAGTCGCTGAACAGGTGCGGGGCCTTGAGCACGTTGTAGAGCCCGTCGACCACCACGACGACGTTGAGCGCGAGGTAGACCGCGACCAGCACCACGGCCAGGCCGATGGCCTCGCCGAAGCCCTTGAGGAAGACCGCGCCGAGCAGGGCGATCATGATCAGGGTCAGCAGGACCTGCTTGCCGGTCAGCGCGCTGTGCAGGTGCGGGTTCTCCACCAGATGCGCGCTGGCGTCGGCGGCGGACAGAGTGATGGTGATCATGAAGTCGGTGGCCGCGAAGCCCAGCAGGGTGAGCACGAAGAGCTTGCCCTGCCAGAACGACAGCAGCCGCTCCAGCATCGCGATCGAGCCCTCGCCGTGGGGGCTCTCCTTGGCGACCCGCCGGTAGACCGGGAGCGCGCCGAGCAGGGTGACGATCACCAGCACGACGGTGGCGATCGGCGAGACCAGGCCGGCCGCGAGGGCGGCGATGCCCGGCTGGTAACCGAGCGTGGAGAAGTAGTCGAGGCCGGTCAGGCACATCACCCGCCACCAGCGCTGGCCCTTCACGTGCGGGGCCTGCGCGTGCGGGCCGGGGTGCTGCTTGGCCATGTCCGCCAGGCCTTCGAGCATCCACGCCCGGAACCACCCGCGCCTGGTCCGGGAGGGCACCCCCGGTTCGGCCGAACCCGACGAGACCACGTGCACCCCTGTCCACGAATCGGCCGGCCGCGCGCCGGCCCGGGCCCTCTGCGGCCGCCGGACGGCGGGCCCGGTCAGGCTAGGTGACCCGGTCTCCGCGGCCCGGGACCGCGCGGCGCAACACGCCGCGGTGCGCCCGTACGGCCCCCCGGACGGCGGGCTGCGGGCGGCCGTGTGCGGCGGCCCGGCGCGTTGGCCCGGACGCGGCCGCCGGACGGGGTAAGGATGTCCGCGCGCGTTGACGCTCCGGGTTGACACTCCGGGTCGACGCCCCGGATCGGCACGGGCCGGCCGGCACGACTGGGAACCACAGGGAGGCCGCGGTGACGGTACCGAGCCGGCGGGGGATTCTGGGCCTGGGTCTGATGGCGGCCGCCGCCGCCTCCTGCGGTGCCCGCCAGCCGGAGGCGGCACCGGTCCCGCACCCCTCCGACGGCCGGCCCACCGGCCCCGCCACGGGCGACGGCGGCGCGCAGCGCCCCGGGCCTGCGGACGACCTGAAGGACGAACGGGCCCGGCCCGGCACTCCCGGCTGGGAGATCACCGACCCCGGCCCGGACTCCGCGATCGAGGGCTTCGCCGACCGGGTCAGCGTGCTGCCCGGCGAGCCCTTCGGCCTGCACGTCTCCACCCCCGCCGGCGCCTTCACCGTCTCCGCCTACCGGATGGGCTGGTACGGCGGCGCCCGCGCCCGCCTGGTCTGGCGCCGCGAGCACGTCCCCGGCACCGGGCAGCCCGCGCCGCACGTCGAGCCGACGACGCGCACCGTGCTGACCGGCTGGCAGCGCACCCTCACCGTGGACACCGCCGGCTGGCCCGCGGGCGCCTACCTGCTGCGCCTGGACACCGAGGACGGCTCCGGCCACCGCTACGTCCCGCTCACCGTGCGCTCCGCCACCACCACCGGCCGGACCGTGGTCATGAGCGCCCCGGCGACCTGGCAGGCCTACAACGAGTGGGGCGGGCACAGCCTCTACAACGGCCCCACCGGCGGCCTGGCCACCCGTTCGCTGAAGGTCGTCTTCGACCGGCCGTACGACTACGACCACGGCGCCGGGCTGTTCCTGGTCTACGAGGCGCCGCTGATCGCCCTCGCCGAGCGGCTGGGCCTGCCGCTCGCCTACACCACCGGCATCGACGTGGCCCGCGCGCCGGGTCTGCTGGCCGGCGCCACCACCGTCGTGTCCCTGGGCCACGACGAGTACTGGTCCCCCGAGCAGCGCGCCGGGGTGGTCGCGGCCCGCGACGCCGGGACCAACCTGGCGATCCTGGGCGCCAACTGCTGCTTCCGGCGGGTGCGCTTCGAGCCCACCGACCTCGGCCCGGACCGCACCGTGGTCTGCTACAAGGACGCCTGGGCGCAGGACCCGGGCCACCAGGCGGGCGCCCCGGCGACCACCGACTTCCGCGCGGGCCCGGGCGCCGACCCGGAGAGCTCGATGCTCGGCGTGATCTACGACGGCTACCCGGTGGACGCCCCGTACGTGGTCTCCTCCCCCGGGCACTGGGCCTTCGAGGGGACGGGCGTCGCGGCCGGGGACTCCTTCCCGCACCTGGTCGGCGTCGAGTACGACCGGGTGGACACCGGCTTCCCCACCCCGCGCCCGATCGAGGTGATCGCCCACTCCCCCGTGGTCTGCGAGGGCCGCCCCTCCCACGCCGACACCGCCTACCACACCGTGCCGAGCGGCGCCGGGGTCTTCGCCTCGGGCACGATGCGCTGGGTCGAGACCCTCGACGCCCGGGGCCCGGGCGGCCCGGCCGACCACGGCATCGACGCCCGGGCCGGGGACCTGGTCCGCCGGGTCACCGAGAACGTGCTGCGCACCTTCGCCGCCGGCCCGGCCGCCCTCACCCACCCGGCCCGGGACAACCTGGGCTCCGTCTACGGCCCGGCCTGACCGCCCCGGCGCGGCCGCCCCCGACGGAACGCCGCGGGCATTCTCCGGGCCGGCCGACCGGACCGGGGCGGGCCGCCACCGCGGTCCATCGTGATCGAACGGACTTCCGGCCCACCGTCCGCGGCCGGAGCAGGCCCGCAGCCCCGATACACTCGCACGGTCCAACCAGCGCAGGTCGTCCAGGCAGAACGGACCGGTGCGGCACGGGTGCCGACCGGCGAGGGCACGAGGGAAACAGAACATGGTCGAGGCCTCCCCCAAGGTCGTTGTGGTCGTCCCCACGTACAACGAGCGGGAGAACCTCCCGGTCCTCGCGGGCCTGCTCGCCGAGCTCCCGCTGCCGGACCTGCACCTGCTGGTGGTCGACGACAACTCGCCCGACGGCACCGGCGAGATCGCCGACAAGCTCGCCGCGGACTCCGGCGGCACCGTCGGCGTGCTGCACCGCACCGAGAAGAACGGCCTCGGCCGCGCCTACCTGGCCGGGATGGACCGGGCCCTCGCCGAGGGCGCCGACGTCGTGGTCCAGATGGACGCCGACCTCTCGCACCCGGCCTCCGCGATACCCGAGATGGTGCGGACCCTGCTCACCGACGACACCGGCGTGGTGATCGGCTCCCGCTACGTCACCGGCGGCTCCACCGCCGCCGAGTGGCCCTGGCACCGCAAGGCCCTGTCCGCCTGGGCCAACCTCTACGTCAACACCATCCTCGGTCTGGGCGTCAAGGACGCCACCGCCGGGTTCAAGGCCTGGCGGGCGAGCACCCTGCGCGCCATCGACCTGCCGACCGTGCAGAGCAACGGCTACTCGTTCCAGGTCGAGATGAACTACCGGGCCGTCAAGCGGGGACTGACGATCCGCGAGGTGCCGATCCGCTTCGAGGAGCGGATCGAGGGCGCCTCGAAGATGAGCGTCGGCGTGCAGGTCGAGTCCGCCCTCGCCCCCTGGAAGCTCCGCTTCAACCGCGGCGACTAGGGCTCGGCCGGACAGCGCCTGGCGAGCCGTGTCCGCCCTTCCCACCGGGCGCACGGGTTCATACGGGTGCCGGGCGGGCCGCGGGGCGGTGTGAAGGGCGGTGACGGGGAAGAAGGGCGACATGGCCCTTCTCCCGGAGTCCCTCACGGCCCTGATCCGCCGCAGCGCGCGGGAACCCTTCGTGGTCCAGACCGTACGGGCCACGGTCGCGGCCACCATCGCCTTCGCGGTGGCCACGCAGCTCAGCAGCGAGCCCGCCCCCCTGACGGCGCCGCTGACCGCGCTGCTGGTCGTCCAGGTCACCGTCTACTCGACCCTCAAGACCAGCGTGCGCCGGGTCAACTCGGTGGTCGTCGGGGTGCTGATCGCCATCGGCTTCAGCGCCGTGGTCGGGCTCTCCTGGTGGAGCCTCGGACTGATCATCCTGGCCTCGCTGGTCGTCGGCCGGTTCGTCCGGGTCGAGGAGTTCGTCCAGGAGGTCGCGATCAGCGCGATGCTGATCCTGGGCGTCACCAAACTGGCCTCGCAAGCCTGGGACCGGGTGCTGGAGACGCTCATCGGCGCCGCCGTCGGCCTGCTGTTCAACCTGCTCTTCGCACCGCCGGTCTGGGTGGACACCGCCGGGGAGTCCATCGAGGACCTCGCCCGGCGGGCCCGCCAGCTGCTGCTCGACATCGCCGACGAACTGGGCCGCCCCACCCCGGTCGCCCGGGCCGCCGAGCGGCTGCACGAGGCCCGCCGGCTGGACCAGGCCATCGCCGAGGTGGACGCCGCGCTCCGGCAGGCCGAGGACAGTCTGCGGCTCAACCCGCGGATCAGCGAGGGGCTGCTGTCCCGGCTGGTGCTGCGCACCGGTCTGGACACCCTGGAGATCTGCGTCGTGGTGATCCGGGTGCTGGCCCGCTCGCTGACCGACCTGGCCAAGCGGCGCACGCCCGGCGAACGGCTCTTCCCGCCGGACGTCGCGGTGGGCCTGGAGGAACTGCTGGACCACGTCGGCGGGGCGCTGGTGAGCTTCGCGGTGCTGGTGACCACCCAGGTGAGCAGCAGCGCGGAGGAGGCGGAGACCCGGCTCGCCTCCGAGCTGGCGGCGGCCTGGGTCTGCCGGGAGAACGTCGCCCAGGTGCTGCTGCGCAAGGTGCAGGAGCACCCGGAGGCCTGGCAGTTGCACGGCGCGATGCTGGCCGAGGTGGACCGGATCCTGGACGAGCTGGACCTGGAGCACCGCGGCCGCCGGCTGATGGAGGAGCTGGACCGGGCGTCGGTGGCGAACCGGGAACGCTTCGCGCGGTTCGCCGGGCTGCGCCGCTTCCTCCGCGGCGAGCGGTGGCGGGAGCGGCGCGGGCGGAAGCGGCGGGAGACGACGGGGCGCCCGGCGGCGGAGGCCGGGCGCTGATCCGCGGCGGGGGCCGCCGGCGCGGCGGGGCCGGGGTGGTGTGCTGCGGCGCGGTGTCGAGACTGCGGGGGCGTCGAGGCTGCGGAGGCTTCGCGGTTCAGGGACCTCGGGGTTCAGGGACCTCGGGGTTCAGGGGGCTTGGCGGTTCAGGGGGCTTGGCGGTTCACGGCATCAGCCAGGGCGGCTGCGGGAGCGGGTGGCCGGTCTCCAGGTAGGTCTTGAGGTTGGAGAGCACCGCCGCCCAGCCCCGTTCCGCGTCGGCCCGTTCGGCCTCGTCGGCCAGGTCCTCGTGGGTGACGGTGAGCCGGGTGAGGTCCTGCCAGCCGTCGAGGTCGAAGGTGACCCGGGAGGGCCCGCCGGGGCGCCGCTCGTCGGGGCCGGCCCAGGTGGTGACCAGCCGGTGCGGACGGTCGACCGTCTCGACGGTGCCGGCGACGTCGGCGGTCCCGGAGCCGTCCGTGCGCCGGTGCTCCCAGGGCGCGCCGGGCAGCCAGGTCGAGACGTTGCGGTGGCCCCAGTAGAGGCCGGACTCGTCGGCGTTGGTGAGCGCGTGCCAGACCCGTTCGGGGGTGGCCCGCAGGTAGACGACGGCGCGGTGGGTGGGGGCGGTCACGGCGTCAGTCCCCGGCCGCGTCGAGCAGGGGCTGGATGTCGAGCTTCTGCATCCGCAGCATGGTCGCCACCACGCGGTCGGCCTTGGCCCGGTCCTCACCGCCGATCAGGTCGAGCAGGACGCGCGGCGTGATCTGCCAGGACAGGCCGAAGCGGTCCTTGAGCCAGCCGCACGGGCCGGGCTCGCCGCCGTCGGCGGTGAGCTTGGCCCAGAGTTCGTCGATCTCCCGCTGGTCGTCGCACTCCACCTGGAGCGAGACGGCTTCGGTGAAGGTGAACTGGGGGCCGCCGTTGAGGGCCACGTAGGGCCGGCCGGCGAGTTCGAACTCGACGGTCAGGACCGTGCCGGCCGCGCCGGGGCCGGCCTCGCCGTTGCGGGTGACGCGCGTGATGCGGGAGTCGGGGAGCAGCGAGGTGTAGAGGGCGGCGGCCTCTTCGGCCCGGTCGTCGTACCAGAGGAAGGTGCTGATCTTCTGCATGCGCCCGACGGTAGCGGCGGGGTCCGACGGTCGGGCCGAGCCACGGCCGGGGGTCACCGGTTCGGCGCCCCCGGCCGCGGGGAGGTGGGTCAGTGCACCCAGCCCGCGTAGCGCTGGGTGAAGCGCCGGCCGGTGTGGGCGGTCACGACGACGTCGTAGCGGCCCTGCTTGTCCAGCGGCCAGGCCAGGTCGACCTGCTTGCCCGGCTTGACCCGGACGGTCTGCGCGGTGCCCGCGAAGTCGTTGGGCGCGGCGGTGAAGTCCACATCGGTCATGCCGTCGTTGGCCAGCTGGAGGGTGAACCGGCCGTTACCGCGCAGGTCGGCGGTGACGATCGGTACGCCGACGTCGTTCTGGCCGTCCTGCCCGTCGCGGACGACGGTGCCGGAGAAGCGGCGGACGAAGCCGTCCGGGCCGTGGACGGTGAAGTCGTAGCGGCCGTTGGTGGCGGCCGCGTCCCAGACGTACCGGGCGGTGGCGCCGGGGGCGACGGTGTACGGCGTGCCCGCGAAGGGGAGCAGGATGTTCGGGTAGACGGTGTAGGGGAAGGCCACCGACCCGTCGTTGGTCATGGTGCAGGTGACCTTGCCGGTCTTCCGGTCCACCTCCGCGTCGGCCCACGGCTGGTACGGCAGCGGGCGGTGCGGGCGCTCGCCGCGCTCCTGGACGGGCATCGACTGGGCGCCGACCGCCGGCAGGACGACGCCGGGCAGCTTGACGCCCGCGTCGGCCTTGGCCATCAGGGCCTTGGTGTCGGGCAGTTTCGGGATCGAGTACTCGGGGGCGGCGAAGTCGAAGCAGCTGGTGAGGTCGCCGCAGACGGCCCGGCGCCAGGCCGAGATGTTGGGCTCGGCCACACCGGTGACGACCTCCATGAAGCGCAGCACCGAGGTGTGGTCGAAGACCTGGGAGTTGACCCAACCGCCGCGCGACCAGGGTGAGATGACCCAGAGCGGGACGCGGTTGCCGAGACCGATGGCGCGCCCGTGGGTGAACTCCTCCGGGGTGTCGGGCTCGGGGGTCGGCGGGACCATGTGGTCGAAGTAGCCGTCGTTCTCGTCGTACATGACCAGGAAGACGGTGTGCCGCCAGACGTCCGGGTTGGACATCAGCGACTGCAGCGCCTGGTCGACCCAGTGCGCGCCGTAGGCCGGGCCGGCCTCCGGGTGCTCGGAGAACAGGTAGGGCGCGACGAGCCAGGAGACGGTCGGCAGGGTGCCGTCCTTGCAGTGGCGGTCGAAGTCGGCCGGGTCGAACTTGGTCATCGCGTTGACGTAGCGCGGGTCGTCGGGCCCGAACGCGTGGAACTGCTTGAAGTAGGAGAGCGCGTTGTCGTCGTAGTCGCCGGTGCGGTCGTCCTTGCTGGGGTTGTGGTAGACGCGCCAGGTGACGCCGGCCGCCTGCAGGCGCTCGGCGTAGGTGGTCCAGTCGGCGACGGGGTTGTCGGTGACCGGGGTGTTGTCGATCCACGGGCCGGTGGTGCCGTCGCGGCCGGGGCCGGAGGTACCGGTCCACAGGTAGAGGCGGTTGGGGTCGGTGGGGCCGGCCAGGGAGGTGAAGTAGGCGTCGCAGACGGTGAACGCGTCGGCGAGGGCGAACTGGTAGGGGATGTCGTCCCGGGTGAAGTAGCCCATGGTGCGCTCGCCCTTGGCGGCGACCCACTTGTTCATCGCGCCGTTGTTGATGGCCTGGTGGCCGGTCGCCCAGTCGTGCGGGAGGCCGCCGGCGTTCTGCGCGTTGTACTTGTCGGTGTCCATCCGGTACGGCAGCATCGCGCCACCGTCGCTGCGCCGGCTGTCGGGCTGGCGGAACACGTCGGTGCCGTCCGGGAACTGCAGCGCCTGCTTGTCGCCGAAGCCGCGGACGCCGGCGAGGGTGCCGAAGTAGTGGTCGAAGGAACGGTTCTCCTGCATCAGGACGACGACGTGCTTGACGTCCTTGACGGTGCCGGTGAGCGGGGCGGCTGCGGTGGTGCCGGGCGCGGGGGCCGGGGCGGCCTCGGCCGGCGCGCCGGCCAGACCGGTCAGGGCGGTGGCGCCGGCCGCGGCGGTGGCGCCGACGAAGGTACGGCGGGAGAGCTCGGGCATGACGAACTGGCCTCTCGGGGCTGTGGGTCTCAGAGCTGGAAGGTGGCGACGGCGGCGGCGGTGTCGGACGGCCACTCGTTGCCGGCCGCGTTCGGCTCGGGCTGCGGCCAGTCGGCGACCAGGGTGTGCGCCTCCACCAGCTTCAGCGGGCCGGCGTACTGCACGTAGTCGATCCGGTCCTGCGGCTCCGGCCGGTCGCCGCGCCGCTTGCGGGTGGGCGACCAGGTGGCGCCCGGGGCCTTGGCCGGGTCGCGGTTCTCCTCGCGGAAGGTGTCGGTCAGTCCGGCGGCCTGCAGCGCCACGGTGACCGGCCAGTCGAGCGGGCCGACCCCACCGTGCGCGGCGGCGGTGGCGGCCGTCCAGTCCAGGTGGGAGGGCGAGGCGAGCGCGCCGGCCAGGACGACCGGGACGCCCCGGGCGGCGTCCGCGCGCACGGCGGCGGCGAGCGCCTTGGCCTGCTTCAGCCGCAGCGAGCCGTTCTCGGCGGCCACGGCCTGGGCGGCGGTGCCGCCGTCCTGCACCGTGTACGGGCCGTAGCCCGCCTCGTCCAGGTGGGCGGCCCAGAAGCGGACGGCACGGCCGCCGGGCAGCTGGAGGGTGGCCGCGGCGGCGGGCAGGTCGGCGGTCGGCGGGGTGACGTCGGCGAGCGGGTGGCGGCTGAGGATGCCGACGCTGCCGGGGCTCTGGTAGGCGTACCAGCCGAGGGCGTCGGCCAGAGTCCTGGCGCGCTCCCCCGCTGTCTCCTGGAGGGCCAGCACGTCCAGGCCCTGGGCGAGGACCACGCGCAGCTGCTTCTCCAGCGCGTCGGTGTAGGCCGCGCCCGCGTTGTGCAGGTTCCAACTGGCGGCCTTGAGGCGGGGCTTGGCCGCCGGGTCGACGACGGGTACCAGCACGGTGACGGTGTCCACGGCGCCCGCGCCGTCCTTGACTCCGACGACGACCACCTCGGGGTTCCTGCCCGTGGTGGCGGGCGCGGTGCCGGTGAGCGTGCCGTCGGCGCTGACGGACGCCCAGGCCGGGCCGCTGACCTTGCGGAAGGTCGCGGAGCCGGGCACGTTGCCGGCCGGGCGGGACCAGAGGCCGCCGAGCTTGACCTGCACGGCGGCGCCCGGGGCAACCGGCGTGGCGGTGAGGGCGTCGACGGCGGCGTGCGGGCGGACGACCGCGGGCTTGGGGCGGAAACTGAACGGGGCGGTCCGGGCGAGGATGCCGTAGCCGTCCTTGGCGAGCAGGTAGGCGGTGTACGGGCCGCCGGTCAGCGCGGAGGTGTCGAGCTGGACGTCACCGGCGGCGTCCGGGGTGTACTTCCACAACAGCGAGGAGCCGGTACCGGGCTGACGGCTGCCGTCGTAGATGCCGACCCAGTTCTTGGCGTCGGGGGCGTCGGTGCTCCAGTGGAAGGTGAGCCGGTCGCCTTCGGTGGGGTCGGAGGATGAGGTGAGGGTCAGGGCGCTGCCTGCGGCCACGATTGTCCTGTCCGCCGCACCCGGGGCCCGGTCCGCCGGGGGACGGTTCACGGGGTCGGGTACGGCTGGTCACGGAGTCAGGGAGGGAGGGTTCACCGCGGTCGGCTGTACGGGCAGTTGCGGGCTGTCCGCACAGTTGGCTGTACAACTGCGGGCGGCCTCATTCACCCGGAAGCCAGCGACCGGGACATGAACGATGCGTGACGGGTCATCGGGCGGCACGGGAACTTCAGCGGGCATGCGAAGAGGGCCGCGACGGATGAACCGTCGCGACCCTCCGGTACGTACAACCAGGCTCGTTCGCGCCCCTCGGAGGACTCACCGAGCCAGGCCGCCAGGCCAGGGCAGAGCAGGCCAGGGCGTCAGGGCGGGGCAGGGCCTCAGGCCAGGGGTGAAGGCCAGGGCAGAGCAGGCCAGGGCGTCAGGCCAGGGCGAGGAACAGCTTCTCCAGCTCGGCCTCGCTCATCGGCGGGGCCTCCTCGTCGGCGACGGCCATGCACTGGCGCATGCCGCTGGCGACGATCTTGAACCCGGCCCGGTCAAGGGCGCGCGAGACGGCGGCGAGCTGGGTGACCACGTCCTTGCAGTCCCGGCCCGCCTCGATCATCGCGATCACTCCGGCCAACTGGCCCTGGGCACGACGCAGCCGGTTCAGGACCGCGCCGACCGCTTCCTCGTCCACCTGCATGTCGGGGCCGCCTTTCACATCGACTGTCGATGGACAAGTGTACCCGGTGGGGTATTCATTCCCCGGTGGACCGAGGCCGTGGCGACCGCACCACCCCGCGCCCCCTCAGCGACGGGCGAGGCGGCGCTCGCCACCGGCGCCGGTCGCGTACGGAAGCTCGTAGTGCGCGAACACCGCGGGCTCGTCCTCGGCGGGCAGGACGTCGTCGGTGCCGATCGCCGGCGCCTGCTTGACCCGGTTCCGCCCGTACGCCACCCGGACGTAGTCCGGCCCGACCACGGCCCCCTCCAGCGGGACGAACACCAGGCGGCGGCGCCCGGCCCAGCCGACCGTCACGGTGGCGAAGAACGCCTCGTCGCTGACCGTCTCGACGTAGACGGACTCCAGCGAGCCGATGCGGCGGCTCTTCTGGTCGACCACGGAGTGGCCGCGCCACTCGCGGATGTCTGCCATTGCGATCACCACGGCCCGGACCTCCCGTCGCCCGATGTGTCACTGCCCCGAGGCTCCCATCCTCCGCCGGGACGGGCAGGGCCGCGCGGTGGGACGCGGGTGTGCGCGGCGACGGCGACGCGCGACGGCGGCGAGCGGCGGGTGCGAGCGGCGCCCGGGGCCTCGTGACGTCGGCGGTGCGCCCGTCCGGTGCCGCCCGCATGCCCCCCGAGGCCGGGTGGGGCGCACGGGGCGACGAAAAGGACATACGGGGGCGACCCGACCTACCGGCACCGGCGCCTTGACCCGGCCTTTAGGCTGTCCGCCAGCAAGGCCGTGAGTAGATCATCAGACTTTTGCGGGCAGAGTGTCCGGGCGAAGGGCGGCAGCCGTGGGATACGAGGACATGTGGGCACCCGGCGGGGCCGGAGCCGCGGCCGACCTGCGGCCCGACATCCCGCACCCGGCCCGGATGTACGACTACTACCTCGGCGGGAAGGACAACTTCCCCGCAGACCGCGCCGCCGCCGAGAAGGCCCTCGCCGCCAACCCCGAGTTCCGGTCCACCGCCCGCGCCAACCGGGGCTTCCTCACCCGTGCCGTACGCTGCGTCGCCGACCTCGGCACCGACCAGTTCCTCGACATCGGCACCGGCATCCCGACGGCCGGCAACACCCACGAGATCGCCCAGGCCGCCGACCCGGACGCCCGCGTCGTCTACGTCGACAACGACCCGATCGTGCTCAGCCACGCCCGCGCCCTGATGGCCGGCGCGGGCCACGGCCGCACCACCGTCATCCAGGCCGACCTGCGACAGCCCGAGCCCCTGCTGGACGCCGTCCGCGCCGCGGACCTCCTCGACTTCTCGCGCCCCGTCGGCCTCGTCCTCGCCGCCGTCCTCCACTTCCTGCGCGACGAGGACGAGCCGTACCGGGCCGTCGCCACCCTGCTGGACGCCCTGCCCTCCGGCAGCCACCTCGTCCTCTCCCACGGCACCGCCGACTTCATCCCGGCCGCGGTCCGCGACCGCGTCACCGGTGTCTACGACAAGGCCACCGCCCCGCTGGTCGGCCGCAGCCGGGCCGAGGTGCACGCCTTCTTCGACGGCCTCGACCTCCTCGACCCGGGCGTGGTCACCGTCCCGCTCTGGCGCCCCGACACTCCCCCGACCGCGGGCGCCGAGCGCGTGAGCATGTACGGAGCGGTGGCCCGCAAGCCCTGAGCCGTGACCCATGAGGCGTGTGGCCTGCCCGGCCACCGGCGGCAGTCTCGGCCTCGGACACCCCGCATCGGCCCCCACCCGGGGCACCGAACACCCCGGGTGGCTGCGCGGGAAGTCGAACCTGCCGACTTCCTGCGCGACCACCGACACGATCGTGAGTGGCAGAAGCTACCGGAGCTCGTGCGCCGCGAGAGCATCGACTCGATACGTTTGCGGCACCACCGCACCGCAAGGTCGTTGGACGATGCTTCAGCCGTCTCTGCAGGACCATCAGATCTCAAGGAGCAGCGATGAAGCGCACGTTGATCGGCCGTCTCGTCATCACCACGGTCGCGACCGCTGCCCTCGCCGCCGCGGGCCTGGCGATCACCTCGGCCGCCGCGGTCCGGGGCACCGCGTCGTCGCAGGTCGTGGCCGGCGACCACTTCATCCTCACCGTCGCGAACGCGAAGTGAGTCGCGTCGGCCGCACGCACCGACCGTAGGGTCGACCGAGCCCCGCCCGCACCGACGACGGCCCTCCGGGTCGCCCTCCCGCGGGCGGGGCTCCGCGTACCGGCGGCCCGGCGAACCCGCATCCTGGTGCCCCAGGCGTTCCGGCGTCCGCCCGAAGCACTCGACCGGCGAAGAGGCGGCGCAGCACCGGCCCGAGGAGGTCCGCGTGCGGGCCGGGGAGGGCGGCGGCCTCGGTCTGCGAGCCGATCAGGGCGATCCGGTCGAACTCGGGCTCCGCGCCGAGTGACCGATGGGCGGCGCACAACTCCGTGTGGCGCGCGGCCGGTTCCCGGCCGGCACGGGCGGGGCGAGGTGGAGCACGCCGACGCTGCCGTGCTCGCTGCGGACGAGCGGCCAGCGGGTGAGGGGTTCCCGGGGCGTGGACACGCCCGTCTCCTCGACGAGTTCCCGGGCGGCGTGGCGGCGCAGCGCGGGCGGGTCGAGGGGTTCGCCGAGCGGGGCGGTTCGACGCAGCCGCCGGGCAGGCCCCAGCAGCCGGGGCAGGCGGTCGGACCTGCCATCCGGCCACCCGGCCAGTCCGGCCAATCCGGCCAATCCGGCCGACCAGGATCCGGCCGTCGTCGGCGAGTTGGACGACGGCGACGTACAGCGAGCCCACCCGGCTGGTGGCGCCCGGGACGAGGCGCGCGGCGAAGCGGCGGTAGCCGATCCGCGCCCAGTGCCCGGCGAGCGTGTCGGGCCGTCCTGCACGAGACCGGTGCAGGCGGCGACCGGGCCGCCGAAGAGCCCGGTGCCGGCCCGGACGACCTGCCGCCCGGGCACGGTCCATCGCGGCCCGCTCGGTCTCGGGGAGGGGCGGTGCGGGGGTTTCGAGCGGACGGATGCCGGCGGTTTCGAGGAGTTGGACGTCGACGGCCTCGGTCGTCCTGGCCGCGGGCTTCAGGTCTTCGGCCGTCCCGCCATGACGGCAGGGCCCCGGGTTCGTCGACGGTCGACCGGAATTGTCATGACCGGACGGCGAGTTCACGAATCGGGGCGGAGAAATCCGGTTGGCGCGCGATTCGCCGAATCGTGGGCGAATTGATCGGCCGGGCGGGAAATGCCGCTCCGGGTGCACGCGTCGACGTGTGCACCCGGAGCGTGGACGTCCTGCGGTCAGAGGCCGACCTGGATCTCGGCGCGGTGCCGGATGTACTCGTCGGGGTGCGAGCGGGCGATCGCGACCGCCGCCTCGACCAGGCCGTGCAGCTCCGCCGGGTAGGCGCGGAGCACGAGCGGGAGGCCGGGGAGGATGCAGCGGCGGACGTCCAGGTCCTGGTTGGCCACGAACTCCCGCAGCGCGGTCTCGTACCAGGTGTCCCGCACGCTCGCGCCTTCGTCGGCGGCGGCGCCGTTGCTGCCGTCCCCGACCGACAGGGCCGTCCAGTACCAGGCCCGCGCGGCTCCCGCCCGCTCCGGGTTGGTGCCGGTACGGAGGTAACCCAGCAGGGCGAGGCGGACCCGGCGCTGCCCGAAGGCGAGCAGGGCGGGCTCGACGAAGCGCCGGTTGAAGCTCGGGTTGGGGTCGTGGACCGCCGCCTCCAGCAGTGCCTCGAAGTACTCCTCTGGCAGCTGGGACCGTCCGGCTACCGCCTTGTGGACCTCCCATCGAGCCGAACTCTGGTAGTCGGGTCCAGGTGCGACCTCGGCCCCGAGCAGGCGGAGCAGACGCGCGAGCCGAGTGTCGAACGCCTGCGATTCGTCCGCCGTACGCCCGGGCAACGGCTGGAGAATCCGCACCTCGCCTGCCGTGTCCTTGGTTTCCACGAACATCCTCCTCATTCTGAGTCATCGGCAGACTACTCGCCGATACACCAGTTCGGAGGCGGTTTTCGGCCAGGCCAGGAACTTGATCGCTTTCCAGCGCGGAAATATGACGAACCCTCAGTCCACAATCGGCCCAAATGGCGCGAGTCGGCCGGTCCTGCCCGACCTCGGGTACACCCCCGTACGGTCCGGGTCGCCCCGGTACCGGCCGCCCGTCGCGGTCAGGACGGGCGGCCGGGCGGGACCAGGCCGGACTGGTAGGCGATCGCGACGAGTTGGGCGCGGTCCCGGGCGTCGAGCTTGGACATCGCCCGGTGCACGTGGGTGCGGACGGTGAAGGGGCTGACGAACATCCGCTCCGCGATCTCCTCGTTGGTGAGGCCGGTGGCGGCCATCGACATCACCTCGCGCTCGCGGGCGGTGAGGACGGCCAGCCGCTCGCTCGCCGCACCGTCGGCGCCGCGGTCGGGCTGGGCCAGGAGCCGGTCGATCACGGCCCGGGTCGCGGCGGGCGAGAGCAAGGCGTCGCCGGCCGCCACGGTGCGCACGGCGGCGAGCAGTTCCTTCGGGTCGGCGCCCTTGCCGAGGAAGCCGCCGGCGCCCGCGCGCAGCGCCTGGGCGACGTACTCGTCGATCTCGAAGGTGGTGAGGATGAGCACCCGGGTGCCGGAGAGCTCCTCGTCCCCGCAGATCGCGGCGGTGGCGCCGAGGCCGTCGGCACCGGGCATCCGGATGTCCATCAGCACGACGTCGGGCCTGGTGGCCCGGGCGAGCTCGACGGCCTCGCGCCCGTCGGCGGCCTCGCCGACCACCTCCATGTCCTCCTCCGCGTCGATCAGCATCCGGAAGGCTCCGCGCAGCAGTGCCTGGTCGTCGGCGAGCAGTACCCGGATGGTCATGCGTGGTCCCTGTCCTCTCGGGCGGCGCGGGCCGGCCGGGTGGCGCGGTCCGGTCCTTCGGCTTCGTGCGTACGGGCGGCGCGCGCCGTGCGGGGGCCACCCAGGGAGGGGAGGCCGGTGCCCCGAACGGCGTGATCTTGTCCCCCGGCCCCGGCCCGGTGCTCGGTCCCGGGCCCGTCGACCGCGCCCGAGCGGGCGGGGCCGTCGTCACGGGCGCCGGTGCGCAGCGGCAGCTCGGCGGTGACCAGGTAGCCGCCGTCGGACCGCGGGTCGGCGCTGAGCCGGCCGCCGACCGCGCCGGCCCGCTCGCGCATGCCGATCAGGCCGAAGCCGCTCTCGCCCGGGACGGGCTGGGGCAGCGGCGCGGCGCGGGGGCGCCCGGTCGCGGTCGGACAGCCGTTGGCGACGCTGACCGAGACCCGGCTGCCGCTGTAGGCGAGGGTGATCTCGGCGTCGGCGCCGTGCGCGTGCTTGGCGATGTTGGTCAGCGACTCCTGGACGATCCGGAAGGCGGTGAGGTCGACCCCGGGCGACAGCGGCCGGGCCTCGCCCCGGACGGTGAGCCGGACCGGCAGTCCGGCCCGCTCGAAGGAGCCGATCAGTTCGGGCAGCCGGTCGAGGCCCGGGGTGGGTTCGAGCGGGGCGGGCTCCTCCGCGCGGCGCAGCAGGCCGACGGTGGCGCGCAGCTCCTGCAGGGCCGAGCCGGTCGCGTCGGTGATGTGGCTGAGTACCTCGCGGGCCTGGACGGGGTGGTTGTCCATGAGGTGCACGGCGATGCCGGCCTGGGCGTTGGCGAGGGCGATGTGGTGGGCGACCACGTCGTGCAGGTCGCGGGCGATCCGGATCCGCTCGTCGGCGACCCGGCGCAGGGCCTCCTCCTCCCGGGTGCGTTCGGCGCGTTCGGCGCGTTCCTCGATGGCCGCGAGGTGGGCGCGGCGGTTGCGGACGGAGTCGCCGATGGCGCCGGGCAGCAGGGCCCAGGCGAGGACGCCGAGGCGTTCGCCGATCGGGCCGCCGGAGCCGAACAGCAGCGATATCCCGGTGAGCAGGACGGCGGTGGCGATCGAGGCGCGGAGCGCGGTGGCGCGGTCGGTGCGCATGGCGAGGAAGTAGAGGGCGAGCAGCAGCGGGGTGGCCAGCGTGGGGGTGAGCCGGGGGCTGGCCCAGGCGAGCGTCATCGTGCAGAGCAGCGTGACCGCGACCACCGCGCGCGGGTGGCGGCGGTGGGCGAACACGGCGGCGGCGGAGACCATCGCGATGACGCCGGTGGTCGGGTCGAACGGGGTGAGGTGGCCGCCGGTCTGGTCGATGGTGGCGCCGAGCGCGGTGACCGTGATCATCGCCGCTCCGCCGACGGCGTCGAGCAGCCGGGGGTGGTCGCGGCGCAGGCGCTGCCAGGTGGTGGTCATGCTCGTGCTCTCCGGGTCGGGGCCCCGGGGGTCGGGGGCCCTGGGGCGGGGTGCCCTGAGGGTCGGGGTGCCCTGGCCGCACCCTCGCCGGGCTCCGCCAGTTCGTGCCGCGCCGCCGCCGGGGGGGCGGCGGGCCGGGGGGGGGGGGGGCGCCCACGGGGCGGGCCCCCCCCCCACCCCACACACGCCGGGGCGGGCACCCGGGGCGC
>NZ_JBHWBZ010000009.1:169184-179444 GCF_042735475.1 Kitasatospora sp. NPDC059577 | reverse complement strand
GCGCGCGGCCCCCCCCACCCCCCCCGCGCTCCCCCGGGCCCCCTCCGTCTTCGCGGGGGGCCGCCCCCCCCCCCCCACCCCGCGGGGCGGCGGCGCGCTGGAGGGCGCTGGCCAGGAGGGCGAGGTCGGTGGGGCCGTTGCCGAGCTCGCGGACCGGCCGGCGGGCGGGCGGGGCGCCGAGCTGCAGCGGGTCCACCGCGACCACCGTCGGGCGCAGGGTGGCGGTGCGCGGGATGCGACCGCTGATCCGGGCGGTCTGGAAGGCGGTGACGCCGCCGTCCGGCAGCCGCAGGTAGCCGCGGCCGGGGGTGTCCTCGGGGAGGGCGGCCGCGTCGCCCAGGTGGATCAGCAGGTCGGAGTCGGCCGGGTCGTCGGTGCGCAGCGCGATCCGCAGCAGGGCGGCCTCGTCCACCTCGCTGCCCGCGCTGTCCTCCGGGCGGCCGGTGGCGACGGCGAGGTGGACGCCGAGCGCCCCGCCGCGGCGGGCGATGTCGGCGAGTGCGCGGGCGAGCGGCCGGCCGGCCGGGGAGGTGGGGGAGAGCAGGGCGTCGTAGTCGTCCACGACGACGACCAGGCGGGCCGGGACGGGCGTCGCCGGGGCGGGCGTCGCGGGGGCGGCGCCGGGCCGGGGGCCCTCCGCGCTGCGCGGCGCGATGACCCGGGCCGCCGGGGCGGCCGCGGCTCCGACGGTGGCGGGCACGGGCACCTGCGGGTGCTCCACCGGCTCGGGCCGCTCGTCCAGCGCGTGCCGGTCGTCCAGGATGCGCGCGGCGTGCCAGGAGGCGAAGTCCAGGCCGTCGAACAGCCGCTCCCGCAGGTCGAGTTCGTCCTCCAGCGCCTCGGCTGCGAGCAGTGCGGCCCGGGGATCGGCGCCGGCGTTCACCAGGCCGGTCACGTGCGGCAGCTCGGTGCAGCCGTCCAGGCCCTCCTCGGTGGGCCGGCCCTCGATGATCGTGACGGCCAGCCGCTCGGGGCGCTCGGAGACCGCGAGCGAGGCGACCAGGGTGCGCAGCAGTTCGGTCTTGCCGGAGCCGCGGCCGCCGCCGATCAGCAGGTGCGGGCCGCCCGGGTCGGGGGAGGGCAGGGCGAGTTCGGGGTCGGCCAGGTCGAGCGTGCACAGCTCGTCCCGGGTGGTGCCGAGCAGTGCGGTGGCGGCGCCGATGCCGCCCGCGTGCGCGGCCCAGCGGGCGGACAGCTTGGCCGGGGTGACGGTGTCGAGCTGCAGCAGGTCGAGCAGGCGCAGCGCGTCCGGCAGCGGGCCGCGGACGGCCGGGGCGGCCTCGCGCAGTGGGGCGAGGACGCGGGCCAGCCGTTCGGCCCAGGCGTCGGAGACGGCGTCCAGTGAGACCTCGTGCAGGGTCTCGCGGCCGCGGGCGACCGGGCGGTCGAGCGAGAGCTGGGTGCCGACCTCGCCGGTGATCAGGGCGGTCGCGCCGAGGCCCCGGGGGAGCAGCTCGGGCTGTTCGGCGAGGCAGACCGGGAAGATGCCGACCGCGGGGCCCTGGCGCAGCAGCAGGTCGAGCGCCTGCCTGGCGGTCTCGGAGGCCGGGCGGCCGTCGACCACGACCACGGTGGCGGCGTGGCCGCCGAGGCCGCTGGGGCCGCTGAGCCGGGCGGTGAGCTCGGTCAGCCGGGCGGTGGCCTGTTCGTCGTCGAGGCCGATCAGCAGGCGGCAGTCCTGGCCGTCGGCCGGGCGCAGGTGGGGCAGCCACAGGGCCCAGGCCCAGGTGTCGACGCGCTCCTCGGGGGTGCGGGCCGGGTCGGCGTCGACCACGACCAGGCTCAGGCCGGTCGGCGGGTGCAGGGCGGCGAGCTGGGCGACGACGGCGCGGGTGAGTGCGTCCAGGCGGTCGCGCGGCCCGCAGAGGCCGAGGCTGCCGGCGGTCTGCAGGTCGAGGGTGACCGGGACGGCGGGCAGCGTGGTGCCGGGCGTGGTGCCGGGGCCGCCGGGGCGGTCGGCGGTGCCCAGGCGCAGGGTGAGCGCGTCGGGGTGGCCGGGGCCGCGCTCCCACAGCCGGGGGCCGGGACCGACGGCGTTGAGCAGCAGGCCGGCGAGGTCGGGCCAGCGTTCGCGCTGGGCGGCGGTCTGGCGCAGCCGTACGGCGGCGTGGTGGCGTTCGGCGCTCTCCTGGCCGGGCGGCTCGGCGGTGCGGCCGGGCAGCAGCGAGAACAGGCCGCGGCCCCGGCCCGGGGCGGGTTCGGGGGCGGCGGGCGGCTCGACCACCGGCGGTGCGGGCCGGGCCGGGCCGGGTGCGGCGAGCTGGAGGTGCCCGTGGCCGTCGGGCAGGGCGGCGCGGACGGCACCGGCGGGTTCGGCCGGGTCGGGGGCGGTGACCTGCAGCGTCGATTCGCCGATCCGCAGCAGGGCGCCGGGCTCCAGCGGGACGGCGGCCTCGGGCGGGCAGGGCGGCACGAGCCGGCCGTCGAGGGTGGTGCCGTTGGTGGACCCGAGGTCGCGGACGGCGACCCGGCCGTCCTCGGCGATGTGCAGTGCGAGGTGCAGCCGGGAGACGTCCGGGTCGTCGAGGGGGACGTCGGCCTCACCGGAACGGCCGATCCGGATCTCCCGGCCGTGCAGCCGGTGCACGCCGCCGGCGTCGGGGCCGCCGACGACGCGAAGTTCGGCGACGGCGGGGGTGTCGTCGGGGTCGTCGGCGGTGGGGTCGGGTTCGTTGAGGCTGAGGACGGCTCCGTCGAGCAGCGGGGGGTGGCCGAGCAGGGTGTGCTCGTCCACCCGGTGCGCCCCGGCGTACAGGTGCACGTGGGTGGCGGCCCGCGGTCCGCGCACGCCCACGGCGCCGGCGAGGGCGCCGGCGATGGCGCCGAGCGCGGTGCCGACGGGCGCGGTGACCAGCACGTCCACGTAGGGGATGGCGGAGCCGGCGGCGGCCGGGCCGCTGCGCGGTCGGAGGACGGTCAGCCGGATCTGCATCTCGCCCGCGGGTCCCTTCTGCTGGTGTGAAGCCTGGTACCCCGGCGCCGTCGCGCACGCACCGGGCGGACGCGGCGACCCCATTGGGCCACACGAGTGGCGAGTGTCCATCCTGCCATCCGGCACGGACGGTCCGCGCACCGTACCGGATTTGACGATCTTGCGATCATCGTCATGGTGGAGGTGGCGGTGAGTCAGGTCAACCACCCCCCTGCCGCCCCCCTGAGCCGGCCCCTCGACCCGCTCCGGGTGGTCCCCTAGGGGATGTCCCCCAACCCTGCTCGGATGGCCTGCCGGTCACCTCAAAAACCCGAACGGACACCGTTAGAGTGGCCGCAGACACGGGCCCGGCAGGCTCACCGCACCAGCGGAGGAGCGCCCCGCGCGGGCGGCACGGCGAGGAGTGCGACAGGTGCGGCCAGTCGGCAGCAAGTATCTGCTGGATGAGACCCTCGGACGGGGTGCGACCGGCACCGTCTGGCGCGGCGTGGTGCGCGAGGACGTCCAGGTGCCGGGCAGCGAGCCCGGCCAGCGGGTGGCGATCAAGGTGCTGCGCGAGGAACTGGCCGCCGACCCGGACGTCGTGATGCGCTTCCTGCGCGAGCGTTCACTGCTGCTGCGGCTGACCCACCCGAACATCGTCCGGGTTCGCGACCTGGTCGTCGAGGGCGAGCTGCTGGCCCTGGTGATGGACCTGGTGGAGGGCCCCGACCTGGCCCGCTACCTGCGCGCCAACGGCCCGTTCAGCCCGATCGCGGGCGCCCTGCTGATGGCGCAGGTCGCGGACGCGCTGGCGGCCAGCCACGCGGACGGGATCGTCCACCGCGACCTCAAGCCGGCCAACGTGCTGCTCGCCTCCACGGTGGTCAACGGCATCGAGCAGATGCACCCGCTGCTCACCGACTTCGGCATCGCCCGCCTCGCCGACTCCCCGGGCGTCACCCGCACCCACGAGTTCGTCGGCACCCCCGCCTACGTCGCGCCGGAGTCCGCCGAGGGCCGCCCGCAGACCTCCGCGGTGGACGTGTACGGCGCCGGGATCATGCTGTTCGAGCTGGTCACCGGCCGCCAGCCGTTCCAGGGCGACAGTGCGCTCGCCGTCCTCCAGGCCCACCTCGCGCAGGAGCCGCAGCGGCCCAGCACCATGCCCGAGCCGCTCTGGACGGTGATCGAGCGCTGCCTGCGCAAGGACCCGGCCCAGCGGCCGAGCGCCACCTCGCTGGCCCGTGCCCTGCGGGTGGTCGCGGCCGGTGTCGGTGTGCACGCCTCCCCGGCGGCGGTGGACGAGGCGCTGGCGGTCGCCGCCCTGCTCCAGCCGGACCCGCAGCCCACCACCGTGCCCGGCGCCGTCCCGGCCGTTCCGGGCGGCACCGAGGCCCGCACCCAGGTGCTGCCGCCGAGCGCCCCCGGCGCCCCCGGGTACGACCCGGCCGCGGCGACCCGGGTGATGGGCACCCAGCCGCCGCCCGCGCCCCCGTACGGCAGCGCGGACCGCACCCAGGTGCTGCCGCCCACCGCCGTGCCGCCGCCCCCGCCCACCGCGCCCCCCGGGCCGCAGGAGGAGGCGCCGCACCCGTGGCAGACCCAGCTGCGCGCGGCGCGGGACCGCAACCAGCAGACCCAGGTCGGCTACTTCGGCCCGGAGGACTACGAGGAGTACGGCGAGCCGCAGGTCGCCCCGCCGCCCTACCAGGCCGGTCAGGGAGCGCCGGGCGGCCGGCCCGGCCACCAGCCGCAGCCGCCGGCCGGCTACCGGCAGGCCCCGCCGCCGCCCGGCTACGCGCAGCGCCCGCCGGTCGCCCCGCCGCCCTACCAGGCCGGACGAGGCGGGCAGGCCGGCCAGGACGGGCAGGGCCCCCAGCGCGGCCATGCCCCCCAGGGCGGCCGCCCGCAGCCGCCCGGCGGCCGGCGGCAGGCCCCGGCCGGGTACGGCCAGCCGCAGGGCGGCTACCCGCCGCCCCCGCCCTCCCCGGCGCCGCGCCGGGCCGAGCCGCCGGCGCCGCAGTACCGGGAGGCCCCGCCGCGGCGTGAGGAGCCGCCGCGCGAGCCGGCCCGCCGCCGTGAGCCGGCGCCGGCCCGCGAGCCGCGCCCGCGCAGCCGCAACCGGATGTACATCCCGGGGCTCGGCTGCCTCAAGGGCTGCCTGATGGTGCTGCTGGTGCTGACCGTGGCGGGGGTGGCGCTGTGGAACTTCACCCCGCTGCCGCACTACTGGGACAACGTCGTGGGCTGGTTCGACTCGGCGCGGGACTGGGTGAACAGCGTCTTCGGCAAGTAGCGCCGTCGCCGGCCGCCGGGACCGGCCGGGACGGATCCGCCGCGGAGCCCGGACCGACCGGTCCGGGCCCGACGCCGGTGCCGGACGGCAAGATTGACGCTTTGTCGACAATTTCCGAGATTTCTCGCCCGAGACTCCCGCTCCGGGGCCATCAGGCGGCCCTTCGGGGCCTCCGGGCGCGTAGGTTGGTCGCTGTTGTCCCGCCCCACCGAGCGCGCCGGACCCCCGGAGCGCTCCCGCGCCGCCCACGGAGCAGCATTGGCACG
This sequence comes from Kitasatospora sp. NPDC059577, assembly GCF_042735475.1. Taxonomy (NCBI): domain Bacteria; kingdom Bacillati; phylum Actinomycetota; class Actinomycetes; order Kitasatosporales; family Streptomycetaceae; genus Kitasatospora; species Kitasatospora sp. NPDC059577. The sequence goes on along the minus strand of NZ_JBHWBZ010000009.1, from coordinate 173,968 downwards.
CAAGATCGGCAGCCGGTACACCGTCCACCAGGTCATCGGCCGGGGTTCGGCCGGGACGGTCTGGCTCGGTGAGGGGCCCGACGGCCCGGTCGCGGTCAAGCTGCTGCGCGAGGACCTCGCCTCCGACCAGGTGCTGGTCGGCCGCTTCGTCCAGGAGCGCACCGCGCTGACCAGCCTCGACCACCCCCGGGTGGTCGGCGTGCGCGACATGGTCGTGGACGGCAGCGACCTCGCCCTGGTGATGGAACTGGTCCAGGGCAGCGACCTGCGCTCCCGGCTGGAGCGGGACGGCGCGCTGCCGCCGCAGACCGCCGCCTCGATCATCGCCGACGTCGCCGACGGCCTCGCCGCCGCCCACGCGGCCGGGATCGTCCACCGCGACGTCAAGCCGGAGAACGTCCTGCTCGACCTCGCCGCCGCCCCCGGCCCCGGCGGCGCCCCGCGCGCCAAGCTCACCGACTTCGGCGTGGCCCGCCTGGTCGACGCCCCGCGCCGCACCCGGGCCACCCGGATCATCGGCACCCCCGACTACCTGGCCCCCGAGATCATCGAGGGCCTGGAGCCGCGCGCGGCCGTCGACATCTACGCCCTCGCCACCGTCCTGTACGAGCTGCTGGCCGGCTTCACCCCGTTCGGCGGCGGCCACACCGGCGCGGTGCTGCGCCGGCACGTCACCGAGCAGGTGCCGCCGATCCCCGGCCTACCGGACGGGCTGTGGCGGATCATCTCCGAGTGCCTGGCCAAGGCCCCCGCCTCCCGGCTGCGCGCCGCCGAGCTGGCCGCCCGGCTGCGCGAGCAGCTGCCGTCGCTGGCCGGCCTGCCGGTGCTCGTGGTGCCCGCCCAGGGCCGCGCCCCGGCCGAGGAGCAGCTGACCCCCGGCGAGGCCGTCTACGCCGAGGTCGACGCCGGCCCGGGCGTCCACAAGCGCCGCCGCGGGCCGGCCGTCCCGCTGGTGCCCGGCGCCGCCCCGGACTCCACCCGGGACACCCACACCAGCCTGCGCCGGCCCTCCGCCGAGGAGCTGGCCGCGTACGCCGCCGAGTCCCGCGCCCAGCGCACCGCGCCGGGCCACCGCCGGGACCGCCAGGCCCTGCTGCGCCGCCGCCGGCTGCTGGCCGTCCTGCTGGCCACCGTCCTGCTGCTGGCCGGTGCGGCCGCGGCCTGGACGGCCTTCGCGGCCACCGCGCCGGACCGCGGCCACCCGGCCCGCCCGGCCGTGCACGGCACCGCCCCGCGGGCGCCGTAGGGCCGGGGGAGCGGGGGTGTCGTCATGACCACCCCCGGAACCATTACCCTGGGGGCGTGGCAGCCGTCGATCCTTCCGAAGAGCTCAAGAACCTCGATACGACCATGGGGTCGATCGAGGCCGTCCTCGACCTGGACAAGATCCGGGCCGACATCGCGGTCCTGGAGGAGGAGGCAGCCGCCCCCACCCTGTGGGACGACGTCGCGAACGCGCAGAAGGTGACCAGCCGGCTCTCCTTCCTCCAGGGCGAACTGCGCCGGGTCGAGGGCCTGCGCAGCCGCATCGACGACCTGGGCGTGCTGTTCGAGCTGGCCGAGGCCGAGAACGACGCGGACACCCGCGCCGAGGCCGAGGTCGAGCTCGTCGCCCTCCAGAAGGCGGTCGAGGAGCTGGAGGTCCGCACCCTCCTGTCCGGCGAGTACGACGCCCGCGAGGCGCTGATCAACATCCGTGCCGAGGCCGGTGGCGTGGACGCCGCCGACTTCGCCGAGCAGCTGATGCGCATGTACCTGCGCTGGGCCGAGCGGCACGGGTACCCGACCGAGGTGTACGACACCTCGTACGCCGAAGAGGCCGGCATCAAGTCCGCGACCTTCACCGTGAAGGCGCCGTACGCCTACGGCACCCTCTCGGTCGAGCAGGGCACCCACCGCCTGGTCCGCATCTCGCCGTTCGACAACCAGGGCCGCCGGCAGACCTCCTTCGCCGGCGTCGAGGTCCTCCCGGTCGTCGAGCAGTCCGACCACGTCGACATCGACGAGGGCGAGCTGCGCGTGGACGTGTACCGCGCCTCCGGCCCCGGCGGCCAGGGCGTCAACACCACCGACTCGGCGGTGCGCATCACGCACCTCCCGACCGGCATCGTGGTCTCCTGCCAGAACGAGCGCTCGCAGATCCAGAACAAGGCGTCCGCGATGAACGTCCTCCAGGCCAAGCTGCTGGAGCGGCGCCGCCAGGAGGAGAAGGCGGCGATGGACGCGCTCAAGGACAGCGGCAGCTCCTGGGGCAACCAGATGCGCTCCTACGTCCTGCACCCGTACCAGATGGTCAAGGACGTCCGCACCGCGTACGAGGCCGGCAACCCGCAGGCCGTGCTGGACGGCGACATCGACGGCTTCATCGAGGCCGGCATCCGCTGGCGCAAGCAGCGCGAGACCAGCGCCGAGTAACGGCGCGACGACAGAGCGAAGGGCCCCGACCGCTGCGGTCGGGGCCCTTCGTCGTGGACCGGGGTGGATCGGAGGATCACGAGGGGGTGGAACGGATGGGCCTCAGGCCAGCGCCTGCCGGGCGATCAGCGCCACCGCGAGCAGTCCGGCCAGCAGGGCCAGCAGCATCGCGGGGGAGAATGCGGCGAACGGCCCCTGCTGGTCCTGCAGTCGGGCCCGGTTGGCGCGGCATACCGGGCAACGCCCGTCGCTGACACGGCCGTTGCAGTTGGCGCACACCAGATGGTCGCAGGTCATGCGATCTCCTCCTCGCTGCTACAGCCAACGCACCGGACGGGGCCTTGGTTCCCGTTCTTGCCCTGTACGGGGGAGCGGCCGGACGCGGTCGCCACCTCCCACTCTGCCAGGTTCCGGCGGTTCCGGCTCCCGGGCTGTGAGATGCCTCGCAATATTCCGGGCATAAGCAGTCATTCTCCCCCAGATTCGGAGGGCTGTCACGGGCTGCCCCTGCGGGCCGGTTGCCGATTCGCGTATGGTCCGAGACCGGGAGCGGCCCTCCGCGCTCCCTTCGCCCGCCCCCGGGCCGGGCCCCCGGGGCGGATCGACCGAGGATTGGCGCCGCCTAGGATGGCCTCCGTGATGCAGCCGTGATCAGATTCGACAACGTCTCCAAGACCTATCCCAAGCAGAACCGTCCCGCCCTGGACAACGTCTCGCTGGAGATCGAGAAGGGCGAGTTCGTCTTCCTGGTCGGCTCGTCCGGCTCGGGCAAGTCCACGTTCCTCCGCCTGTGCCTGCGCGAGGAGCGTCCCAGCACGGGCGCCGTGCACGTGCTCGGCAAGGACCTCGGCAAGCTGTCCAACTGGAAGGTGCCGCACATGCGCCGCCAGCTGGGCACCGTCTTCCAGGACTTCCGCCTGCTCCCCAACAAGACGGTCGCGCAGAACGTCGCCTTCGCCCTCGAGGTGATCGGCAAGCCCAAGAGCGCCATCAACAAGGTGGTGCCCGAGGTGCTGGAGCTGGTCGGCCTCGGCGGCAAGGAGGACCGCATGCCGGGCGAGCTGTCCGGTGGTGAGCAGCAGCGGGTGGCGATCGCCCGCGCCTTCGTGAACCGTCCGATGCTGCTCATCGCGGACGAGCCCACCGGCAACCTCGACCCGCAGAACTCGGTCGGCATCATGAAGCTGCTCGACCGCATCAACCGCACCGGCACCACGGTGCTGATGGCCACCCACGACCAGGCGATCGTCGACCAGATGCGCAAGCGCGTCATCGAGCTCGACAAGGGGCTGCTCGTCCGCGACCAGGCCCGCGGCGTCTACGGGTACCAGCACTGATCCCCCAGCGCTGACCCGTAGGGCCGCCGGCCCGTACCGCCAGACCAGAGCAGTACCGACCCTGGAGTTGTTTCCCGCATGCGTGCCCAGTTCGTCCTGTCGGAGATCGGTGTGGGTCTCCGACGCAACCTGACGATGACCATCGCGGTCGTCGTCAGCGTCGCGCTCTCCCTCGCCCTCGCCGGTTCCTCGCTCCTGGTCCGCGACCAGGTGAACAACATGAAGGGGTACTGGTACGACAAGGTCGAGGTGAGCATCTACTTCTGCACCAAGGCGGACGCCCGCGACTCGCCCCAGTGCGACAAGGGCGCGGCCACCGACCAGCAGGTCCAGGACATCAAGGCCCAGCTGGACAAGATGACCTCGGTGGTCCAGTCCTCCACGTACGAGAGCTCCGCCGACGCGTACAAGCACTGGAAGGAGATGAACCCGGACAACCCGCTCATCCCCGTCCTCGGCCCGGACGCCCTGCCGCAGTCCTGGCGGGTCAAGCTCAACGACCCGACCAAGTACGACGTGATCCAGAGCGCCTTCGCCGGCAAGCCCGGCGTGAAGTCGGTCGAGGACCAGCGGAAGATCCTGCAGAACCTGTTCGGCCTGCTGAACGGTCTGCAGACGGCGGCGTTCGTGATCATGGTGCTGATGCTCTTCGTCGCCCTGCTCCTGATCGTCAACACCGTCCGGGTGTCGGCGTACAGCAGGCGGCGCGAGACCGGCATCATGCGCCTGGTCGGTGCCTCGAACTTCTACGTCCAGATGCCCTTCATCGCCGAGGCCGCGTTCGCCGCGCTGCTCGGTGCGGTGATGGCCTCCGGCCTGCTGATCGGCGGCCACTTCTTCGTGCAGGGCTGGCTGGCCGACCGGGTGCAGTTCATCCACTTCATCGGCCTCGGATCGGTGCTGGCGGTGATACCGCTGCTGGTCGTGGTGGGCATGGGGATGGCCGGTGTGGCGGCGTTCTTCACGCTGCGCAAGTACCTGAAGGTCTGATCCCCGGACGCCTCGGCGGCCCCGGACGGCACTGCGCCGTCC
>NZ_JBHWBZ010000009.1:161686-169174 GCF_042735475.1 Kitasatospora sp. NPDC059577 | reverse complement strand
CGCGGCCCCCCCGGGCCCCGCGGGGGCGCCGGGCGGGCGCGGGCGGGCCCCCCCCCCCCCGCCGTTCCGCACTCCGCCGTTCCGGCCCGTCCCGCGAGGCACGGTGTCTACACTCCGATGCCATGCTGCAAACTCCGCGCAGGGCACGTCAGGCGGCCGCCCTCAGCCTGGTGTTCGGTGCCGTCCTGCTCGCCGGAGCGGCCACCGGGGCCTGGGGCGGCCCGGGCGACCTGCCGCCGCACCCCTCCGTCGACGCCGTCCGGCCCGCGGGCACCGGGCTCCCGGCGGACCCGGCCGGCACCGCCCTGTCCGAGCAGCAGGCCGAGCACCTGCTCGGGGCCACCGGGGACCGCTGGGGCGCGTACTACAGCGCGCAGGAGTACGCGGAGTTCAGCCAGGGCCTGGACGGCCGGTACCTGGGCGTCGGCCTCTCGGTCGGCCGCGGCGAGGACGGCGTGACGGAGGTCTCCCGGGTCGCGCCCGGCGGCCCGGCCGCCGCCGCCGGGATCGCCGCCGGCGACCGACTGCTGCGGGTCGGCCCGGACCAGGCCGACCACCTGCCGGTCACCGAGGTGGTGGCGCGGCTGCGCGGCCGGGGCGACGAGAGCCGGGCCGGCTCCGAGGTCACCCTGGAGGTCCGCCGCGGCGAGGGCCAGGTGCGCGAACTGCAGCTGCACCGCGCGCTGCTGGACAGCCAGCAGGTCGCCGTCGAGCACCTGGACCAGGGCGTCCTGAGGATCACCGTGCGGGCCTTCACCAGCGGGGTGGCCGACCTGGTCCGCACCGCGCTGCGCGCCCCGCACGGCGGCGTCGTGCTCGATCTGCGCGGCAACTCCGGCGGGTTGGTCGACGAGGCGGCCGACACCGCCGGGATCTTCCTGGACGGCGGCCCGGTCGGCTCGTACCAGGAGCGCGGCGGGACCAGGGAGTTGACCGCCCCGCCCGGCGGGGACCAGCGCACCCCGCTGGTGGTCCTGGTCGACGGCGGCACGATGAGCGCCGCCGAACTGCTCGCCGGCGCCCTGCAGGACCGCAGCCGCGCCGTGGTGGTGGGCGCGCGGACCTTCGGCAAGGGCACCGTCCAGCAGCCCAGCCGGCTCGCCGACGGCGCGGTGCTGGAGATGACCGTCGGCCGCTACTTCACCCCCGCCGGACGGTCCCCGGACGGCACCGGCCTCGCCCCCGACGTCCCGGCGACCACCGGCGAGGACGCCGACGCGCTGGCCCTGCGCGTCCTCGCCGGGCTGGGCACCCGGGCCCGGACGTCGGCACCCGCGCCCAAAACAGCTGCCCGTCCGGGCTCCGAAGTGCGAGAATGACGGCGCTATGGCAAAGGAAACGGGACACAAGCTGATCGCGCAGAACAAGAAGGCGCGACATGAGTACACGATCCTCGACACCTACGAGTGCGGCCTCGTACTCACCGGCACCGAGGTCAAGTCACTGCGCGAGGGGCGGGCCAACCTGGTCGACGGCTACGCCTACATCCAGAACCACGAGGCGTGGATCGACAACGTCTTCATCCCCGAGTACGCCCAGGGGACGTGGACCAATCACGCGGCGCGCCGCAAGCGCAAGCTGCTGCTGCACAGGCTGGAGATCAGCAAGATCGAGACCAAGGTCCGCGACGCGGGCCACACCCTGGTCCCGCTCTCGCTGTACTTCAAGGACGGCCGGGTCAAGCTGGAACTGGCGCTCGCGGTCGGCAAGAAGCTCTACGACAAGCGCCAGACGCTCCGCGAGAAGCAGGACACCCGCGAGACGGCCCGCGCCGTGGCGGCGGCCCGACGCCGCCAGGGTTAATCCGCTGGACCCTCGCCCGTCGCCTCGCGTACTATGGCGCAAGCAACACGGACGGTCATCGTCCGAGCTGTTTCTCAAAAAAACATGGGGATGATCGGTTTCGACAGGGGATGTTGAAACAGGGGAAGCGAGCCGAGGAACGCGGCAATGATCTCGTTAACCACGTGTCGCAAAAAAATAATCGCCAACTCTAAGCGCGATTCCCAGCAGTTCGCTCTCGCTGCCTAATAAGCACCGATAGCGCTTGGGTGTCAGACCGGGGGGTTCCCGACCCGGACCCTGGCATAATCTAGGGAACTCAACCGTCCGCCCGGGCTGCGAGGGCGGATGGGAAATCAAACAGCAGCTGGGCCTGTTGGCGGCTTGTCCGTGTGACTGCCAGGGCCGAGAAAATCACAGCGGACTGCGCTCGGAGAAGCCCTGAATTAACTCCACTGGACCCGGGTTCGATTCCCGGCATCTCCACCACCCCATGTTCACACCGAAGGCCGTCCACCGCTCCGCGGAGGACGGCCTTCGGATTTTGTACGCTTCGGAGCAGCGCGGCCGGGGGGTCGCGGCGTAGGATCATCCGTCCGCTCGTTTTCCGGAGCCGGATTCCGCCGCAACCACCGAGGCCATGCAGAGCAACACGGACACCACCCCCGCCGCCGATCACGAGACCGTCCGCGAACGTGAGATCGCCGGTGAGCAGCAGCACCTCGACACCGTCTACCACCGGTTGGAGGAGAAGCTCGCCGAGGCCGAGTACATCCTGGAGGACGCCGCCAAGCGGGTCCAGGTCGGCACCCCCGGCGCGCTCGCCGAGCGCGACGCCCAGGTCTACCGGGCCGGCGCGCACCTCCAACGCCTCAACAACGAGTTCGAGGACTTCCTCTTCGGCCGTATCGACCTCCAGCGGGCGGACGCCCCGGAGGAGCACGGCATCCCGTCGAACACCCCGCTCGACCCGGCCGACCCGGCCGTCGCCGAGACCCTCCACATCGGCCGCCTAGGCGTGCTGGACGCCGAGTACGGCCCGCTGGTGATCGACTGGCGCGCGCCCGCCGCGGCCCCGTTCTACCGTGCCACCCCGGTCGAGCCCGGCCGGGTCATCCGCCGCCGGGTGATCCGTTCCAAGGGGCGCAAGGTGATCGGCGTCGAGGACGACCTGCTGCGCCCCGACCTCACCCCGACCCTGGCCGGCCGGGAGCTGGCCGTGGTCGGCGACGGCGCGCTGATGGCGTCGCTGGGGCGTGCCCGCAGCCACTCGATGCGCGACATCGTCTCCTCGATCCAGAAGGAGCAGGACGAGGTGATCCGCGCCCCTGCCGCGGGCGCCACCCTGGTCACCGGTGGCCCCGGCACCGGCAAGACCGCCGTCGCCCTGCACCGCGCCGCGTACCTGCTCTACCAGGACCGTCGCCGCTACGCCGGGGGCATCCTGGTCGTCTCCCCGACCGCGCTGCTGGTCTCGTACACCGAGGGCGTACTGCCCGCGCTCGGCGAGGAGGGGCAGGTCGCCATCCGGGCGATCGGCTCGCTGGTGGACGGCATCGAGGCGGGCGGCTACGACAGCCCCGAGGCCGCCCGGGTCAAGGGCTCGGCCCGGATGACCCAGCTGCTGCGCCGGGCCGCCCGCGCCGCGCTCGAGCTGGGCGCGCCGCAGGAGCTGAAGGTGGTCGCCCGGGGCGAGGTGCTCAAGCTGGACGCGGGGCGCCTGAGGGCCGTGCGCGGCAACGTGGTGGGCTCCGGCGGCACGCCGCTGAACCTGCTGCGCCCGCGCGCCCGCCGGCTGCTGCTGGACGCCCTGTGGCAGGAGGTCGTCAAGCACCTGCCGAAGCCCACCGACCACTACGCCAGGGAGCAGCGCCAGGAGGAGAAGGAGAGCTTCGACGAGTACGTCTCGGACGAGGCGCCGTTCCTGGACTTCCTGGACGCCTGGTGGCCGGCCCTGACCCCGCGCCGGGTGCTCGGCACGCTCAAGCAGCACCGCCACACCAACCGGATCGCCCGCCGCGCCGTCACCCCGGACGAGGCGAGGCTGCTGGCCGCCTCCTGGCGCCACCTGTCCGCGGAGGGCGAGGGGGCGCTGTCCGCGCACGACGTCGCCCTGGTGGACGAGCTCCAGGTGCTGCTCGGCGAGCCGGCCCGTCCGAAGGTCCGCGAGGTGGACGCGATGGACCTGTTGACCGGCCTGGAGGAGGTCACCACCTTCGCCGACCGCAACACCCGCCAGCGCGAGCGCCAGCCGGTGGAGCGCAAGGAGTACGCCCACGTCATCGTGGACGAGGCGCAGGACCTCACCCCGATGCAGTGGCGGATGATCGGCCGCCGCTCCCGGATGGCCACCTGGACGATCGTCGGCGACCCGGCGCAGTCCTCCTGGCCGTTCCCGCAGGAGGCCCAGGCCGCGCTGGACGAGGTGCTGGCCGGCAAGCCGCGCCGCCGGTTCACGCTGACCGTGAACTACCGCAACCCGGCCGAGATCGCCGAGGTCGCGGCCAGGGTGCTGGCACTGGCCGCACCGGGCACGCCCTCGCCGAGCGCGGTCCGCCACGTGGGCGTGGAGCCGCGCTTCGCGGCCGTCTCCGACCCGTCGCCGGAGGCCTTCGGCAAGGCCGCCCGGGCCGAGCTGGAGCGGCTGCTGGCCGAGGTGGACGGCACCGTGGCGATCGTGGTGCCGATGGACCGCCGGGCCGAGGCGGCCGGGTGGGCGGAGAGCCTGGGCGAGCGCGTGGTGGCGCTGGGCAGTCTGGAGGCCAAGGGCCTGGAGTACGACGCGACCGTGGTCGCCGACCCGACCGGCATCGCCGGCGAGTCGGAGGCCGGGCTGCGGGTGCTCTACGTCGCGCTGACCCGTGCGACGCAGCGGCTGACCGTGCTGTCCGGTCCGGACGACCTGCCGGACGCGGCCGGCGTGCCCGCTCTGCTGCACGGCTGACGGGCCGTAGGGCCGTACGGAAGAAGGCCCCTCACCGGGTGGTGAGGGGCCTTCAGACGTTTACGACACCGACCCGCCATGCTCGCCTCGCGGCAAGTGGTCCCTCGAAGGGACGAAGGTTGGGCCCGGGGGCTTGGATCGAGCCGGTGTCCCGTCCAATGTAACGCATCGGCCCGGAGAGGCAAGGAGTGGGCGTCAGGAGTCCGGGGGGCGCCGACCGGATTGTCGGATCCGCACACTCAATGAACGTTATTTCTGGCTACCCCTTGGAAGGTGCGACGATCGAGGTCTAGCATGCGCAGGCGATGCCTTCAACAAAATGTTGAGCCTGCGGGACAGACGGAAGAAGGAAGCGTCGATGGCGACGGTGCCCAGTGTCTCCAACTCGATCACGGTACGGCTGGAGGTCCCGGCCCGGGGCAACGCCGTCAGTGCGATCACCACGGCCGTGGAGTCCTCCGGCGGGTCGGTGACCGGCCTCGACGTCACCGCCTCCGGCCTGGAGGCACTGCGCATCGACGTCACGGTGGCGGCCTCCTCGGTCGCGCACGGCGAGGAGATCGTCGAGAAGCTGCGCGCGATCGACGGCGTGTCGATCGGCAAGGTCTCGGACCGCACCTTCCTGATGCACCTCGGCGGCAAGATCGAGATGTCGTCCAAGCTGCCGATCCGCAACCGCGACGACCTCAGCATGATCTACACCCCGGGTGTCGCCCGGGTCTGCATGGCGATCGCCGAGAACCCCGAGGACGCCCGCCGCCTCACCATCAAGCGCAACAGCGTCGCCGTGGTCACCGACGGCTCGGCGGTGCTGGGCCTGGGCAACATCGGCCCGGAGGCCGCGCTGCCCGTCATGGAGGGCAAGGCGGCCCTGTTCAAGCGCTTCGCCGGGATCGACGCCTGGCCGATCTGCCTGGACACCCAGGACACCGACGAGATCGTCGCCATCGTCAAGGCGATCGCCCCGGGCTTCGCGGGGATCAACCTGGAGGACATCTCCGCGCCGCGCTGCTTCGAGATCGAGGCCCGGCTGCGCGAGGCCCTGGACATCCCGGTCTTCCACGACGACCAGCACGGCACCGCGATCGTGGTGCTGGCCGCCCTCACCAACGCGCTGAAGGTGGTCGGCAAGGAGATCTCCGAGATCCGCGTGGTGATGTCGGGAGCCGGCGCCGCCGGCACCGCGATCCTCAAGCTGCTGATGGCGGCCGGCGTCGAGCACGCCACCGTGGCGGACGTGCGCGGCGTGGTCCACCAGGGCCGTGAGGACCTCAACGAGAGCCTGCGCTGGATCGCCGAGCACACCAACCGCTCGGGCCGTACCGGCAGCCTCAAGGAGGCCGTGGCGGACGCCGACGTCTTCATCGGCGTCTCGGCCCCGAACGTCCTGGACGGCGACGACCTGGCGACCATGGCCGACGACGCGATCGTCTTCGCGCTGGCCAACCCGGACCCGGAGGTCGACCCGGCCATCGCCCGGCAGACCGCCGCCGTGGTCGCCACCGGCCGCAGCGACTTCCCGAACCAGATCAACAACGTGCTGGTCTTCCCGGGCGTCTTCCGCGGCCTGCTGGACGCCCAGAGCCGCACGGTCAACACCGAGATGATGATCGCGGCCGCGCGGGCGCTGGCCACCACCGTCGCCGACGACGAGCTGAACGCGAACTACATCATCCCGAGCGTGTTCCACAAGGACGTCGCCAAGACCGTCGCCTCCGCCGTGCGCGAGGCGGCCCTGGCCGACAGTCAGGACGCCCCCGTGCAGGCCCGTCCGACCCCGGGCATCGTCGGCACCCTGGACACCTCCGCCTTCCCCACCGTCAAGCTCTGACGGAGGGACCGGTGGAGGCGTCACCGGTCGCTCAAATGTGCGAATAGCGGTCATACCCGCCCCGCTCGCCCCGAACCCTTGCGACACAAGGGCGAGGGGCGTGTTTGGGCTTGTCAGTCCTAGGGCGTACGGTAGCCCTGCACGGGGCAGGCGTGTCCGACAAGTACGGAACGTCCCCCTGGTCTTCCGGCGAGTCGTCCCGACCGCCGTCCGCGCCCGGTCCGCCGGAGCCGACGGAGCGTCACACCTCCAACGGGCGGGCGATGTTCGGGTGGCCCGGCCGAGGCCCGATTGGCTTTCTCGGGGCCGGTCGGGGCAGGATTCGTATCCAGGCAGGCGGGCGGGCCTTCGAAGGGCTCCGGCGCTCGGCACCGGGTACGGACCCGGCCCGCGACCACGCATTGCCTGCATGAGCACAGTGTGCGGACCTGCGGCCCATCCGGGTGCCCCCCGGTGGGAGCACCGATGGGCCCCCGCACACCGCAAGCGAACAGACCACAGGAGTACACATGAACCGCAGTGAGCTGGTGGCCGCGCTGTCCGAGCGCGCCGAGGTGACCCGCAAGGACGCCGACGCCGTTCTGGCCGCCTTCGCCGAGATCGTCGGCGAGGTCGTCGCCAAGGGCGACGAGAAGGTCACCATCCCCGGTTTCCTGACCTTCGAGCGCACCCACCGCGCGGCCCGCACCGCCCGCAACCCGCAGACCGGCGAGCCGATCCAGATCGCCGCGGGCTACAGCGCCAAGGTGAGCGCCGGCTCCAAGCTGAAGGAAGCCGCCAAGGGCGCTGCCTGAGCCACCCCTTGAACGCCCGAGAGGCCGGGCTCCCCACGTGGGGGGGGCCCACCGCGGCGGGGGGAGCGGCGCGGTGGGGGCGCCCGAGCGGCGCGGAGAGAGGTAATATAGAGGTGTCGCGGGGGGTCTGAGGGAGT
>NZ_JBHWBZ010000009.1:152108-161676 GCF_042735475.1 Kitasatospora sp. NPDC059577 | reverse complement strand
TCCGGCCCTCCCTCCCGGCCCCCGCCCCCCCCCCTCGCCGCGCCCCCCCCCACCATCGCCCCCCCGGCGCCGCGCGCCCCCCCCGGGGGGCCCCCCGGCCTCTCGCCGTACGCCGGGCCGGTGATCAGGCGTCGACCAGCTGCTCGCTGGGCAGCTCGACGTGGGCGCCCAGGTCGCGCAGCTTGTCCATGAAGTTCTCGTAGCCGCGGTTGATCAGGTCGATGCCGTGCACGGTCGAGGTGCCCTCGGCCGCCAGCGCCGCGATCAGGTACGAGAAGCCGCCGCGCAGGTCCGGGATGACCAGCTCGGAGCCCATCAGCTTGGACGGGCCGGAGACGACCGCGGAGTGCAGGAAGTTGCGGGCGCCGAAGCGGCACGGGGTGCCGCCCAGGCACTCGCGGTACAGCTGGATGTGCGCGCCCATCTGGTTCAGTGCGCCGGTGAAGCCGAGCCGCGACTCGTACACCGTCTCGTGGACGATGGACAGGCCGGTGGCCTGGGTCAGCGCGACGACCAGCGGCTGCTGCCAGTCCGTCTGGAAGCCCGGGTGCACGTCGGTCTCCAGGGCGATCGCCTTGAGCTCGCCGCCCGGGTGCCAGAAGCGGATGCCCTCGTCGTCCACCTCGAAGGCGCCGCCGACCTTCCGGAAGGTGTTGAGGAAGGTCATCATCTCCAGCTGGCGCGCGCCGCGGACGTAGATGTCGCCCTTGGTCGCCAGCGCGGCGCAGGCCCAGGAGGCGGACTCCAGGCGGTCCGGCAGCGCGCGGTGGTTGTAGCCGTTCAGCTCGTCCACACCGGTGATCAGGATGGTGCGGTCGGTGCCCAGGGTGATGATCGCGCCCATCTTCTGCAGCACGCAGATCAGGTCGACGATCTCCGGCTCGATGGCCGCGTTGCGCAGCTCGGTGACGCCCTCCGCGAGGACGGCGGTCAGCAGCACCTGCTCGGTCGCGCCGACCGAGGGGTAGGGCAGCTCGATCTTGGTGCCGCGCAGGCGCTGCTGGGCGACCAGGTAGGTGCCCTGCGGGTGCTTCTCGATGGTGGCTCCGAACTGGCGGAGCACCTCGAAGTGGAAGTCGACGGGACGGCCGCCGATGTCGCAGCCGCCGAGGCCCGGGATGAAGGCGTGGCCGAGGCGGTGCAGCAGCGGGCCGCAGAACAGGATCGGGATCCGCGAGGAGCCCGCGTGCGCGTCGATGTCGGCCACATTGGCGCTCTCGACGTGCGAGGGGTCGAGGATCAGCTCGCCCTCCTCGTCACCGCTGCGCACGGTCACGCCGTGCAGCTGCAGCAGGCCGCGAACCACCTTGACGTCGCGGATGTCCGGGACGTTGCGCAGTCTGCTGGGGCCCTGGCCGAGGAGGGCGGCGACCATGGCCTTGGGGACCAGGTTCTTCGCACCGCGGACGCGGATCTCGCCTTCGAGTGGGTTTCCGCCGTGGACCAGCAGGACGTCGTCGGTCATCGTTCTCGCAATCCGGGGTGCCAGAGGAGTTGGGGAAGGCTCCGGGAGAGAGCCGGCGGTGGACCGGTCGTACGGGCGCGTTCGGGCCCCCGGCGAAACCGAGTCGGCACGTATAAGGGCGTCCACCAGACGTAGATGGTAGTGGGCGCTCCGGCGGTTCCCGTGAGCCTCTCCCGTGATGGTGCTCTCTCCGGGGTCGCGGGCGCCCGCCGATGGGGCCGTACGGGTGTTCGTCCGGCGTGGCGGTTTCGCGCGTTGCGGTGTCCCGCCGGGGCCGTTCTGCGGGATCATGTGAGGCATGACGGCGGCCCATTCGCACGGAGGCCGGTCCCACACCGGCCGTCTGCTCGTCGCGACGCCCCTGCTCACCGACCCGAACTTCGCGCGGGCGGTGGTGCTCCTCCTCGACCACGACGCCGAGGGGGCGCTCGGTGTGGTCCTCAACCGGCCGACGCCGGTCGAGGTGGGCAGCGTGCTGGACGGCTGGGGGCGGCTCGTCGGACAGCCGGCCGTGGTGTTCCAGGGCGGGCCGGTGGCGCTGGACTCGGCGCTCGGCCTCGCGGTGGCACCGGGGGACCCCGGCACCGGCGAGCCGCTGGGCTGGCGGCGGGTGCACGGCGCGATCGGGCTGGTGGACCTGGAGGCGCCGCCCGAGGTGCTGGCCGGCGAACTGGGCAGCCTGCGGATCTTCGCCGGGTACGCGGGCTGGTCGCCGGGGCAGCTGGAGACCGAGCTGGAGAGCGGCGCCTGGTACCTGGTGGACTGCGAGCCCGGGGACGTCTCCAGCCCCGAACCGGAGCGGCTGTGGCGTTCGGTGCTGCGCCGCCAGCGCGGTCCGCTGGCCCTGCTGGCGACCTACCCGGACGACCCGACGATGAACTGAGCCGGGGGCCCGCCGCGCGACACTGGCCCGGTTTCCCGGGGCGCCCATAGACTTGGCACTCATGAGCACTCTTGAGCCCGAGCGTGGCCTCGGCACCGGCACCCTGGTCGAGCCCGTCCCGCAGGTGTCCCACGGGGACGGCGACCACGAGCGCTTCGCGCACTACGTCCAGAAGGACAAGATCATGGAGAGCGCGCTCTCCGGGTCCCCCGTGGTGGCGCTCTGCGGCAAGGTGTGGGTGCCCGGACGCGACCCGAAGAAGTACCCGGTCTGCCCGATGTGCAAGGAGATCTACGACGGCATCGGCAAGCCGCAGGACGGCGACGGCGACAAGAAGTAGGCCGGCGTCCCGCTCCCGGTGACCCCGCGCGTCGTCGTTTTGCATAGCACCGCGATCGCGCAGTGGTCTATGCCATTCGTTCCGGGCGTGGGCAGGATGTCGGAATGGACCTCATTCCCGCACCTTCGCGTGCCGTCCGCCGCCCGGACGAGGACTTCCCACTCGACGCCGCCACCACGCTGACCGCACCGCCCGCGCTGGCCGACGCCGAGCGCTGGCTGCGCGCGACGCTGTCCGCCGCCACCGGGCTGCCGTTGGGCCCGGGCCGGCCGGGCACGGGCGTCGAACTGGTCCTGGACGACGCGCTGGCCGCCGAGGCGTACCGGATCACGGTGCGCCCCGGCCACGCCCTGCTCGCCGCGGGCGGTCCGGCCGGCGCGCTGTGGGCGGCGCAGACCCTGCGGCAGCTGCTCGGGCCGGACGCCTACCGGCGCTCGCCGCTGCGCCGCGAGGGCTGGGTGCTGCCCGGCACCGACATCGAGGACGCCCCCCGGTTCGGCTGGCGCGGCGCGCTGCTCGACGTGGCCCGGCACTTCCTGCCCAAGGCGGACGTGCTGCGCTTCGTCGACCTGCTGGCCGCGCACAAGCTCAACGTGCTGCACCTGCACCTGACCGACGACCAGGGCTGGCGGGTGGAGATCAAGCGCTACCCGAGGCTGACCGCGCACGGCGCCTGGCGGGAGCGCTCGATGGTCGGCTACCGCTCCGGTCAGCGCCGGGACGACCGCCCGCACGGCGGCTACTACACCCAGGACGACCTGCGCGAGATCGTCGCGTACGCGGCCGCGCGCGGGGTGACCGTCGTCCCCGAGATCGACCTGCCCGGCCACACCCAGGCTGCCGTCGCCGCCTACCCCGAGCTGGGCAACACCGACGTGGTGGACACCGCCGCGCTCGGCGTCTGGACGGACTGGGGGGTGAGCCACCACGTGCTCAACGCCTCCGAGGAGACCCTGCGTTTCTTCGAGGGGGTGCTGGAGGAGGTCCTGGAGCTCTTCCCGTCCGAGTTCGTCCACCTCGGCGGCGACGAGTGCCCCAAGGAGCAGTGGAAGGACAGCGCCGCCGCCCAGGCCCGGATACGCGAGCTGGGCCTGGCCAACGAGGACGAGCTGCAGAGCCACGTCATCCGGCACTTCGACCGTTGGCTGGCCGAGCGCGGCCGCCGGCTGATCGGCTGGGACGAGATCCTGGAGGGCGGGCTCGCCCCGGGCGCCGCCGTCTCCTCCTGGCGCGGCTTCGGCGGCGGGATCGCCGCCGCGAGGGCCGGGCACGACGTGGTGATGTGCCCCGAGCAGCACGTCTACTTCGACCACCGGCAGGCCGACGGGCCGGACGAGCCGATCCCGGTCGGGTTCGTGCGCACGCTGGAGGACGTCTACCGCTTCGAGCCCGTGCCGGAGCAGCTGGACGAGGCCGCGGCGCGGCGCGTGATCGGCACCCAGGCCAACCTGTGGAGCGAGTTCATGGACAGCGCCCGGGACATCGACTACCGGGCCTTCCCCCGGCTGGTCGCCTTCGCCGAGGTCGCCTGGTCCCAGCTGCCCGCCGAGCCGGCCGCGCGCGACTTCGCCGGTTTCGAGCAGCGGCTGTCGACGCACCTGCGGGCGCTGGACGCGCTGGGCGTCGAGTACCGCCCGGCCGACGGGCCGCTGCCCTGGCAGCGCCGGCCCGGGGTGGCCGGCCGGCCGATCGAGGGCCCGCCGCCGGTCCGGTAGGGCGCGCCGCCGGTCCGGTAGGGGCCGCGGGCGGTGCGGTGGGGGCCGCGGGCGGTGCGGTGGGGCTCGTCGTCGAACGCCCGTCCGCGGCGCGACGGCGGTCCGGTGCTACCCGCCGGGAACTTCTGAGTGGTCATCGGACGTCAAGAACAGATGAACATCTGCCCTGGCCTGACTCGGGTCGGGGCAGATACCGCCCGGTATCCGTCCCAATCGGGCAGTCCCGTTCACCGGCCCCGAAATGATCATCGAGCATTGTGTGCCAGAGTTGCCCAACCCGGCCCGATCGCCCGTACCCTACGGGCCAGGCCGGGCTGCTGACGCGGACACTACGGCCCAAGGCCGCGGGCGGCAGGCGATCGATGAGCAAGTGGAGCACGGTGGGACCCAGGTGAACCGGACGATCATGCTGCCGGCCTCGCTCGACGAGGCCGTCGACGCGCTGGCCGCCGCCCCGGCCGCGGTACCGGTGGCCGGAGCCACCGACCTGATGGAAGCCGTCAACGCCGGACGGCTGCGCCCCGCCGCCCTGGTCGGCCTCGGCCGGATCACCGAACTGCGCGGCTGGCGCTACGAGGACGGCGGCACCGCGGTGCTCGGGGCCGGACTCACCCACGCCCGGATGGACCGCCCCGACTTCGCCGCGCTCATCCCCGCGCTCGCCGACGCGGCCCGCACCGCCGGCCCGCCGCAGGTCCGCAACGTCGGCACCCTCGGCGGCAACATCGTCACCGCCGCCCCGGCCGGCGACACCCTCCCGGTGCTCGCCGCGCTGGAGGCCACCGTCACCCTCGCCCGGGCCGGGGCCACCCGCGAGGTGCCGGTCAGTCACCTGCTCACCGGCCTCGACCCGGTGCGCCCCGGCGAACTGCTCACCTGGGTGCGGGTCCCCCTGCTGCACGCCCCGCAGGTCTTCCTCAAGGCCACCGGCCGCAGCGGCCCGGCCCGCGCCACCGCCTCCGTCGCCCTCGTCCTCGACCCGGCCCGGCGCTCGGTGCGCTGCGCCGTCGGCGCCGTCGCCCCGGTGCCGCTGCGGCCGCTGGAGGCCGAGGCCTGGGTGGCCGGCTGCATCGACTGGGACGGCAGCCGGGAGATCGACCCGGCCGCGAACGCCGCCTTCGGCGAGTACGTGGCCACCGCCTGCGTCCCCGACAACTACGGCGCCGAAGGCTCCTGGGAGGCCGTGACCGAGGGGCCGACCGCCGGGGCCGTTCGGTTGCGGCGTACCGTAGCGGTGCTGGCCCGACGGGCACTGGGAAGGGCGCTGAAGTGACCACAGACCCCATCGAGACCCTCGACGCCGACCCGCTCGGTCTCTCCCCGCAGGTCAGCCGCGAGCTGCGCCCGTGCGCCTCGTACACGCTGCGGGTCAACGGTTTCGAACGGCCCGTCACCGACGCCTGGATCGGCGAGAGCCTGCTCTACGTGCTGCGCGAGCGGCTCGGCCTGGCCGGCGCCAAGGACGGCTGCGAGCAGGGGGAGTGCGGGGCCTGCTCGGTACAGGTGGACGGCCAGCTGGTGGCCGGCTGCCTGGTGCCCGCCGCACTGGCCGCCGACAGCGAGATCAACACCGTCGAGGGCCTGTCGGCCGGCGGCGGCGCGAGCGACGTCCAGCAGGCACTGGCCGCCTCCGGCGCCGTGCAGTGCGGCTACTGCACCCCCGGCATGGCGATGGCGGTGCACGACCTGCTCCAGCGCAACCACCGGCCCACCGAGGTCGAGGCCCGGCAGGCGCTCTGCGGCAACCTGTGCCGCTGCACCGGCTACAAGGGCGTGCTGGCCGCCGTCCAGACCGTCGCGGAGGCCCGCGCGGTGGAGGCCGAGGAGGCGGAGGAGACGGCCGCGCTCGGCGAGGACGCCGCCGCGCAGTCCGCCGACCCGGCCGCCGGGGCACCGGTCGACCCGGCCGCGGGGGCCGCGGCCGAGCCGTCCGCCGAACCCGAGGCCGCCGTCGAGCCGCCGGTCTACACCGATGCCGACGCCTGGATCGAGCACGTCCCGCAGCAGGCCGTCGGCCCGCATGCGGCCGAGGCGCACCCCGCGGTCCAGCCGGTCGCCCCGTACCCCGACGGCCAGTACCCCGACGCCCAGTACCCCGTCGAGCAGCACCCCGCCGGCCCGCAGCCCGTCGAACAGACCCACGCCCCGGCCCCGGCGCCCTACGGCGACCCGTCGGGCGGCTACGACACCGGCGTGTACGACACCACCGTGCTGGCCCCGGTCCAGGGCGGCATCCCCGCCCAGGCCACCGACGAGCACGTCTACTACCCGCCGCAGGGCTACCCCGAGCAGCCGTACCAGGGCACCCCCGCCCACGGCACCTACCTGCCCTACCCGGACGGCCACCAGCAGCAGAACGGCTACGACACCGGGTACGACGCCCCGGTCTACGAGCCGACCCCCGCGCACGGCACCCCGCTGCCCGGCGCCGCCTTCGACGGCACGCCGCCGCACGGCACCCCGTACGTCGCCCCGCACCCGCACGGCGCCCCGGTCGAGGGCGGTGCCCCGGCCGGCGTCCCGTACGGTGCCACCCCCGCCCACGGCATCCGGCTCCCCGAGGACGACCACGCATCATGACGTCGCCTACCGACATCGGCGCAGCACTCCAGCAGGACGGCGGCGAGGGCGGCGCACCGGAGCCGTTCGGCCTGGGCAGCTCCCCGCTGCGCAGCGACGCGCTGCCGAAGGCCCTCGGCATCTACCCGTACGCGGCCGACCTGTGGGCCGAGGGGCTGCTGTGGGGCGCGGTGCTGCGCTCGCCGCACCCGCACGCCCGGATCCGCGGCATCGACACCTCCGCCGCGCTCGCGCTGCCCGGCGTGCACGCCGTGGTCACCGCCGCGGACCTGCCGCCCGGCCCGGACGGCACCCCCGACGGCGCCCCGGCCGGTCCGGTCGTCGCCGACCGCCCGGTGCTGGCCGCCGGCGTGGTGCGCCACCACGGCGAACCGATCGCCGCGGTGGCCGCCGACCACCCGGACACCGCCCGGCTGGCGGTCGGGCTGATCGCGGTCGACTACGAGCCGATGGAGGCCGTGACCGACCCCGAGCAGGCCTTCACCGCGCCGCCGCTGCACCCCGACGGCAACCTCTTCCGCCACCTGCCGCTGCGCACCGGGGACCCGGACGCGGCCGGCGAGATCGTCGTCGAGGGCCTCTACCAGGTCGGCCGGCAGGACCCGGCCCCGCTCGGTGCCGAGGCCGGCCTGGCCGTGCCGCGCCCGGACGGCGGCGTCGAGCTGCACCTGTCCTCCACCGACCCGCACGGCGACCGCGACCGCACCGCCGCCTGCCTCGGCCTGGAACCCGACCGGGTCCGGCTGGTGGTCACCGGCGTGCCCGGCGCCACCACCGACCGCGAGGACCTCTCCTTCCAGGTCACCCTGGCGCTGCTGGCGCTGCGCACCGGCCGGCCGGTGAAGATGACCCTCACCCGCGAGGAGTCCTTCCACACCCACACCTCGCGCCACCCCGCGCTCCTGCGCTACCGGCACCACGCCGACGCCGAGGGCACGCTGGTGAAGGTCGAGGCCCAGATCCTGCTGGACGGCGGCGCCTACGCGGACGTCTCCGCCGAGGCGCTGGCCGCCGCGACGGCGTTCTCGGCCGGCCCGTACGTCTGCCCCAACGTCTTCGTGGACGCCTGGGCGGTGCGCACCAACAACCCGCCGGCCGGGCGGATGCGCGGCGAGGGCGCCCTCCAGGCCTGCTTCGCGTACGAGTCGCAGCTGGACCAGCTGGCCGCCCGGGTCGGCGTGGACCCGGTGGAGATCCGTCGGCGCAACGCGATGTCCACCGGCGACCCGCTGCCCACCGGACAGGCCGTCACCTGCCCGGCGCCGGTGCGCGCGCTGCTGGACGCCGTCGCGGACGAACCGCTGCCGGCCCTGCCGGTGGACGACCCGGACGCCGAGTGGCTGCTGCCCGGGGGCCCCGGCGGCGCCGGTGACCCGGCGGCGGTGCGGCGCGGCATCGGCTACGCCGTCGGCATGGTGCACATGCTGGGCGCCGAGGGTGAGGACGAGGTGTCCACCGCGACCGTGCGGGTCAGCGGCGACCACGCCACGGTGATCTGCGCGGCCGTCGACGCCGGTCAGGGCTTCGCCACGCTGGCCCGGCAGATCGTGCAGACCGTGCTGGGCGTCAGCGAGGTCTACATCGCGCCGGCCGACAGCGACCAGTCGATCGCCGGGCCCTCGGCCCGCGGCCGGCACACCTGGGTCTCCGGTGGCGCCGTCGAGCGGGCCGCGCTGATGGTCCGCCACCAGCTGCTGCAGCCGATCGCGGCCAACTTCGGGATGTCGGCGGAGCTGCTGCAGATCGCCGACGGCAAGATCACCTCGTACGACGGGGTGCTCGGGATGCCCGTCGCCGAGGCGCTGGAGGGCAAGGAGCTCTGGGCCACCGCGCAGTGCCGCCCGCACCCCACCGAGCCGCTGGACGAGGCCGGGCACGGCGACGCCTTCGTCTCCATCTCGTTCTGCGCGATGCGCGCGGTGGTGGACGTGGACATCGAGCTGGGCGCCGTGCGGGTGGTCGAGATGACCGTCGCCCAGGACGTGGGCCGGGCACTGAACCCGCGCCAGATCGAGGACCGGATCGAGGCGGGCGTGGCGCAGGGCGTCGGCCTGGCGCTGCTGGAGGACCTGCGGACCGAGGGCGGCGTGCTGCAGAACCCCTCGCTCACCGGCTACCGGCTGCCCACCGCCCTGGACACCCCGGAGGTGCGGATCGCCGCGCTGCTGGAGGAGCGCGACGTGGTCGCCCCCTTCGGCGCCAAGGCGGTCGGCGCCGCGCCCGCGGTGGTCGCCCCGGCGGCCGTCGCGGCGGCGGTCCGTGCCGCGACCGGCCTGCCGATCGGCCGGCTGCCGATCCGGGCGGAGGACGCCGTCACGGCCTGACGCGGCCCGACCCGGTCCGACGCGGCCCGACCCGGCCTTTCGTGGCCTTTTGTGGCCGCCCCGGTCCGACGGGGCCCTTTCGTGGCCCGAACGGAACCGCCGCGGAGCACGCGGGGAACTCCTGCGGAAAGCCGCAGGAAAAGGCGAAAGGAATTGCCGGTCGACTTCGGGAGTCGACGCGCCAATGCTCTTCCGGTGGCCGTGGGGGGTATTGAAACCCCGTTCAACGCATTGCAGACGGTCCCCTAATGCCAAAGGGCA
>NZ_JBHWBZ010000009.1:139692-152098 GCF_042735475.1 Kitasatospora sp. NPDC059577 | reverse complement strand
TCGCGCGGCGCGCCGGGCGCTGAGTCTCGAGCAGTGTGACGACTCCGCTCCCTCTTCGTATTGCAGGGGGTGGTCGCCGCCCGCCCCCCCCCCCACCCCCCCCTCTTCCGGAGGCCGTGGCGGGAATTGAACCCGCGTACACCGCTTTGCAGACGGTCCCCTGAGCCACTCGGGCACACGGCCAGTGAATTCATGGTGGCGGATCCGGGGGAGGAGGGTCAACGAAGTTTTGTAAATTCTGTATGGCAATGTGTGCTACCGTCGAAGACCGGTGGCGGAATTCCCGCCACCCCGGACGAGCGCGTCGTACCCGGTGACGACAAGACGGCGCAGTTCAGCGGCAACCCGGCCGCTGTGGACTGCGGAGGCTCGTCGTCATGGCCTGGCTCGTTCTGATCGTCTCCGGTCTCCTGGAGACCGTCTGGGCAGTCGCCCTGGAATCGTCCAAGGGCTTCTCCCGGCTCGTTCCCACCGTCGTCTTCGGCGTCGCCCTGCTGTTCAGCATGGGCGGTCTGGCGTACGCGATGCGCACGATCCCGATCGGCACCGGGTACGCGGTCTGGGTCGGCATCGGCGCGGTCGGCACCGCGCTCTACGGCATGGCCGTCCTGGGGGACGCGGTGACCGCGGCCCGGATCGCCTGCCTGCTGCTGATCGTCTCCGGCGTGGTGGGCCTCAAGGTGCTGCACTGACCGCACGGGAGCACCGGCCCGCCCCGGCGGGGGTGCCGGCCCCGTCCTAGGCCTCGGGACCGAGTCGATCACCGACCCTGGTCAGGGGTCATCCGGGCGGACGGCTCTTACGATGTCACGTATGACCACAGCCTCCCCCACCTCGGTCGACCCCGTACCGATACCCCTCGACGACGACCCCGGCGGCGGGGTGCTCAGCGGCCGCTTCCGAGCCTTGACGCTGGGGATCGTCTCGGTGGTCCTAGTGATCGCCTTCGAGGCGACGGCCGTCAACACCGCGATGCCGACGGCGGCCCGCCAGCTGGACGGGCTCGGGCTGTACGCCTTCGCCTTCTCCGGCTACTTCACCACCACGCTGTTCGCCCTGGTCGTCTCCGGCCAGTGGTGCGACCGGCGCGGGCCGCTGCAGCCGCTGTTCACCGGCATCGCGGTGTTCGGCGTCGGCCTGCTGGTGGCCGGGACGGCGCCCGGGATGTGGGTGTTCGTGGCCGGGCGGGCGATCCAGGGCCTGGGCGGCGGGCTGGTGATCGTCGCGCTGTACGTGGTGGTCGGCCGGGCCTATCCGGAGCGGCTGCGGCCGTCGGTGTTCGCGGCCTTCTCCTCGGCCTGGGTGCTGCCCTCGATCGTGGGCCCGCTGGTCGCCGGGGCGGTCACCCAGCACCTCGGCTGGCGTTGGGTGTTCCTGGCCGTGCCGGTGCTGATCCTGCTGCCGCTGGTCGTGATGGGCCCGGCGCTGCGCCGCTCCATGGGGGTCTCCCCGGCCGCAGGCGAGGGGGGCGAGCACCCGGTGCCCGGGGGCACCGACTTCGACCGCCGGCGCACCCTGCTGGCCGCGATGGCGGCGCTCGGCGCCGGCCTGCTGCAGTACGCGGGGCAGCGCCGTGACCTGGTCGGGCTGCTCCCCGGGATCGCCGGGGCGGCGCTGCTGGTGCCGGCCGTCCTGGGGCTGCTGCCGAAGGGGACCCTGCGGGCCGGGCGCGGGCTGCCGACGGTGATCCTGCTGCGCGGGCTGGCCGCGGGGGCGTTCTTCGCGGCGGAGGCCTTCATCCCGCTGATGATGACCACCCAGCGCGGCCTGTCGCCCACGCTGGCCGGGCTCACCCTGACCAGTGGCGGGCTCTCCTGGGCGCTGGGTTCCTGGCTGCAGGGCCGGCCGGGGGCCGAGCGCTACCGCGAGGCGATGATCCGGGGCGGCTTCGTGCTGACCGCGCTGGCGATCGCGGGCGCCGCGTTGGTGCTGGTCCCGGGGGCGCCGGTCTGGGTCGCCTCGGTGGCCTGGGGGATCGGCGGCGTCGGGATGGGACTGGCCGTCGCGAGCGTCAGCGTGCTGATGATGAAGCTCTCCGCGCCGGAGGACGCCGGGGCCAACTCGGCCGCGCTGCAGATGAGCGACGCGCTGGGCAACGTGCTGCTCACCGGCCTGGCCGGGGTGCTGTTCGCGGCACTGGGCGGCGGAGCCCTGGCGGCCGCCCACGGACGGGCCGAAGGCGCCGGGTCGCCCGGCGCCTTCGCGGTGATCCTGCTGGTGATGGCCGGGGTGGCGCTGCTGGGAGCGCTGCTCGCCGGCCGGGTCCGCACCCGGTCCTGACGGTCAGCCGGCGGTGGCGGTGGCGGTGGCGGTGGCGGTGGCGCTGGCGGAGGGGGACGGGGAGGGGGCCGGCGCCGCCGCCGGGGTGCCGAGGAAGGCCTCCCAGCCGCCCGTCGGGGACTGGCCCGGGGCGAGGGTCTGCAGCTTGCGCAGCACCGCCGGGTCCTGGGCGTCCAGCCAGTCGACCAGCTGGCGGAAGGAGACCAGCCGGACCTCCGGCTTGCCCGCGATGGCCTTGAGCACGTCCTCGACGGCGTTCATGTAGATGCCGCCGTTCCACTCCTCGAAGTGGTTGCCGATGACGTACGGCGCCCGGTTGCCGCGGTAGGTGCGGTCGAAGCCCATCAGGTAGGAGTCGCGGGCCTGGGTCTGGAAGCCCGGGTGGAGCGCCGGGTCGGCCTTGGTGTTGGGGCCGCACTGGTTGTACATGATGTTGTAGTCCATCGAGAGCACCTGGAAGGTGTGCCCGGGGAAGGGGATGGACTGCAGCGGGAGGTCCCACAGCGCGCCGCCCTGGATCTTCTGCGGCCACACCTGGGTGCCGTTGCCGCTGCTGTCGTAGCGCCAGCCGCGCTTGACCGCGGTGGGCAGCAGGTTGCGCTGGCCCTCCAGGCAGGGGGTGCGGCTGCCGATCAGCTCCTTGCGGTAGTCGAAGGGCAGCGAGGGCAGGTCGGTGAAGCCGGTGTTGGTGCGCCAGTTCGTCACGAAGTCCATCGCCTGCTGGATCTCGCTGTCCCACTCCTCGGGGGACCACCTGCCGACGCCGGTGGCGCCGCAGAAGTGGCCGTTGAAGTGGGTGCCGATCTCGTGGCCCTCCAGCCAGGCGGCGTGCACGTTCTCCAGGGTGGCGCGGATGTGCTGGTCGCTCAGGTAGCCGATGTCGGAGGCGCCGGCCTTGTGCTGCGGCGGGCGGTAGAGGTCCTTCTTGGACTCGGGCAGCAGGTAGAGGCCGCTGAGGAAGAAGGTCATCTTCGCGTCGTGCTCCTGCGCCAGCCGGCGGAAGCGGGCGAACAGGCCGTTGTCGAGCTCGCCGGCGCCGTCCCAGGAGAAGACCACGAACTGCGGCGGGCGCTGCCCGGGCTGCAGCCGGTCGGGGACGGGCTGGTGCGGCTGGGAGCCGGTGTCGGAGGTGGAGCCGTCGCCGATCAGGACGGTCTGCGGCTCGGGGGCCGGGGCGGGAACGGGGGCGGGGGTGGCGCTCTGCTCGGCGTCCGCGCCGGTGGCGGAACCGGTCGCCCGCTCCCCGCCGGTGGCGTGGTTGCTGCCGCAGCCGGCCGCCAGGGTGGCGGCGGTGGCGGCGCCGGCCGCCAGCAGGGTGCGGCGGGAGAGAGCGTCCATGGTCACTCCGTTCAGGGGGCGTTCGGCGGCGTGCGGGAGTGCCGGGTCCGGCCGGACACCCGGGGTATCGAACCCGTGACCGCGTCAGCATGCCATGCGTGCGGAGACGGTCGAAGAGGCGCAGCGCGCGGTCGCAAGCGATCGCTCGAACGCCGCAACCGATCCGGTCCGTATAACCGTCGGTAGGTCGTGTCGGGTCGTGGCCCCGCGGGGGGCGCTGGTGGGGGCAGGCCGTCGCGCTCCGCGACCGGACGCCCACGCGGTGCAGGAAAGGGGCCTGCAACCCTGCCGATCGGCGGGTGCCGGTACGACCGTCGTATGGACGTGCCTTACAGTCCCATCCGGTTCAATTGTTCCCAGGAAACTCCCAGGAAGAGGAGTTCCGTCGGCAGAGGGGAGCGCCCGTGGGCGTCCAGCAGAGCAGGAGCCCCTGGCCGGGCACCCTGGCGGCGGGAGCCGCGCTGGTGCTCGGCGCCTGGCTGCTGCGCGACGGCGGCTCGGCGGTGCTGCCCCCCGCCCCTGGTACGGGCCAGGCCCAGGCCGGCATCGCGCCGGTCTCCGTCGTCCCGCCGCTGGGCCCGTCCGCGCCGACCCGGATCCGCATCCCGGCCGTCCGTCTGGACGCCCCGGTCACCGCGCTCGGGCTGGACGCCGAGGGTCACCTGCAGGCCCCGCCGGAGGCGGACCGCAACCTCGCGGGGTGGTACCGGGGCGGCGCCAGCCCCGGCCAGCGGGGCACCGCGATCCTTGCGGGGCACGTCGACAACAAGTCGGGTCCGGCCGTCTTCTACGATCTGGGTGCGCTCCGTCGGGGGGACCGGATCGAGATCGCAAGGGCGGACGGTGCCATCGCCGTCTACCAGCTGTACGCCATCGAAGTGCACGACCGAAAGGACTTCCCGGACGACCGGGTCTACCGTCAGGCCGCTGACGCACAGCTGCGGGTGATCACCTGCGGCGGTGCCTACAGCGCGGAACACGGCTACGACAGCAACGTCGTCGCCTACGGGTTCCTGGCGGACACCACCCAGCCGGGCAAAGCCGCATGACCACGCTCACACTCGCTTCCCGCTGGAACCCGATCGACTGGCACCTCACCGAGGGCCGGATCCCGCACGCCGTCTTCGTGATCGGCTGGGCGGCGCTGTTCGCGCTCGCCGTCGGCCGCGGCCGCAGCTGGTGGCGCGTCCGCCTGCCCGCCGCGCTGTTCACCGCGGCCGCCCTCAGCCTGCTGCTCGACGTCGTGGTCGACGGCTGGTGGCACCCCTTCCCGGAGGGCACACCGGAGTACGTCACCTGGTGGATAGCCGTCGCCCTGCTCGGGTTCTGCCTGGTGGGCTACCGGATCCGCCGGCTCACCTGGGGCCGCCGCGGCATCGCGCTCGGCCTGAGCGGGCTGGTGCTGCTGATGTCCGCCTCCGAGATCAACATCGGCTTCGGACAGTTCCCGAGCGGGCGCGTGATGCTGGCGCCGTGGCTGACCAAGACCGACGGGCTGGTGCCGGCGAAGACCGGGGAGACCGTGGCCGCCCCGCCGGACAAGGTGCTCGACGAGGTCTGGAAGGCCCCGGCGGACCTGCCCGCGAAGGGGACCGTCTCGGTGGTGCCGATCCCCGGCCTCCGGTCGGGCTTCAAGGGCCGCGACGCGTACGTCTACCTCCCGCCCGCCTACCAGGCCAACCCGCGGCCGCTGCTGCCGGTGGTCGTGATGTTGACCGGCCAGCCGGGCGAACCCGGCGACTGGGTCCTCCGGGGGCAGCTGAACGAGCGGATGGACGCGTTCGCCGCGCAGCACGGCGGCCTCGCGCCGATCGTGGTGATGCCCGACCAGCTCGGTGCCACCTGGGCCAACACGCTCTGCATGGACTCCAAGCTCGCCAAGATGCAGACCTACCTGGCGTCGGACGTCCCGTTCTGGATCCACCAGAACCTGCAGACCGCGACCGGCCGGAAGTCCTGGGCGATCGGCGGCGCCTCGATGGGCGGCACCTGCGCGCTCCAACTCGGTGTCAACGCGCCCGACGTGTACGGCACCGTCCTCGACATGTCCGGGCAGGAGGAGCCGACCCTCGGCACCCGGGACGACACCGTCAGGGTCGCGTTCGGCGGTGACGGAAAGAAGTTCGACGCGGTCGACCCGGTGCAGGTGATGGCCCGGAAGCGGTTCCCGGACACCAACGTCGCCCTGCTCGTCGGTGAGACCGACGACGAGTTCAAGCCGCAGATGGAGAAGATCTACCGGGCCGTACAGGGGGCTGGGATGAAGGCGAAGTTCGAACTGATGCCGGGCGGTCACGGCTGGGTCGTCTTCCGACCCGGCATCGTCCAGCAGATCCCGTGGCTCGCAAGCCAGACCGGGTTGACCCGGTGACCGGGGCGGGCACGGCGGTCGCCGCCGTCGACGAGAAGGGGAAGGGAGCGGCGCGGGTCGTCCCCCAGCGCGGCGCGCAGGGCGGCTCCGAGCAGGGCGCGGACCGCGCGCCGGTCACCCGGACGCCGGAGCCCCGCCCGCAGCGGGTGCGGCGGGCCGCCCGGGTGCTCGGCGGCCGGCTGCGCGCGGCGCCGCTGACGCTGGCGCTGCTGGCCGGACTCTGGCTGATCGGCGCGGCCACCGGCAGCCTGCGCCACGGGCCGTCCGAGCGGCTGCTGGACCGGGCCGGGGTCGGCCTGCCCACGTTCGCCGAGGGCCACTGGTGGACGCCGTTCACCTCGGCGTTCTGGTGCTCCGGCATCGGCTCCTACGTGTTCACCAGCCTGCTGCTGCTCCTGGTCGGCCCGGCCGCCGAGCACCGGCTCGGCCGGCTGCG
Organism: Kitasatospora sp. NPDC059577; assembly: GCF_042735475.1. Lineage (NCBI taxonomy): Bacteria > Bacillati > Actinomycetota > Actinomycetes > Kitasatosporales > Streptomycetaceae > Kitasatospora > Kitasatospora sp. NPDC059577. The sequence continues at coordinate 145,673 of NZ_JBHWBZ010000009.1, read as the reverse complement.
CACCCTCGCGGTGCTGGTCGGCGGGCAGGTCGTCGGCACCCTGCTGGGCACCGGGCTGATCGCCTTCGGCTCCTCGGCCGGGGAGCAGTGGACCGCCTCGGTCGCCGACCAGGTCTCGGTCGGCCCCGCCGTCGGCCTGTTCGCGCTGGCCGGGGTGCTCGGGTACCGGCTCACGGTGCTCTGGCGGCGCCGGCTGCACCTGCTGGTGCTGCTCGTCCCGCTGGTCATGACGCTGTACGTCGGCCACCTGCAGAGCGTCCAGCGGTGCGCCGCCGCGCTGGCCGGGCTCGGCGTCGGCGCGCTGCTCAGCCGCGGCCGCCCGTACCTGCGCTCGCTCGGCTCCTCGCACTCCGAGACCCGGGTGCTGGTCGCGCTCTGCCTGGTCGCCGCCGCCTTCGGGCCGCTGATCGCCTCGCTGTACGACAACGCCAGCGGGCCCTTCAACACCTTCTCCGAGCTGTACTTCTCGCACCGGCTCGGCCCGGACGAGGTCGCCGACCTGTGCGCGCTCTCGGCGCACGACTGCGCCCGCGCGCACGCCGTCGTCCGGATCTTCGACACCCCGGGCCGGCTGATGGCCGCGCTGTTCCCGGCGCTGCTGCTGGTACTGGCCGAGGGGCTGCGCCGGGGGCTGCGGTTCGCCTGGCTGGTGACCATCGCCACCGAGCTGCTGTGGGCGGGTCTGCTGGGCTGGCTCTACCTGGACGCCGGGCCGGACAGCCAGGACGTGGTGCAGTACTTCGTCGAGGCGATGCTGCTGCCGTTGCTGACCACCGGTCTGCTGCTGGCCACCCGCAAGCGGTTCCGGCTGCGGCTGGCAGGCCGGTCGGTGCGCCGGCTGGCCCTGGTGCTGGGCGGCGCCGCGCTGCTCTCCTCGGCCGCGTACGTCGGGCTCGGGCGGCTGGTGGCCGACCAGTTCGAACCGGGGGCGACCGTGCGGCGGCTGCTGCACGGGCTGCCCGCGCAGTTCCTGCCGCCCGCGTACAACGACCTGACGCCGGACTACCCGATCGCCGTCGGGTCGCTGGCGCGCTTCCTGGAGACGTACTGCGGCCTGGCGTTCTGGGTGGTGGCGCTGGTCACCCTGCTGACGGCCTTCCGCCGGCCCGTGCTCCACACCGACGCCGAGGCGGTCGCCCGTGCCAGGGCGCTGCTGACCCGGTACGGCGGCGGGACGCTGTCGTTCATCACCACCTGGGACGGCAACCACTACTGGTTCGACGAGCAGGGCCGGGCGGGCGTCGCCTACCGGGTGGTCGGCACCATCGCGCTGACCACCGGCGACCCGTTCGGCGCGCCGGAGGACCGGGCCCGGGCGGTGGCCGGCTTCGCCCGCTACTGCGACGCCCGCGGCTGGACGCCGTGCTTCTACAGCGTCTGCGGCCAGACCAGGGACGCCGCCACCCAGCTCGGCTGGCGCTCGGTGCAGGTCGCCGAGGACACCGTGGTCGCGCTGCCCGAGCTGGCCTTCACCGGCCGCAAGTGGCAGGACATCCGCACCGCCCTCAACAAGGCCGGCAAGCAGGGCATCACCGCGGAGTGGTGGGCCTACCACGAGGCGCCGCTCGCGCTGCGGGACCAGATCCGGGCGATCTCCGAGGAGTGGGTCTCCGAGAAGGGCCTGCCGGAGATGGGCTTCACGCTCGGCGGGCTGGACGAACTCGACGACCCCGACGTCCGGGTGCTGGTCGCCGTGGACGAGCAGCGGGTGGTGCACGGGCTGACCAGCTGGATGCCGGTGTACGAGGACGGCGTGCCGGTCGGCTGGACGCTGGACTTCATGCGCCGGCGCTCGGACGGCTTCCGCGGCGTCAACGAGTTCCTGATCGCCTCGGCCGCGCTCGGCTTCAAGGAGGAGGGCGCGCGCTTCCTGTCGCTGTCCGGCGCGCCACTGGCCCGCACCGGGCAGGGCGAGGAGCCCACCGGGCTGCAGCGGATGCTGGACTGGATGGGCAAGGTGCTGGAGCCGGTCTACGGCTTCCGCTCGCTGCTCGCGTTCAAGGCGAAGTTCCAGCCGGAGTACCGGCCGATGTACATGGCCTACCCCGACCCGGCCGCGCTGCCCGGCATCACCCGGGCGATCGGCAAGGCGTACCTGCCGCACCTGACGGCGGCGCAGGGCGTCCGGCTGATGCGCAAGCTGTCCGGCTGACCGGCCCCCGCGCCGGAGGGCAGGGGCGGGGGAGCGACGGGGGAGCGGGACGGGAGCGACGGGGGAGTGCCGACCGGCCGGCACCGGGACCGCGGTGCCCCGGAGGCGGGCGGGCACGTCGCGGCCCGTCAGCCGAGCAACTGGGCGAGGGCGCGGTCGGCGTCCAGGTGGAGGTGCTCCTCGCCCTCGGGGACGAGCAGCCGGCTGCGCCACAGGAAGCGGCGCAGGTCGCCGCTGTCGAACCGGACCAGTGCGATGCCCTCCGGGGCCCGCAGCTCGACCATGGTGCACCGGCCGGGCGCGGGCCGGACGTGGACGTCGCCGACGCCGGCCGGCAGCTCGACGCCGGCCGAGAGCAGCCGGCGCGCGAAGACCCAGACGATGTCCCCGGCGTCCCGGTCCTCCGCGTCCTCGTCCAGTGAGAACTCGGCGGGGAAGGCCATCCGGACGGCCAGCGGGTCGTCCGGCAGGTAGGACAGGACGACCCGCAGCCGGACGGAGCGGTGGGGGGAGAGGATCAGGCGGGCCTGGACGGTCTCTTCGACGGTGCGCACGGGGGGTCCCTTCGGTTCGGTGCGGGCCGCGCCACGACGGGGGTCGCTGCGGCCTCACCCCGGTGAGAGTCCCGCCGGCCGCCGTGATTACCCGGTTCCGGAAGCGATCGGACGTGATCCGCGCCACATCGATTTCCGGCCGTACGGGCCCGGCGCGGAGCCTCGCCTGGAGGCCCGAACGGCGCCGGGCCGGTAGGCTGGGCGGGTTGTCCGATCGCCGCCCGACCGCGGGACGGGGCCGAAAAACCGCCTCTGACCTGCGATGATCCCCCTCGGAGACCGTGAGTACTGCCGCCGCCTCCTCGATGCCGCTGTTCTCCGACGTACCGGAGACCCAGGCCCCCGCCCGACCCGCCGGCCACGCCGCGTCCGCCGGCTCGCACCACCTCTCCCCGGCCTTCCCCGGCCGTGCCCCCTGGGGCACCGCCGGCAAGCTGCGGGCCTGGCAGCAGGGTGCGCTGGACAAGTACATCGAGACGCAGCCGCGCGACTTCCTCGCAGTCGCCACCCCGGGCGCAGGCAAGACCACCTTCGCGCTCACCCTGGCCTCGTACCTGCTGCACAACCACCTGGTGCAGCAGGTGACCGTGGTCGCGCCGACCGAGCACCTCAAGAAGCAGTGGGCCGAGGCCGCCGCACGGATAGGCATCAAGCTGGACCCGGCGTACTCCTCCGGGCCGCTGTCCCGCGAGTACCACGGCATCGTGGTCACCTACGCCGGCGTCGGGGTCAACCCGATGCTGCACCGCAACCGGACCGAGTCCCGCAAGACCCTCGTGATCATGGACGAGATCCACCACGCCGGTGACTCCAAGTCCTGGGGCGAGGCCTGCTTCGAGGCCTTCGAGCCCGCGGCCCGCCGGCTGGCGCTGACCGGTACGCCGTTCCGCTCCGACACCAACCCGATCCCCTTCGTGGCGTACGAGGCGGGGGGCGACGGCATCCGCAAGTCCGTGGCCGACTACACCTACGGCTACGGGCACGCGCTCGCCGACCACGTCGTCCGCCCGGTGATCTTCCTCAGCTACAGCGGCAACATGCGCTGGCGCACCAAGTCCGGCGACGAGCTGGAGGCCCGGCTCGGCGAGCCGATGACCAAGGACCTGATCGCCCAGGCCTGGCGCACCGCGCTGGCCCCGCAGGGCGAATGGATCCCGTCCGTGCTGCAGGCCGCCGACCGGCGGCTGAGCGAGGTCCGCAAGGCGATCCCGGACGCCGGCGGCCTGGTGATCGCCACCGACCAGACCGTCGCCCGCGCGTACGCCAAGCTGCTGCGCGAGATCAGCGGCGAGAAGGTCACCCTGGTGCTCTCCGACGAGACCGAGGCCTCGCAGCGGATCTCCGACTACGCGGCCGGGACCTCGCGCTGGATGGTCGCCGTCCGCATGGTGTCCGAGGGCGTCGACGTGCCCCGGCTGTGCGTCGGGGTGTACGCGACCTCGATCTCCACCCCGCTGTTCTTCGCCCAGGCCGTCGGCCGCTTCGTGCGCGCCCGCAAGCGCGGCGAGACGGCCTCGGTGTTCCTGCCGACCATCCCGATGCTGCTGGGCTTCGCCAACGAGATGGAGGTCCAGCGCGACCACGTGCTGGACCGGCCGAAGAAGGAGGGCGAGGGCCTCTTCGACGAGGAGGACCGGCTGCTCGCCGAGGCCGAGCGGGCCAACGACGGCCCCGACGGCGCCGGCGGCGATGAGTTCTCCTACGAGGCGCTGGGCTCCGACGCGGTCTTCGACCGGGTGCTGTACAACGCCATGGAGTTCGGCATGCAGGCCCACCCGGGGAGCGAGGAGGAGGACGACTACCTCGGCATCCCGGGCCTGCTGGAGCCGGACCAGGTGCAGATGCTGCTGCAGAAGCGCCAGCACCGGCAGATCCAGCGCAGCAAGACCAAGCCCGCCGAGGAGGCCGACCTGCTGGAGCTGCCGGCCGAGCAGCGGCCGGTCGTCACCCACCAGGAGCTCCGCGAGCTGCGCAAGGAGCTCAACGCGCTGGTGGCCGCCTGGCACCACCGCACCAGCCAGCCCCACGGCACCATCCACAACGAGCTGCGCCGCCAGTGCGGCGGGCCGCTCACCGCGCAGGCCACCGCCAACCAGCTCAAGGCGCGGATCGTCCGGATCCGGGAGTGGGCGAAGTAGCGGTCCGGCCGGCCCGGCCGGGCCGCCCCTCCTCCCGCCCGGTGCCGGGCGGGAGACACCCCCGCCCCGGTGTGTCCGGACTCCGGACCCGGGTCGAACTCCTGCGCTGATGCACCCTGCGGATGGGGATGGTTTGTCCGGAATTTGCGGCGCCGTTGAAGTCGATCACGCCCGAATTTTGGACAACCACTTCCCCCGCGACATTTCCTTCACTACCTTTCCCCCACGCTCTTCCGCCGGGCAACCCCTCGCGGGACGGCGCCGCAGGACCGTGCGGGCGTCAAGGAGGACACCGCGCACGGCCCTAGCGCGGCCACCCCCACCTGCGCGCGACACCGCCCTTGGACCGGTGCCGCCCGCCCCGCGAGCGCCGCGGAAAGGATTGCCCGTCGTGACAGCCGAGACCTCCCAGACCCTGGACCGAGGCGTCCGGGTCCTCAAGCTCCTCGCCGACTCCGAGCGGGGGCTGACCGTCACCGAGCTCGCCGCACGGCTCGCCGTCAACCGCACCGTCGTCTACCGGTTGCTGGCCACCCTGGAGCAGCACGGCCTGGTCCGCCGGGACATCGGCGGCCGGGCCCGGGTCGGCCTCGGCGTGCTGCGGCTCGCCCACCGGGTGCACCCGCTGCTGCGCGAGGCCGCGCTGCCCGCCCTGCGCAGCCTCGCCGAGGACCTCGGCGCCACCGCCCACCTGACCCTGGTGGACGGCAGCGAGGCCCTGGCCGTCGCCGTGGTGGAGCCGAGCTGGACCGACTTCCACGTCGCCTACCGGACCGGCCTGCGCCACCCGCTCGGCGAGAGCGCGGCCGGCCAGGCGATCCTGGAGGCGCGCACCTTCCCCAGCCAGCGCCGCCCCGACCAGGGCTTCGTCATCACCCGCGCGGAGGAGCAGTCCGGGGCGTGCGGCGCCGCCGCCGCGCTGCTCGGACTGAGCGGCATCGAGGGCAGCGTCGGCGTCGTGATGCTGAACGGCATGGTGCCCGAGCGGGTCGGCCCCCGGGTGGTGGAGGCGGCGACCGAGGTCGCCGACGCGCTGAGGTAGCGCCCCCCCCCGGGGGGGGGCCCCCCCCGCGGCGCGCGCCCCCCCCCCCCCCGCGGGGTTTGTTTGGAGAGGGGTAGTGAGCCAAACAAACCAAA
>NZ_JBHWBZ010000009.1:79280-139682 GCF_042735475.1 Kitasatospora sp. NPDC059577 | reverse complement strand
CGGGGCGCGCGCGCGGGGGGGGGGGCGGGGGGGGCGCGCGCGCGCCCGGCGGGGGGGGGGGCGCCCCCCCCCCCGCCGCCCGCCCCCGGGGGGGCGCACCACACCGGGGCGCCGGGTGTGTTTGGATTCCCCTTGTGTCCGACACCAAGCTGCCCAAGGCCCTCACCGCCCCGCGGACCCGCGCGCTCGCGCTGTGCGGAGCGCTGGTCACCGCACTGTTCGGCGTGGCCGCCTTCGTCCCGCTGCCGTACACGATCACCTGGCCGGGCCTGACCGCGGACACCCTGGGCACCTACCAGGACAAGCCGGTGCTCACCATCACCGGGGCACCGCTGCGCACCACCGAGGGCGAGCTGCGGATGGTCACCATCACGGCGACCAACCCGGACCAGCGGAGCACCTTCCTGCGGTCGATGCAGGCCTGGTTCGACCCGAAGGAGGCGGTGCGTCCGACGGACACCGTCTACCCGCAGGGCAACCCGGCCAAGGCCGAGGAGGTGACCGCCCAGCAGATGGCCGAGTCGCAGGACAACGCCACCGTGGCCGCGCTGAACTACCTCCACCTCTCGCCGGACCAGGTGAAGGTCAAGGTCGACCTGGGGGACGTCGGCGGCCCGAGCGCCGGCCAGATGCTGGCGCTGGGCATCGTCGACAAGCTCGCCGGCGACGGCAACGGCGGCGACCTCACCGGCGGGCACACCATCGCGGGCACCGGCACCATCGACCACGACGGCACGGTCGGCCCGGTGGGCGGCGTCCCGCTGAAGACCCAGGCGGCCGCCCGGGACGGCGCCACCGTGTTCCTGCTGCCCAGGGACGAGTGCACGGACGCCAAGGTGAACACGCCCGCGTCGCTGCGGCTGGTGCCGGTCGCCACCCTCGACGAGGCGGTCTCGGCCCTGAAGGCGCTCAAGACCGGCGGCAGCGTCCCCTCCTGCTGACCGGGCGCGGCGACGGGGCGCGGCGGCGGAGCCCGGTGCGGGGCGGCCCGGCGGGCCCGGGCCGGGGGTGACCCGGCGGGCTACTCGGCGGCGGCCTGGTCCACCAGCGGCAGGATCCGGTACGGCACCGGGTTCTCCAGCACGATCGCGGTGGACGAGCGGACGATCCCGTCGAAGCCCACCACCCGGTCGATCACCCGCTGCAGATCGGCGTTGGACCGGGCCACGATCCGCACCATCATGTCCCCGATCCCGGTGATGGTGTGCAGCTCCAGCACCTCCGGCACACCCGCCAGGTGCGCCCGCACGTCCGCGCCCTGGCCCTGGGAGATCTCCAGGGTCGCGAAGGCCGTCACCGGGTAGCCGATCGCGGCCGGGTCCACCTCCGGGCCGAAGCCGCCGATCACCCCCTTGGCCTGCAGCCGGTCCAGCCGGGCCTGCACGGTGCCGCGGGCGACCTGCAGCCGCCGCGAGCACTCCAGCACCCCGATCCGGGGCTCCTCGGCGAGCAGCCGGATCAGCCGGCCGTCCAGGGTGTCGATCGTGTCGTTCGTGCTGCTCACGATCGAAGTGCCTTGCGGGGCAGCGGGGTTGGTCGAGTCGGGCGAACTCGGGGAGTGGGCGGGGGGCATCGCGGCACCGTCCTCCGGTGGGCATTCTGTACAGCTGCGCGGCTGATTCTCCCGCCCCGGGGCACAGCTTGACCAGGAGGAAACGGAACAGTTGCGCGCAGGTCGGCTCGGCGCCACCCTCCAGCCACGACCCCGTGCCCCGGGTCCCCCACCCCGGCGCCGGGGCCCAGCGTGGTCCGTACGCCTACCGGGAGGGCCGTCATGACCGACACCGCCGCCGAACCCGTCCTGCTCGGGGCAGGCCCCCTACCGGACGCGGGCGAACCGGGCCCGCTGCCGACGGGCCGCGCCGACGCGGTGGTCTTCGCGGTCGCCGACGCCGAGCGGGCCGCCCGCCGCTACTGCGCCGCGCTGGGGCTGCGGTGCACCGCGTACGCGGGACCGGAGACCGGCGAGCCGGAGACCGTCTCGTACGTGCTCGCCGCGCCGGGGACGCGGATCGTGCTCACCTCGCTGGTGCAGGTGATCGGCCCGCGCGGCCGGGAGCTGGCCGCGCACCTGGACCGGTTCGGGGACGGGGTCGTCGACGTCGCGGTGAGCGTGCCGGACGTCTACTACGCCTACGACTACGCGGTCGACCGGGGTGCGCTGTCGCTGGCCGAACCGTACGGGACCCGGGACGCGTACGGTGCGGTGGTGCTGGCCGCCATCGGGGTGCCCGGCGGGACCAGGCACACCCTGGTCGACCGGGCCGGCTACGCCGGGCCGTACCTGCCGGGGTTCGTTCCGCACGCAGGGTTCTGACGGGCGGACGGCGGAAGCCCGATGGCGGGACCGGTGGCGGGAGTCCGGTGGTGCGAGTCCGGTCGCGGGCGTCTGCGACGGGGGTTCGACGGGCCCTACCGGACGGCCGTTTCCACGATCGGCGGGTGCCCGTTCCAGTAGACGAAGACCGAGTTGGCCTGGTCGTCCTTGGTGAAGTCGATCCGCATCCACTGGGGGCCGTTCCACACCTGCATCTGCCAGCCCGGGTCCGGGGTGGCGGAGACCAGCGAGGCCCGGTCGGGCTTCAGGTCCAGTGCGACCTTGCCGCCCGGGATCGGGTAGCTCTTCACGGTGGACGTCGCGGTGGGCGTCGGCGTGGGCCGCCGGGTCGGCGGCGGGGTGGTCGCGGCGGGGGTCGGTCCGTGCGTCGCGGTGGCGGTCGGGGAGGCCGGCTGGGTCGGGGTCGTGGACTCCGTGGCCGGGCCCGGCGGTTCGGGGGCGGCGGCCGGGGAGGACGACGTGCCGTCGGCCTTCGGGGAGGGCAGCGGCAGCGCCGTGGGCCGTTCGAACGCGGCGCCGGTCAGCACCGCGTGCACGCCGAGCCAGGACAGCGCCACCGCCGCCCCGGTGGCCGCCGCCCAGGCGCCGAGCTGTACCAGTCCGTTCCGCATCGTCCGCACATCCTGCCGTATTTCCACCGCGCCGGAGACCGGCACCCTCGCCATTCCTCAGGGCAGTTGCACAATGTCCGGACCGGGCCCCGAGGTACAGACCACTCCCTGCTGATGGCGTACCGTGCAGGCCCATGGCAACAGTGCTCGTGGTCGAGGACGACCCCTTCGTACGTTCCGCCCTCATCCGCCACCTGACCGACACGGGTCACGCGGTCCGCAGCGTGGGCACCGCTCTCGAAGCGCTCCGGGAGGTCGCCCAGGTCGGCTGCGACCTGGTGATCCTCGACCTGGGCCTGCCCGACCTGGACGGCAGCGAGGCACTCAAGATGATCCGCGGCCTGACCAACGTGCCGGTGATCATCTCCACCGCCCGGGACGACGAGGCCGAGATCGTCCGGCTGCTCAACGACGGTGCTGACGACTACTTGGTGAAACCTTTCTCCGGTGAGCACCTCAGCGCCCGGATGGCCGCCGTGCTGCGCCGGCTCGGCAGCGGCGCCGCCCCCGTCGCCCAGGTGCTGCGGGTCGGCGGACTGGCCATCGACCTGCAGCGGCGCGAGGCCTCCCTGGACGGGCGCCCGCTCGACCTGACCCGCCGTGAGTTCGACCTGCTGGCCTTCCTCGCCGCCCGGCCCGGCGTCGTGGTGCCGCGCAAGGAGATCCTCGCCGAGGTCTGGCAACAGACCTACGGCGGCGACCAGACCATCGACGTCCACCTCTCCTGGCTGCGCCGCAAGCTCGGCGAGACCGCCTCCAACCCCCGCTACCTGCACACCGTCCGCGGCGTCGGCGTGCGGCTGGAGGCCACCGGGGACCAGGCGGGGCACCGGACATGAGGAGGTTCGGGCACTCGCTGCGCTGGGCCCTGATCAAGGCCGCCGTGGCCGGGACCACCATGGTCGCGCTGGCCTTCCTCATCCCGCTCGGCCTGATGGTCCAGCAGACCGCGCGGGACCGGGCGTTCACCGCCGCCGAACGCCAGGCGGCGGCCCTCGGACCCGCACTGGCGATCACCACCGACCAGGACGCCGTCACCCGCGCCCTGGCCAGCACGGACGCGGGCGGGCAGGGACGGATGGCCGTCCACCTGCCCGCGGCAGGACAACCGGAGGCCCCCGGGACCGGCGGCCCCGGCGGACCGACGCTCGGCCAGGGCCGGGCCGCCGCCGACGACGTGGCCACGGCCGGCGGCAAGGGCCGGTCCTTCACCGTGGAGGTGCCCGGCGGCTACGCGCTGCTCCAGCCCGTCGCGGTGGACACCGGGCGGACCGCCGTGGTCGAGGTCTTCGTGGCCGAGGACGACCTCACCCGGGGCGTCTCCACCGCCTGGCTGGTGCTCTCCGCCGTCGCGCTCGCCCTGGTCGCCATCTCGGTGCTGGTCGCCGACCGGATGGGCAACCGGATCGTCGCCTCCGCCCGGCGGCTCGCCGGCGCCGCCCGCTCACTCGGCGCCGGCGACCTCGCGGTACGCGTCCCGGTCGAGGGCAAGCAGGTCGACGGCAGCCCCGAAGAACTGCGCGAAGCGTCCCACGCGTTCAACACCATGGCCGACCGGGTGGTCCAACTCCTCGCCGCCGAGCGGGAACTGGCCGCCGACCTGTCCCACCGGCTGCGCACCCCGCTGACCGTGCTGCGGCTCAACGCCGCCTCGCTCGGCGACGGCGACGCCGCCGACGCCACCCGCCACGCGGTCGCCCAACTCGAGCGCGAGGTCGACCAGATCATCCGCTCGGCCCGCCGCGCCCCCGAGGACGCGCCCACCGTCACGGTCGGCTGCGACGCCGCCGAGGTGATCCGCGAGCGGGTCGGCTTCTGGTCCGCGCTGGCCGAGGACGAAGGACGCCGCTGGCAGCTGGCCGGCGCCGAACGGGCGGCACCCGTCCCCGTCCAGCGCGGCGACCTGGCGGCCGCCGTCGACGCCCTGCTCGGCAACGTCTTCCGGCACACCGCCGTCGGCACCGCCTTCTCCGTGGACGTGCTGGCCACCGACAGCTCGGTGATCGTGCTGGTCGGCGATGCCGGACCGGGGTACGACGACCCGGCCGCCGCCCTCAAGCGCGGCGAGGGCCACGGCGGTGAGGGCTCGACCGGCCTCGGCCTCGACATCGTCCGCAAGCTCGCCGAGTCCATCGGCGGGGACCTCGCACTCGGCCGCTCCGCCGTCCTCGGCGGCGCCGAGACCCGGCTGCGGCTGCGCACCCGGCCGGAGACGGCGAGGCCCGCGCGGACCGGACGGCGACGCAGCCGCGGAGTGCTCTTCCCTCGGTGAGACGGCGCCGGGAAGGACGACTTCCTTAAGTGCGGCCTAAGGGAGTTCTACCCCTCGCTCAGCCCGCCGGTTCGGCCCCCGGACCGCCGCTAGCGTCGGTCGCGCCGGTCACCCGACCGAGCCGGGCCGGCCGCCCGGACGTCCGCAGGCACTCCGTGCCGGGACGGCGGCCCACCGAAGGCACCCGCGGAGGTAACGCGCCATGACCACCCAGCCCACCCGCCGCTCCGGCCACCGCAGGCGCAGCCGCAAGGGCGCGATCATCGGGGCCGCCGCGGTCGCCGCCGCCCTGGTCACGGGCGGGACGGTCGTCCTCGCCGGCTCGGCCAGCGCCGCCTCGCTCGGTGCCGTCTACAGCCGCACCAGCGCCTGGGACACCGGCTACACCGGCCAGTACCTGGTCACCAACCCGGACAGCAGCCCGATCGAGGACTGGACGCTCAGCTTCGACCTGCCGGCCGGCGCGAAGATCGACTCGCTCTGGAACGCCACCTTCACCGCCGACGGCCGGCACGTCACGGTCAAGCCCGAGGCCTGGAGCAAGCGGCTGGAGCCCGGCAGGAGCGTGGTGGTCGGCTTCGTCGCCCAGGGCGCGGGCGCGGCGCAGGCCGAGCCGGAGAAGTGCCTGATCAACAACACCTCCTGCAAGGCCGGCGACGGTCCCGCACCCACCCCCTCGGGGCGGCCGACCGCCACCGCGACCCCGGCCCCGCCGACCGCCTCCCCGACGCCCACGGCGAGCGCCACCGCCACCGCCAAGCCCAGCCCCACCGCCACGACGAAGCCGACCACCCCGGCACCGACCCCCACCCCGACCGTCACCCCCACGGCGACCGGTGGGCCCGTTCCCCCGGTCGGCGCCGGGGCCGGCTTCGCCCCGTACGTCGACACCTCGCTCTACCCGCCCTACGACCTGGCGGCCACCGCCAAGGCGAGCGGCGTGAAGAACTTCAACCTCGCCTTCGTGGTCTCCGGCGGCGGCTGCGTGCCCAAGTGGGGCGGCGTCAGCGACCTGTCCGCCGACGCGGTGGCCGCCCAGATCGGCGCACTGCGGGCGATCGGCGGCGACGTCCGGATCTCCTTCGGCGGCGCCAACGGCAGCGAGCTGGCCCTCGCCTGCGGCTCCACCGCCGACCTCACCGCCGCGTACCAGAAGGTCGTGGACGCCTACGGCGCCACCAAACTGGACTTCGACGTCGAGGGCGGTGCGATCGCCGACGCCGCCGCCAACACCCGGCGCGCCCAGGCCGTCGCCCAGCTGCAGAAGAACGCCGCCGCCAAGGGCAAGGCCCTCGACGTCTCCTTCACCCTGCCCGCGCTGCCCTCCGGCCTGACCCAGGAGGGCGTCGACCTCGTCGCCGGCGCCAAGGCCGGCGGCGTCGCGATCGGCGCCGTCAACATCATGGCGATGGACTTCGGCGACGGCGTAGCCCCCAACCCGCAGGGCCAGATGGGCAAGTACGCGATCGCCGCGGCCACCGCCACCCAGGCCCAGGTCAAGAGCGTGCTGGGCCTGGACGACGCGGCCGCCTGGCGCAAGGTCGCGGTCACCCCGATGATCGGCGTCAACGACGTGGCCACCGAGGTCTTCACCGTCGCCGACGCCAAGCAGCTCGCCGAGTTCGCCAAGACCAAGCACCTCGCCTGGCTGGCCATGTGGTCCGGCACCCGGGACAAGGCCTGCGAGGGCGGCGCCAAGGCCTACGCCGACGCCACCTGCAGCAGCATCGTCCAGCAGCCGCTGGACTTCACCCGGGCCCTCGGGGCGTACACGGGCTGACGCCCGCCGGGTCCCCCGTCGGCCCCGGCCGTCCGTGCTCAGTCCGCAGCCGAGCACGGGCGGCCGGGGTTTCTCGTCACGTTCCGTAGTCGATCGTCTCCGGGCCCGTTCGGGTGGCATCCGGTATCGTCGCTGGTTGGCCGAGCGGTGGACGGAGTGGACAGTGACAGCGGTGCAAGACGAGCGCAGCCCGGTGCGAACCGCACCCGACCCCTCGCCCGAGCCCCTGTCGGACCGGCTGCGCCGAGTGCTCGCCGCTCCCGCCCGGGCCCTGCGCGATGCCCCCCGCCGTCCGCTGCTGGCCGCCTCCGCGCTGGCGCTGCTCTCCCTGGTCGTGTACGCAGTGGTGCGCCACTTCGTCCACACCTCGATGGTGGACATGATCGTCTACCGGGCCGAGGGCGCCGCCGTCGCCAACGGTGACGACCTGTACGGCCTGCGCGTCACCGAGTGGAACCTGCCGGCGACCTACCCGCCCTTCGCGGCGATGCTGTTCGTCCCGACCACCTGGTTCCCGGTCCCCTTCCTCCGGGTCGCGATCACTCTCGGCAACCTCGGGCTGCTCGCCCTGCTCACCCACCTGTCGTTCAAGCTGGTCGGCTGGCCGCGCCGCGAACTGCGGCCGATCGGCGTGATCCTGGTGACCGGCCTCGGCGTCTGGCTCGAACCCGTCTTCACCACGCTCCGCTACGGCCAGATCAACCTCGCGCTCGCCTGCCTGATCCTCTGGGACCTCACGCGTCCCGACGGACGCCGCAGCAAGGGCGTGGCGATCGGCATCGCCGCCGGCATCAAGCTCACCCCCGGCCTGTTCGCCGTCTACCTGCTGATCACCGGCCGGATCCGGGCCGCCTTCGTGGCCGGCCTCACCTTCCTCGGCACCTTCCTGCTCGGCGCCCTCGTCCTGCCCGACGCCACCTGGGGCTTCTGGACCAAGTACCTCTACGACTCCTCCCGGGTCGGCAAGACCCAGATCGTCGACAACCAGTCGCTGCGCGGCGCCTTCGCCCGCCTGCTGCACACCGCCGACCCCGGCACCGCCGCCACCCTCGGAGCCGGCCTGGTCGCGCTGGCCGGCCTCGCCGTCGCCGCCTGGGCCGCCCGCAGCGGCCGCTGGCTGCCCCGGGCCGAGGCCTGGGGCGTCTGCTGCGCGGCCGTCACCGCGGTGCTGATCTCGCCGATCAGCTGGACCCACCACTGGGTCTGGTGCGTGCCGCTGCTCGTCCTGCTCGCCGCCGAGGCCTCCGTCGAACACGCCCGCCCGGCCGGCGTCCGCCGACTGCGCTGGCGGGCCGTCTTCTGGGCCACGCTGGTCGCCTTCCTGTCCTTCGCCATGTGGGCGGCGAAGCCGCTCGGCCCGGCGGTCCTCCACATGTCACCGTGGCGCCAGCTGCCGACCTCGGTCTACCCGTGGGTCGGGCTCTGCTTCCTGCTCGCCGCCGCGATCCGGACGAGGGCGCGCCGCCGCTCCGCCGGCGCGCCGCTGGTCCGGCTGCCCGTGCAGCGCGACGGCGACGGACCGGACGCCGCCCGCGGCCGTCAGCAGGCCCCCGCGGCCCGCTGAGCCGGCGGGGGCGCCGCTCCTGCCACCTCGCCCGGGTCCGTACCGGCGCACCTCGCCCGGGTGCGTACCGGCGCACCTCGCCCGGGTGCGTACCGGCGCACCTCGCCTGGGTACGGACCGGCGCACACTCCGACGCACGCCCATGCACACTGCGACGCACGCCTAGGCGAGCAGCTCGGCGAGCGAGCCGTCCATGTCCAGCGCGGCCAGCTCGCTGCCCGGCGGCACCAGCCGGTGCGCCCGCTCCAGCCAGGCCGCGACGGCCGGGAGCGGCGCCTCCAGGAGCGCGTCCCCGGCGGGCGAGCTCAGCGCCAGACAGAGCACGCTGCGCCGGCCCGAGCGGGTGCCCCCGGCCGAGGGCTGGGGGAGGGTCGGCCAGATCCGCACGTCGCCCTGGCCGCACGGGCGGAAGGTGCCCTCGACCAGCAGCTCGCGGGCGAACACCCAGGTCACCGGGGAGCCGGTGTCCAGGTGGAAGGTGATGTAGACCGCGTACGGGTCGTGGCTGCCGTAGGACAGTCGCGCCTGCACGGGGACGCTGTGCTCCGGCGAGAGCACCAGGTTGAGCTCCAGCTCGTGTTCGACGACGCTGACGGGGCGTTCCATGATCGTCTTCCTCTCCACCTCGGGGGTGTGCCCGGTTCCGGGCCCTGTGACCTTTGAGAGGGCGGTCCGCACCGGCTCTTACACACGTTTCCGGGATTTCTTCGGGACGTTCGGCGAGGGGTGGTGAACGGGCGGTCGAGCGGCGTGCGGATGCCGATCGTGCGCCTGGTTCTTTACCGTGCGCCGCCCTCCGCTGTCCGGGGATTCGTGAACTTCCCGTCGCGGCTCCGGCGAGGTACTACCCTTTGTGACTACCCGGCGACTGTCCGCCCATCGGCGCTGCCCCCACGTGCGCCGAACGCCGGGCGCGCGCCGGTTCGTGCGCCCGGGCGGACGCGGCGCGGCCGGTTCCGCGCCGCCGTCGTCGATCCACCGGACCCACCCGGCGCCACCCGGCCCCACGCACGGTTCCACCCGGCGCCACTTCGGCGCCGACGGTTCCGCGCGTGCCACCGGTTCAAGGCTCCACCCGGCTCCACTGGTTCAAGGCATCACCGGTTCAAGGCTTCACCCGGCTCCACCGGCTCAAGGCTCCACTGGTTCAAGGCTCCACCCGGCACCACCGGTTCCCTCGTCCTTCCTTGCCCTCGTCAGGACCTGCCAGGAAAGAAGACCCCCATGACGGACCGCCCCTTCGCCGGCGGCGGCGACCCGGCCGTCGCACCCCAGCCGGGCTACTACCCCGACCCCTCCATCCCTGGCTTCGTCCGGTACTGGGGCGGCTCCGCCTGGGTGCCCGGGACCAGCCGGCCCGCGCCCGCCGCGGGTGAGGTGCTGGAACCGCCCCGGTACGCGACCCGGCGGCCCGCCCCGGGCGGGCCGCCGGCCCGGGCGGTGCCGCCACCGGCGGTCCCGGAGAGCGGGCTTCCCGAGGGCCCGGTCCCGGCGGGGGTGGTTCCGTCGGCCGGGGTTCCGGGGGCTTCGGCGCAGACACCCGTGGCCGCTGCCGCGCCGGTGCAGGTGCCGCCGTCGGGGGCGGTGTCGACTGCCGGAACGACTCCGGAGCGTGGGGCGCCCGCGGGTGGGGGTGACACCGGGCCGGTGTACTTCGACCAGACCACGGGTGGGGCGTCCTTCGTGATCGGGCCGCGGGTCGCGGAGGTGATCGGCGGGCCGGTGTTCCGGACGGTCGGGCCGGCGGTGGGGGCCGCTGCCGAGGCCGGGAACGCCGTCGGTGCCGGGGCGTTCGCAGGGCCCGGGGCTTCCGTGCTCCCGGGAGTGGGGGCGGGGATCCCGGTGAGCGCGGGGGCCCCGGTCGGCGGCGTCGACGGGCCGCCGGCCGGTGCGGTGGCCGGTGCGGTGTCCGAGCCGGCCGAGGCCGTGCCCGGGTCGCTGCCCGGGGACTCGGGCCGGCAGACCCATCCGCGGGAGCAGCGGGGACTGATGGAGGCGGGCGACGCACAGCGTTGGGTCTCCTGGGGGGTGCTTCCGGGAGCGCCCGAGGTGGATGAGGAGCGCGCGGATGAGGAACGCGCTCCAGTTGCCGGGGAGTCGACGACCGGTGCGGCCGCGCCCGCCGTGGCCGTGGCGGTGCGGGAGGCCCTCGCGACGTCCGTCGAGGCCTCGGGCGCGGTGCCGGTGGTGGTGCCGGCCGTCGTCGTGCCGGTGGTCGAAGGAGCGGAGGAGCAGGGCGTCGGCGCGCCGGCGCCTCCGGGGCAAGGCCGGGGTGCGCCTGCTGCCTCCGGTGCCGCAGGTGTGACCGGCGCGCCTGCCGCGTCCGGTACGTCCGGGCGGCCCGTCGCGTCCGCCGCGGCCGCCCGCACCACGCCGATGCCCGCCGTGCGACCGGCCCGACCGGCCCGGCAGAGCGCCGCCCGGCGTCGATCCGCTGCGCCCGCCGCCGTACCGGCCGGGCTGGGGCGCCGACTCGCCGCCCGCACGGTCGACACCGCCGTGCTGCTGGTGGTCGCCGTCGCCGCCGGCATCCCGCTCGGCCGCTCGGTCTCCGACCACCTCCAGGAGAAGCTCGACCAGGCCAAGATGGCCAGCGCCCTCACCCGCCGTCAGGTCCAGGTCTGGTTGGTGGACGACGTGGTGCTGGGGAAGATCGCCGTGCTGATCGGCATCCTGCTCTTCGCGAGCCTGCTCTACGAGGTGCTGCCGACCGCCCGGACCGGCCAGACCTTCGGCAAACGGCTCACCCGGATCCGCGTGGTCGACGCCGCCGCCCCCGCCCGGACCAGGCTGAGCCTCGGCCGCTCGCTGCTCCGGTGGATCGTCCGGCAGACGGGCACGGTGCTGCTGCTCGGTCTGGTCTGGCCGGTCTTCGACCGCCCGGCCCGACGCGGATGGCAGGACCGTGCCGCCCGGACCCGGGTGGTGCGGGCCTGAGGCGACGGGTCCCGGGGCCCCAACCCGTTCCACGGCCGCAGCGACAAAACGGGCGGAATATCCCGAACCTTGAGAATGTGTGATGTTCTACTCGGGGCATGAGCACCCACGACCCCTCGGGCCCCCAGCCGGAGGGGGGCGGCAAGCCCTCCTTCGACAAGCAGTCCCCGCAACCGGGCGGCGGCACGCCGGAAGGCCGGCCGCCGGGCCCGACCCCGTCCGACAGCCCGGCCGGAGGCACACCGGAAAGCCCGCCCGAAGGCCCCGCCGGCGGTGGAGCCGAGGGCCCCGGCGCGTACCAGGGCACCTACGGCGGGAGCCCGTACGGCGGACCGACCCGCGGTCAGAACCCCTACGACCAGCCCCCGCCCGGCTACGGCACCGGCTACGGCCCCGGCGCGTACGGAACCCCCGGCGCCGGACCCGTCCCCGGCATGCCCCCGATCGGCACCTGGCCCAAGCGGATCACCGCCCGGCTGATCGACTACCTGCTCGTCCAGGCCGTCGCGATCGTCATCGTGGCCCCCTTCGTCACCCTCGGCAACCGCACCGGCTCCGCCGAAGCGTTCTGGCTCGCCTGCCTCATCTGGCTCGTCTACGAGGCCCTGATGACCAGCCGGGACGGCCAGACCCTCGGCAAGAAGGCGATGGACATCCGCGTCGCCATGCTCATCGACGGCAACACCCCGCCCCAGGCCGCCGCCTGGACCCGCTCGGCCGTCTTCATCCTCCCGGCCGTGCTCTGCTGCGCCGCGTTCTGGTGGATCATCGACGGCTTCTTCGGCGCCTTCGACAAGCCGTACCGCCAGTGCATCCACGACAAGGCCGCGAAGACCGTGGTCGTCACCACGAAGCTCTGAGCGGCGGCGCGGAACGCGTCCACGCCCGGCGGCGGATCAGCGCTGCCGGGCGTACGCGTGCTCGGCGGCGGTCGGGGCGGTCGGGGTCGCCGGGGCGGCCGGGTCTGCAGGGGTGGCAGGGTCCGCCGGGGTGGCTGGGGTGGCCGGGGTGGACGCGGCGCCCTCGGCCGGGTTCGGCTCCGCAGCGGCGGACGAGGCCGAGGCGGACCGCGCGAGCACCGTCACCGTGGTGCCGAGCACCAGCGCGAACACCACCAGCACCGCGACCGCCAGGACGCCCGAGGCACCCGAGACAGCCAGCAGCGCCACCGTACTGGCGACGACGGTGAACGAACCGAGGCAGAACTGGGCAGCGGAGGGACGCGGCATGGCGGGGGTCCTTCGCACGTCGGGGGAAACGGGCGGGAATGAAGCCGGTGCCAGAAGTCCTACCCGGCAAGGGAGTTCACCACCTCCAGGCTAGTCCCCCCGCCCGGGGGCACAGGGGGCGCACGGGCTCACCCCGGGGTCGTCCGCCCCGGTCTGTACGGTGAACCGGTACGTGCCGACACCACGCACCACCCAGCACCACCGGGCGCCACCAGGCACCCGTCACCACACCCCGGGGGAACCGACCGTGCCCGTGCCCGCCGACTGGCCCACCACCGAAGCCCAAGCACGCGCCGAACAAGAACGGCTGCGCCCGCTCGTCCGGGCCCACGACGACCAGGACACCCCGGTCGAACTCATCGCCGGCGTGGACGTCGCCTACGACGACGAGCACGACCTCGTCGCCGCCGCAGCCGTCCTCCTCCGCCGGGACACCCTCGACGTCGTCGAACAAGCCACCGCCGTCGGCCGCATCGCCTTCCCCTACGTCCCCGGACTCCTCGCCTTCCGCGAGATCCCCGCCGTCCTCGACGCACTCGCCGCCCTCACCCGCACCCCCGACACCGTCGTCTGCGACGGCTACGGCCTCGCCCACCCCCGCCGCCTCGGCCTCGCCAGCCACCTCGGCGTCCTCACCGGACTGCGCACCCTCGGCGTCGCCAAGACCCCCTTCACCTTCGACCACCACCAACCCGACGCACCCCGCGGCTCCTCCACCCCGCTCACCGACCCCGCCACCGGCGAAGAGGTCGGCCGCGCCCTGCGGACCCGGCCCGGCGTCAAACCCGTCTTCGTCTCCGTCGGCCACCGGATCAGCCTCGACACCGCCGTCAGCACCACCCTCGACCTCGCCCGCCGGTACCGCCTCCCCGAGACCACCCGGCACGCCGACGCCCTCTGCCGTCGCGCCCTCAGCCAAGCCCAGCACAACGGGACGACCGCGAACTGACCAAGCCCCGGGATTCGTGCCCGGCGTGTTAGACATGAGACACCGAGGCCCGGCCCCGACGACCAGGGACGGACACACGGGGGAGGCGCCGACATGGGATCAGGCACGGGCACCGGCTCGACCGGCGGAGCCGGACAGGGCTACCGCGTCGAAATCGAACAACTCCGCAGCTTCGCCGGCCAAGTGCGGCTCCTGCTCGCCGACTTCCAGAAACACGCCGACGGCACCGGCACCCACGGCCGCAGCGGCGTCGGCAAGAACGCCTTCGGCACCTTCGCCGAAGCCACCGAGATCCACGGCCGCTACAGCACCATGCGGGACGCCCTCCGCGACCTCCTCAACCAACTCCAGGAAGCCGTCGAGGAAGCCCAGCGGAAAGCCGACCTCACCGCCACCAACTACGAAGAACACGACCAGCACACCGCGAAGAAACTCAAACTCGGCGGCGACGGCTGGTCCGTCGACCAGCCCTCCGCAACCAGCCAGGCCGCGCAGGAGAAGAACCTCACCCCCTCCAACCGCGGCAACGCCACCATCTAGCCACCGCCCGCCCGGACACGAACGGAGGCGAACCGGCCGTGGTCTACACCGACTTCACCAAATACAGCCACGCCCAGCTCCGCGCCATGGCGCAAGCCCTCGACCCCGGCGCGGTCATGGCCGCCGGAGACCCCTGGCGCACCGCCTCCGACACCCTCAAACAGATCCGCCTCACCCTCACCAAAGCCAGCACCGAAGCCGCCACCACCTGGGAAGGCAGCACCAGCGACGCCTTCCACACCCGCATGCTCAACCTGGCCGCCAGCATCAACAACGCCGCCGCCTACGCCAACGACGCGGCCAACATCCTCCACAACGTCTCCGACGCCATGGCCAAGGCCAAACGCGAAATGCCCGAAGAACCCGGCAACTGGGACGAGTTCAAGGACAACGTCAGCGACGGCGTCTCCGCCCTCTTCGGCAGCGGCGACGACGAACACATCCCCATCGCCGACCGCAAGAAGGCCGAAGCCGCCGCCATCATGCAAACCCTCGCCATGCACTACCGCATCGCGACCCCGGCACTGAAGGCTCCGCCGCCCTACGACCCCAAGAAGCCGCCGGGGATTCCCGGGGGTCGGGACGATTTCTCCGACCAGACTGCTGGAGACCCGAGTGCGGCCGCCGCAGTGGGCGGTGTGATGACCGGCATGAGTGTTGGTGGCTTGAACTCGGCAGGAGGCTCCTACCGTGGGTCTACGAATGTCCCGACGGAGCCACGAAACCGCAGTGTGAGCAGGGGTGGCGGTGGCGTTGCGCCGAATTCGTCGACGGCCGTACGAAATGCGCAGATTCCATCGAAGCCCGGGATCAAGGGTGGAACAGCCAAGGCGCAAGGGAAGCCCGAAACGGTCAATTTCGGTGCGGGAACCACCGTCGACGGTGTGAGCACCGTTTCGAAGCCGACAGCGGCCGGACCGTCACCGGCCGGGGTGACGGGCACGCCGATCCCCGCCGGATCGGGGCCGCAAACAGGCGCTGGCCCCACCTGGCTCCAGCCGGGCAAGGGAGAGCCGGGACTCGGGCTTTTCGACAGCGGCCGAGCGAAGCAGGCGTTCGTCGAGGGAGGCGCTGCTGGTCGAGGTGACCGGCCGACCGGTCCGGGAGTATCGCGCGGCGGGTCTGCGCGCGGGGTGGAGGGAATCCACGGTGGCGACCTCGGCGCGGTAGGCCCCGGAAGCCGCCGTGCAGGCGGCACGGTGGTCGGTACGGGCGAGCGAGCGGTGCCGGGAAGCAAGGCGCCTGCGGGCGAAGCGATGCCGGGCGGCAAGCGGTCCTTCACCGAGGGAGGCACCGGACTCGGGCAGCGCGGGCGGCTTCGGGGGGAGTCGGCAGCTACCTCCGGTGCCACCTCGGGCTCCGCGTTTCCGGTCGGCGGGGCTCACGGACGGGCCACGGACAGGGAGAAGGGCCGTAGGCGGCCGGACTACCTGGTGGAGGACGAGGAGACGTGGGCGTCGGACGAGCCCGCCAATCCCGACGTGGTGAAATGACCCTGGTCATCAGGAGACCAGGTGATCCGATCGAGGCCTTCGTGGTTCGTGAACCACGGGGCTGTCGCTGTGCTGAGTGGGGTGACCGGCCTTGGGAGACTGGCAGCTTCGGCGTGGGGCGACTGCGCTGGTGGCGGGGGGACTGGTTGCCGCGATCGGCGCCGCTCCCGCTCACGCGGACAGCACCCGCGATGCGCAGTGGGTGCTGACCGAC
Source organism: Kitasatospora sp. NPDC059577 (assembly GCF_042735475.1). NCBI lineage: Bacteria > Bacillati > Actinomycetota > Actinomycetes > Kitasatosporales > Streptomycetaceae > Kitasatospora > Kitasatospora sp. NPDC059577. The sequence continues at coordinate 123,755 of NZ_JBHWBZ010000009.1, read as the reverse complement.
TACGGCGCAGGCAGCACGCTGTGGCCGGTGTCGCAGGGGGCTGGTGTCACGGTCGCCGTCATCGACAGCGGTGTCATGAAGGACCATCATGACCTTGAAGGTCAGGTTCTTGCCGGTGCCGACTTCACCGGTGAGGGCAGTGACGGAACGGTCGACAAGGACGGTCACGGAACCGGGATGGCGAGCCTCATCGCCGGCCACGGCCACGGGGACGATGCCGGGATCATGGGACTGGCACCGAAGGTCAAGATCCTCCCGATCCGGGTGAGTTGGAGCACTGACGGTTCCGTGGCGCAGATCGGCCTGGCGAATGGCATTCGGTTCGCCGTCGATCACGGAGCCACGGTGGTCAACATGTCGATCGGCGGGTATTCGGGGTCCGATCAGGAGACCAGGACGGCGGTCAAATACGCCGTCGACCACGATGTGGTCCTCGTCGCGTCGACTGGAAACAGCGGGCAGGAGACAGCATCTGTCGAGTACCCGGCTGCGTTTCCCGGCGTGGTGGCGGTCGGAGCGGTGAATCGGCAGGGGCGTTTGTGGGAGAAGTCGACGTACGGGCCTGAGACTACGCTGGCCGGGCCCGGAGCGGAGATCTACCGAGCGAGTGCGAAGTCCTCGGCGGGCTACGGAGTCGCCAATGGGACCTCGGACGCTGCAGCCTACGTTTCCGCCACCGCTGCGCTCATCCGCTCGAAGTACCCCGCTCTTTCCGCCGGGCAGGTCATCAATCGGATGATCAAGTCGGCCGCGCCGCCGGCCGACGGGACGGTGGTTCCCAACAACCATTACGGCTACGGGATCCTGGCGCCGGCGAAGGCACTGGAGGCGAATCCGGCCGTGGACAACGGGTCGCGGGAGAACCCGTTGGTGAAGCGGCCGGAGTCGCGGGGGGCGCCGCCGGCGGATGATCCGACGGATGGGGCTTCGGACGTGGCGGTCGCGCCCGGGGCGGATGGCGGGGGGAGCCGCGGGAACGGGATGGGGCTCGTCGTGGGGGCGGCGGCCGGTGGGGTGGCGCTCGTGGTGGGTGTGGTGGTCGCCCTCGTGGTGCGGGCGCGGCGGCGGAGGCGGGTGGCGGCTGCCGGGGCGTTCCAGCAGCCGCCGTACCAGCAGCCTCCGTACGGTGGGTCGTAGCGGTGATTGCTCGGTCCGGTGTCGTGCCGGGGGCGGGGTAGGGGGCCGGGGGCTGGCAGCATTTCGGCGGCGGCTGGCGTTCCTGCTGCTGGTGGGGCGTCCGTGGTGGCGGCCATGCTGGGCCCATGAGCACTTCTGAGAGCGCCGCGAACGCGGTGGATCCCGCGAACGCGGTGGATCCCGTGAACGCCGTGAGCCCTGTGGATGTCGTGAGCCCCGTTGCCGGGGAGGTCGTCCCGGACACCAAGGACTGGACCTGGGTGCTCGAACGTCCTTGCCCCGAGTGCGGGTTGGACACGCCGCGGGTGGTGCGCGAGGACGTTGCCGGGATGGTCCGGGCGAACGCGGAGGGCTGGCTGGCGGTGCTGGCGGGGGGCGGGGACGGGCTGGGTCGGCGGCCGGAGCCGGGGGTCTGGTCGGACCTGGAGTACGCGTGCCACGTCCGGGACGTCTTCCGGTTGTTCCTGGTGCGGCTGGGTCTCATGCTCGACCGGGACGACCCGCTGTTCCCGAACTGGGACCAGGACGAGACGGCTGTCGCCGAGCGCTACGGGGAGCAGGTGCCGGGGGTGGTGGCGGGGGAGCTGGCGGAGGCCGCGGAGGCGTTGGCGGCCGCGTTCGAGCGGGTGGCCGGTGAGCAGTGGCGGCGGACGGGGAGCCGCAGTGACGGGGCGCGGTTCACGGTGGAGTCGTTCTCCCGGTACCTGATCCACGACCCGGTGCACCACTTGTTCGACGTGACGGGCGAGCGGGTCTGAGACCGCCTCCGGGGCAGGGTGTCGGGGCGCGCGCGGGGTGCGCGTGGTCCGGGAGGGGCGCGCGGGGCGCGAGGTCACCAGCCGGAGGCCTCGCGCAGCATGGTGCGGCGCAGTCGGCCGGCCACGCTGGCGGCGTCGGTGCCGATGACGTCGGCGATTTCGGGGGCGGCGAGGCCGACGACGTAGTGCAGGATGGCCAGGTCGTCGTCGGCCGGGCGGCGGTCCGGGTCCGGGCCCGGATCGGGCGGTTCCAGCCGGGTGTGCTCGGCGACGGTGCCGCGCAGGATCTCCCAGGCGTGCGCGGTCGGGTTGGAGCTTCCCATCAACTCGCGCCAGTGCACCGCGATTTCGGCGAACGCCTGTTGGACGGCGGTGGCCGCGTCGCTGTGCTCGGTCAGCCACACGCGGGCGTAGCTGAGGTACCGGGGGCGGTGGAGTTCGCAGAACGCGGTGAACTCCAGCGGTACGTCCTCCGGCTCGCCGGGCCCCGGGGGTGGCTCGGCAGAAGTCGCTTGACGGTTGGTCATCTCGTCTTCTCGGAAAGGGAGATGGGTTTCTGACGGTCGATCATCTGTGCTCACTCTACGGTAGGCCCTCGGTGCGCTGGGTGACCAATCCGATGGAATGCCCGGAACCCGTCGCCGCCCGGCCGGTTCCGGTGGCGACCGGGTGCGACAGGGCGGCGGAACGGCCGGGCGGGGTGCCGGCGCGGGGCCGGCGGGTGGTGCTGCGCAGTGGCGTGGGAGGCGTAGGTGCGAGCGCGTCGCAGCTGGTCAGAGGGTGTAGGACGACTGTGACTGCAAGGCAGTTGATGTGCCACCGTAGGCCCTGCGGCGGCTGACGTCCACGCCCGCGGCGCGAACCCGGGCCCGCACAACCACCCGCGCAACCGTGCTCGCGATCACAGCGAAGATCACTGCGTCGAGGGGCGCGGACGCTGGTACGGGCGCCAGGACAACCACACGCATGGACGTATCAGGAGCCGGGGCCGGGGCCGGGGTGGGCCGAGGGTGGGGCCGAGGGTGAGGCCCGGGCGGCGGGGCGGTGCCGGTGCGGGTGGTCCGGCCCTGTGGTGGGCGGCTGCGCGGTTCGTCGGTGCCCCGGCGGCCTGAAGCTGGCCTCGGCGGCCGGGGCGGTGCGGACGGGCGGTGCGGTCACCCGTCGGTGGTCGTCCGTCAGGAGGTCGTGCGGGCCTCCGACGGGGAGATCCGGTCGGCGGCGGTGTCCCGTTCGGTCTGGGTGGGGAAGGACTCGACGGCCCGGCGCCGGGCCGCCTGCGCGGCGGTGGCTGCCGCTGCCGCAGCCGCTGCGGCCGCTCCGGCGGCGGCCTCCTCGCGCTCGCACCGGTGCGCTGCCTGGGCGGGGTGCGCCGCCGGAGCGTGTCCGCCGGTGGTGCCGTGTCCGGTGGTGCCGTGTCCGGGGGTGGTGTGCCCGCCGGTGGTGCCGTGCCCGCCGGGGGGCCGTCGGCGGCGGCCGACCGCGGTCCGGGCGGCGTGTTCCTCGGCCGCCTGTCTAGCGGCCAGGTAGGCCTGCACGGCCGCCATGCCGTAGACCGGCTGGATGAGCTGGTGGCCCTTGAAGAACGGCCTGGCCGGGGCGAATCCGGCGGCGACGACCAGGTTGCGGATCTCTGCTATCTCGGCTTCACTGCGGGCGGTGAAGCGGACCTCCCAGCCCTTCTTGTACGTATGGCCCTTCTCGCCGCTGCGGCGGGCGGGGTCCGGGCGGCGGACGTATCCGGGCAGGCGGCCGAGGCGGAGCTGGGCCGCGCGGAGGCCGGCGGTCTCGTCACGTGACATGACGTAAGCCTAGGCAATCCCCGGGGTGGGATTGACGCCTGGAGGGTCCCTCGCCGTATGCCTTTGATCACTCTGGGTCAGACGACCAGGTCGGCGATCGTTTTCGATCAAGTGTGACAACCGGATGGGCGTCAATTACTCCAAATGAGTGAGGGTATGAGGACTTTAGTGCGGGCTGATCCCGGTTTCGCGACGGTTGCGTAACAGTGCGTCAGGCTCCCGGTCACGGGTCGGGGTGGTTGGGGATGGTGTCCGCATGAGCTACCGGATTCCCACGCCGCCGCCGTCACTGGAGGAGCTGGCGAAGCGTCAGCAGAACGTCGTCACCGCGAGTCAGCTGCGCGCCCGGGGCGTGCCGGCCCGCGTCATCACCGGGCACTGCCGCCGGGGAGGCCCCTGGCAGCGGCTGCTGCCGCGGGTCTACCTGCTGCAGCCCGCCGAGCCCACCCCGGAGCAGCGGATCTGGGCCGCGCTGCTGTACGCCGAGCAGAACGGCCGCGAGGAGGGCCGCCGCGAGGGCGCGGTGATCACCGGCGCGGCGGCGCTGGCGCTGTACGGCTTCGCGGCCGTGCCGCGGCTTCCCGCGATGACCGGGGTGGACGTCCTGGTGCCCCGTCAGCGCCGGCTGAAGGACGTCGGCGAGGTCCGGATCCGGCGCACCGAAAGGGAGTTGGTGGCCCGCTCGGTGCACGGACTGGCCTGTGCGCCGGTGGCCCGGGCGGTCGCGGACGCGCTCGGCGAGTGGACGGCGGACCCGCAGGCCCCGGCGCCGGTGCGCGAGGTGCTGCGCGAGGCCGTCTCGCGCCACGAGGACGGCTGCACGGTCCGGGAGTTGGCCGTCGAGCTGATCGAGTCCGGGCTGACCGACGAACCCCGGGTGCGCGCCGCGCTGGACGAACTCCTCGCCGCCGAGCGGGACTCGGTGCTGGAGCGGCTCGGCCACCTGGTGGACGAGTGGTTGCTGCCCGTCCCGCTGAACGCCCCCGAGCTGCGGATGCGCGGCGGCACGTACATCGCCGTCCCGGACCTCTACTGGCCGGAGCGCGGCGTCGCGGTCGAGGTGGACTCGGACCTGCGCTGCGTCAGCGAGGGCGAGGCCGCCTGGGTGCGCGGCGGCCAGCACCGGATGGAGTACCTGGGCATCCGCGTGGTGTACGTCTCCGGTGCCCGGCTGGCCGCCGACCCGGACGCGGTGGGCGGTGAGTTGCGCGAGGCCCACCGGGCCGGTGGCACGGACGTGGTGGAGCTGCTGGTGGTCTGAGCCGGCGGCGCCGTCGGCACGACCCCGGGGGTGCGGGGAGGTGCGACGGTGCGCCGGGAGACGCCAGGGGGACCTCAGAGGGACCTCAGAGGGACGCCGGGAGACGTCAGGGACGGACCACCGGCGTGCCGACCAGCTCGACCCCGGCCGCCCGCAGTTCCTCCAGCGCGGCGGCGGTGGTCTCCGGGGCCACCCCGGCGGTGAGGTCCAGCAGGACGCGGGTGGCGAAGCCCGCCCGGACGGCGTCCAGCGCGGTCGCCCGCACGCAGTGGTCGATGGCGAGGCCCACCACATCGATCTCGTCGACCTGCCGTTCGCGCAGCCACTCCAGCGGGCCGCGCTCGTTCTCGTCCAGTCCCTCGAAGCCGCTGTACGCCGCCGAGTGGGCGCCCTTGTCGAAGACCGCCTCGACCGCACCGGAGATCACCGCGGGTGCGAAGTTGGGGTGGAACCCCACGCCCTCGGTGCCGGCCACGCAGTGCACCGGCCAGCTGTCGACGTAGTCCGGCTCGGCGGAGAAGTGCGCACCCGGGTCGATGTGGTGGTCGCGGGTGGCGAGGATGTGCTGGTAGCCGGGGGAGGATTCGGCGATCAGATCGGTGATGGCGGCGGCCACCTCGGCGCCGCCGGCGACGGCCAGGCTGCCGCCCTCGCAGAAGTCGTTCTGAACGTCGACGACGATCAGTGCCCGGTGCATGGCTCGCATCCTCGGATGTCGGGGGCCCGCTGCAGGCGGCGCCCCGGTGGGGGAGCCCTCGGGAGTACTCGGCCCGGCGGTGCGGGGCTCGGGGGGTTCTCGGGGAGCTCCGGGGAACTCTACGGCTGACTCTAGGGAGTGCCGCGCGGGGGCGGAAGCCCCCGGGGGCGGTCCGGGTGGGCCGGACCGCGGCCTGCGCGGCCCGGAGGGCGGCGTCGGTCAGAGGACCGCGTCGGCGGTCAGGACCAGTTCGGTCGGCAGGACCGGGTCGCCCTTGGAGAGCTGGGTGGCCGACAGCGGCAGCGCGGCCCGGGCGCGGACGTGCCGTTCGCGGGCGGCGCTCAGTGGCTCCCGGCCGACCGTCTCGCCGGCCCGCACCAGCGATACCTGCACCAGGTGCGGCCGCAGCTCGTCGGGGACGGGCCCGGTGCCGACCACCTCGGCCTCGGCCACGCCGTCGGCGTCGGGCCGCCGGGCCGCCCACTTGCGGCCGCCGGTGCTGGTCTTGCCGCCCGCCGCGCGCTTGGCCACCGGCACCAGCGGCCCGCCGTCGTCCCCGGCCCGGGCGACCAGCTTGTAGACCATCGCGCAGGTCGGGTGCCCGCTGCCGGTGACCAGGCTGGTGCCGACGCCGTAGCCGTCCACCGGGGCGGCGGCCAGGGCGGCGATCGCGTACTCGTCCAGGTCCGAGGTGACGATGATCCGGGTGTCGGTGGCGCCCAGCTCGTCCAGCTGGCGGCGGACCCGGTGGGCCAGCAGGGTGAGGTCGCCGGAGTCGATCCGGACGGCGCCCAGCTCGGGGCCGGCCACCTCGACCGCGGTGCGCACGGCCTCGCGCAGGTCGAAGGTGTCGACCAGCAGCGTGGTGCCCTTGCCCATCGAGGCGATCTGGGCGCGGAAGGCGTCCCGCTCGCTGTCGTGCACCAGGGTGAAGGCGTGCGCGGCGGTGCCGGTGGTGGGGATGCCGTGGGTGAAGCCGGCCTCCAGGTCCGAGGTGGCGGCGAACCCGGCCACGTACGCGGCCCGCGCGGCGGAGACGGCGGCGTGCTCGTGGGCCCGGCGGGCGCCCATCTCGATCACCGGGCGGCCGCCGGCGGCGGCGGTCATCCGGGAGGCGGCGGCCGCGATCGCCGAGTCGTGGTTGAGGATCGAGAGGATCACCGTCTCCAGGATCACCGCCTCGGCGAAGCTGCCCTCGACGGTGAGCAGCGGGGAGCCGGGGAAGTAGACCTCGCCCTCGGGGTAGCCGTGGATGTCGCCGCGGAAGCGGTAATCGGCGAGGAAGCGCAGGGTGTCCTCGTCGACCACGCCCTGGTCGGCCAGCCAGTCCAGCTGGGCGGTGGTGAAGCGGAAGTTCTCGACGGCGTCGAGGACCCGGCCGGTGCCGGCCATGACGCCGTAGCGGCGGCCGCTCGGCAGGTGGCGGGTGAACACCTCGAAGACGGAGTGGCGGTGCGCGGCCCCGCTGCGCAGGGCGGCCTGCAGCATGGTGAGCTCGTAGCGGTCGGTGAGCAGCGCGGTCGACCCGGCCGCGCGCACTGAAGTGGCGTCCATGGGGATGATGCTACTACCACTTAGCGTCAGAGTGACGATTTCTCGCCGAGCGGGCCGGGGCGGAATCGCCCGGGTGTCCCCCGGATGGCAGCATGGGGCGTGAGGAGCAACGGACGAACGTGCAGCGAGGAGGACCCGGCGTGAGTGTCGCGCCCGCGGAGATCGAGCGCCCCGAGGTCGAAGGTCTGCCGGTGGCAGAGCCGGACACGCCCTGGGTGACCATCGTGCACAACGACGCGGTCAACCTGATGAGCTATGTCCAGTACGTCTTCCAGGCCTACTTCGGCTACCCGAAGGACAAGGCCCGGAAGCTGATGATGGACGTCCACACCAAGGGGCGGGCGGTGGTCTCCAGCGGTTCCCGCGAGGAGATGGAGCGCGACGTCCAGGCGATGCACGGCTACGGCCTCTGGGCGACGCTCCAGCACGACTGACGCCGGACCGCCGGCCGTATGACCGAAGACGACGAAGACGGGCTGACCGATACAGATGGCTGGGTTGTTCGAGAGCACCGGCGGTGGCGGCGCGACGATCGCGCTGGACGAGTGGGAGGCCTCCATCCTCCGCTCGCTGGAAGTGCAGTTGCTGGAGCTGATCGGCCCCGGCCCGGGCGGTGGCGACGGCGACCCGCTGGCCGCGCTGTTCGCCGAGGGGCCGACCGAGGCGCCCGCCGACCCGGTGCTGGCCCGGTTCTTCCCGGACGCCTACGGGGACCCGGAGAAGCCGGATGACGACGACGAGGCCGCGGCCGCGTCCGGCGAGTTCCGCCGCTTCACCGAGCTGGACCTGCGGGCCCGCAAGCGGGACGACGCACTGTTCGTCGTCCGGGCGCTGGACGGCCTCGGCGGCGACGGGGTGCTCAAGCTGGGCACCCCCGACTGCCCGCGCTGGCTGGGCGCGTTGAACGACCTGCGGCTGGCCCTCGGCGTCCGGCTGGAGGTCACCGAGGACGACGAGGAGGGCCTCTACGAGCTGCCGGACGGCGACGAGCGCAAGCCGCTGGTGATGGCGTACCTGTGGCTGGGGGCGCTGCAGGAGTCGCTACTGGAGGCGATGGTCGACTGAACGGCGCCGACTGAACGGCGCCGACTGAACGGCGCCGACTGAACGGTGTCGGCCGGGCGGTGCGGGCCGGGTGTCGCGGGTCGGGCGGCCGGTCCGGTGGGCGGCTCCGACCCGGTGAACGGAGCCTGAACCCGGGCGTATCACCGGATGAACGTGGAGCGGCCGGCCCGCTCCCGTTCGCGTTTCCGGGGCGATCGTGCCCGGTTTCGGGCAGGCCCCGGCGATTTCGTCCAGGATGTGGACGATCCGCCGGGGCTTTTCCGTGCAAAATGGGGCAGATCATACCAGGTCATGCTCAAATATCGCTCAGATGAACACCGCTGTCCGGACGGCCCGTGGTACGACTTCTCCACTCCCGAGACCGACCAGGACGGTGCACCATGGCCGAGAAGTTGTACGACCACGTGGTCGACACCAAGCCGGACGAGGAGGGCTACGAGCGGGGACTCGGCAGCCGCCAGATCCAGATGATCGCGATCGGCGGAGCGATCGGCACCGGGCTCTTCCTCGGCGCCGGCACCGCGATCTCCAAGTCCGGCCCGAGCCTGATCCTCTCCTACGCCGTCGCCGGCGTGGTGATCTTCGCGATCATGCGCGCCCTCGGTGAACTCCTCACCTACCGCCCGGTGTCCGGCAGCTTCGCCGAGTACGCGCGGGAGTTCCTCGGCCCCTTCGCCGGCTACGTGACCGGCTGGACGTACTGGTTGTTCTGGGTCGTCACCGGCATGGCCGAGACCACCGCAGCCGCCGTGTACGTGAAGTTCTGGGCGCCCGGCATACCCCAGTGGGCCAGCGCTCTGACCTTCCTGGTCGTCCTCTACGCGGCCAACCTGATCTCGGTGAAGCTGTTCGGCGAGATCGAGTTCTGGTTCTCCATGGTCAAGGTCACCGCCATCATCGGCATGATCCTGATCGGCGTCGGGGTGCTCACCCTGGGCTTCAGCAAGGCCGGTGACACCGCGTCGATCTCCCACCTGTGGCAGGACGGCGGCTTCTTCCCCAAGGGCATCGGCTCCACCGTGATGACCCTCCAGATCGTCATGTTCGCCTACCTCGGCGTCGAACTCGTCGGCGTCACCGCGGGCGAGAGCGAGAACCCCGAGAAGACCCTCCCGCGCGCCATCAACACGCTGCCCTGGCGCATCGCGCTGTTCTACATCGGCGCCCTGGTCGTCATCCTCTCGCTCGTGCCGTGGACCGAATTCCAGCCCGGCGTCAGCCCGTTCGTCGCCGCCTTCGGCAAGATCGGCATCCCGGCCGCGGCCGGCATCATCAACTTCGTGGTGCTCACCGCCGCGCTCTCCTCCTGCAACTCCGGGATGTACTCCACCGGTCGCATGCTGCGCGACCTCGCCCTGCGCGGCCAGGCCCCGGGGCGGCTCACCGCGCTCAACTCCCGCCGCACCCCCGCCTTCGCGATCACCGTCTCCTGTCTGCTGATGGGCGCCGGCGTGGTGCTCAACTACCTCGTCCCCGCGCGGGCGTTCGAGTACATCACCTCGGTCGCCACCGTCTGCGGCCTGTGGACCTGGGCGATGATCCTGATCTCCCAGATCCGCTACCGCCGGGCCTGGAAGGCCGGCCGCCTGCCCGCGCCCGGCTTCAAGTCGCCCGGCGGCGCCTGGGTCAGCTGGGCCGCGCTCGCCTTCCTCGCCCTCGTCGTGGTGCTGATCGGCCTGGACGAGGACAACCGGATCTCGCTCTACGTCTTCCCCGGCTGGGCCGTGGTGCTGGTCATCGGCTACCGCTTCCTCCAGCGCCGCAACCCGCAGGCCGTCAACGGCCCCGCCCACGATCACCCGCACGCGGAGGACGTCGCCTGAGCCCGGGCTCCGCAGGGCCCGGGACCGGACGCACGGCGGGACCGCACGTGCACCGGGACCGGCCCGCGGACGGCCGTCGACCGCGCCTCGGACACCCGTCGACCGCGCCTCGGACGCCCCGGCGGACACCCGCCGGGGCGTGGCTATCCTGACCGCATGCTGACCATCACCCGAGAGATCCGCGACCGGATCGTGGCCCACGCCCGCGCCGACCACCCGGACGAGGCCTGCGGCGTGGTCGCCGGACCGGCCGGCACCGGACGGCCCGAGCGGTTCGTCCCGATGCTCAACGCCGCCCGCTCGCCCACCTTCTACGAGTTCGACTCGGGCGACCTGCTCAAGCTCTACCGCGAGATGGACGACCGCGACGAGGAGCCGGTGATCGTCTACCACTCGCACACCGCGACCGAGGCCTACCCGTCGCGGACCGACGTGAGCTACGCCTCCGAACCGTTCGCCCACTACGTCCTGGTCTCCACCGCCGACGGCAACGGCGAGGACGACGCCTACCAGTTCCGCTCGTTCCGCATCGTGGACGGCGAGATCACAGAGGAAGACGTCGAGGTCGTCGAGGCCCACCCGGCCTGACCGGCACCCGCCCGGACGCGGCCCGCCGACCCCGGCGAAGGGACGGCGGGCCCGCCGCGTCTCAGCACTGGGGACGAGAACATCCGGATCCCGAGACGGGCATGTCGGAGCGGGCCCGGGAATCTATACGATGAGCCCATGCGTTCCGTCGATGTGAGCAACCAGGCCCCGGGCACCCGCCTCGTGGCGCGCCTGCACATCGACCTGTGCCGGCACGCCGGCGCGATCTGTCCAGGCACGCCCGCGCGCTCGCGCTGAGAGCCGCCGCACCCCGCCCGGGCCCGCCGCCCCTCCGGCGCCGCCGCGCCCGGGCACCCGTCCGCCCTGCCGCGTCCGCTGCGGCCCACCACTCCACGACTCGCACAGGAGCGCACCCATGGCCATCGAGGTCCGCATCCCGACCATCCTCCGCACCTACACCGACGGCGCCAAGGCCGTCGAGGGCAACGGCAGCAACCTCGGGGAACTCTTCACCGACCTCGACGCCCGCCACCCGGGCATCGCCGCCCGCCTCGTCGACGGCGGCGAGCTGCGCCGCTTCGTCAACGTCTACCTGAACGACGAGGACGTCCGGTTCCTGGAGGGCATCTCCACCGCCCTCGCCGACGGCGACAGCGTCACCATCCTGCCCGCCGTGGCCGGCGGCGCCCGCTGACCTCCCGGTTCCCCCGCCACCGGCGGGGGAACCACCCCGCGACCCTCACCGCCGTGTGACCCTCACCGCCGTGGCCGGAGGCCTCCCTTGCGTTACGACAGTCCGCTCGAAGCCGTCGGCAACACCCCGCTGGTCCGCCTGCCCCGGCTGTCCGCCGCCGTCCCCGGCAACACCGGGGGCCTGGTCACCCTCTGGGCCAAGCTGGAGGACCGCAACCCGACCGGCTCGATCAAGGACCGCCCGGCGCTGCACATGATCGAGCGCGCCGAGGCCGAGGGCCGGCTCACCCCGGGCTGCACCATCCTGGAACCCACCAGTGGCAACACCGGCATCTCGCTCGCCATGGCCGCCAAGCTCAAGGGCTACCGGATGGTCTGCGTGATGCCCGAGAACACCAGCGAGGAACGGCGCGAGCTGCTCCGCATGTGGGGCGCCGAGATCATCCCCTCCCCGGCCGCCGGCGGCTCCAACACCGCCGTCCGGATCGCCAAGGAGATCGCCGCCGAGCACCCCGACTGGGTGATGCTCTACCAGTACGGCAACCCCGACAACGCGGGCGCCCACTACACCGGCACCGGCCCCGAGATCCTCGCCGACCTGCCGACCGTCACCCACTTCGTGGCCGGCCTCGGCACCACCGGCACCCTGATGGGCGTCGGCCGCTACCTGCGCGAGAAGGTCCCCGGCGTGAAGATCGTCGCCGCCGAACCGCGCTACGACGACCTGGTGTACGGGCTGCGCAACCTCGACGAGGGCTTCGTCCCCGAGCTGTACGACGCCGAGGTGCTCACCACCCGCTTCTCGGTCGGCTCCGCGGACGCCGTCCGCCGCACCCGCGAACTCCTGAAGCAGGAAGGCATCTTCGCGGGCGTCTCCACCGGCGCCATCCTGCACGCGGCGATCGGCGTCGGCCGCAAGGCGGCGGCCGCGGGAGAGCGCGCGGACATCGTCTTCGTGGTCGCCGACGGCGGCTGGAAGTACCTGTCCACCGGCATCTACACCGCCGAGTCCACCGAGGCGGCCGTCGAGGCGCTGCAGGGCCAGCTCTGGGCCTAGGCCCGATGCCGGACCCAGCAGCCGGCTGACGGGCGGCTGGTCCGGCCGGGGCCCTCGGCCCTGTCCGGCCCTAGTTCAGCACCTGCCGGGCCCGGGACCACACCTGCCGGTCCACCGTGCCCGCCCGGCGGCGGAACGCCGACAGCGGGACCTCCCGCAGCTCGTCGGTCTCCAGCCAGCTGGTCCGGCCCTGCCGGTCGCCCACCGAACCGGGCGGCAGCGGCAGCACGCCCGGGCGCTCGGCGTGGTGCTTGCTGGTGATCTTCGCGACGGTCGCGGTCCGGCCCCGCACCCGCAGCACCAGGCACGGGCGGTCCTTCGACCCGGGGCCGTCCTCGAACGGCACCTCCGCCCACCAGATCTCCTGCGGCTCGGGGCGGGACCGGGTGCTCGGGCGCGGTCGCGGGCCGGTCGGACCCGCCGGGCGGGGGGCCGGGCGGGTCCGCCGCACCAGCACCGCCGCGACGGCCGCCAGCAGCGCGATGCCGGCCAGCGCCAGGACGACCCAGGTACCAGTCATGCCGTTCATGCGGCGAACCGTACCGGGCCGGGGGTGCGCGCCACCACCGTGACGGCTGTGACGGTTGAGCACGTGTCCGCGCTTTGCTCCCGGTTCGTCACGGAACCGCCACCGTGCCCGTTCCGCGCCGGATGTCCGGCCGCACCCCGGAAGGCTGCGTCACGAACGTCCGCCCCGTCCCCCCGGAGGTGCCCCGTGCGTGAGCGAAGCGAGGTGGGTGCATGAGCCGTAGCGCCGAACTGTGGTCCTACGCCGAGATCGCCCGCCACATCGACGTCCGCCCCGAGACCGTCCGCAGCTACCGGCGGCACGGGCTGCTGCCCGGCCCCGACGCGACCGACGCCGCCGGCCACCCCCGCTGGTACCCCGACACCATCCGCGCCTGGGCCCGCAACCGCCCCGGGCACCGCTGAGCCCACCCCGGCCCCGGCCCCCGCTCCCGTCCCCGGCGTTCTGGTGATTCCAGCCACAGCCCGGCACGGGGACGGGGGCAAAGTGCCGCTCCACCCTTACCCTCGACACACCAATGCAGTGCTACCGGCCGGTTCACCGGCCCGGCCTGCCGTTTTCCATGCCGTTTTCCAGCAGCAGCCAGGACGTGTCGGGGCGGAGGGGCTCGGATGAAACTGACCGTGGTGGGGTGCTCGGGGAGCTTCCCGTCCGCCGACTCGCCCTGCTCCAGCTACCTCGTCGAGGCCGACGGCTACCGCCTCGTCCTCGACCTCGGCAACGGAGCCCTCGGCGCCCTGCAGAAGTACACCGGCCTCTACGACGTCGACGCCGTCCTGCTCAGCCACCTGCACGCCGACCACTGCGTCGACCTGTGCGCCTACTGGGTGGCCCGCAACTACCGCGCCGGTGGCTGCCCCGAACTGCTCCCCGTGTACGGCCCGGCCGGCACCGCCGAGCGACTCGCCCGTGCCTACGACATGCCGGAGAACCCCGGCATGAAGGAGGTCTTCGAGTTCCGCACCCTCACCCCCGGCAGCTTCGACCTCGGCCCCTTCCGGGTCGAGGTCGCCCAGGTCAACCACCCGGTCGACGCCTTCGCCTTCCGGCTCGAACACGACGGTCGCTCGATCGTGTACAGCGGCGACACCGGCGAGAGCGCCGCACTCGTCGAACTCGCCCGCGACGCCGACCTCTTCCTCTGCGAGGCCGCGTACATCGACGGCCGTGACACCTACCGGGCCGTCCACCTCAACGGACGCGAAGCCGGCGAGCACGCCACCGCCGCCGGTGCCCGCCGACTCGTCCTCACCCACATCCCCCCGTGGACCGACGCCGAGCACAACCGCCGCGACGCGGCCGCCGCCTACGCCGGGCCGGTCGAGATCGCCCGCGCGGGTGCGGTGTACGAGGTCTGACCGGGCACGGGACCGCCCCGGGCACGGAGCCCCGTCGGGTACGGAGCGCCCCGTCGGGCCTGCGCCCGGCGGCCGGGCGCGGTCCGCAGGGGCACGCCACCGGCGTCCGCCGGTGCCGGTGCTGCGGATCGACGTCCGTCACGGCCGCCCGGTAGGCCTCCCGCAGCCGGGCGGTGACCGGGCACGGAGGCGCGGCCAGGGCGGCGCGGGCAGGGCGCGGCCCGTCCGGCCGGCGGCCCGGACGCCACCCGAACCCGGACCGGCGGACAGCGGTATGACGGAGCGTCGACCCACCGTGCCGCGGCGCCCGCCCCTGGCGCGGGGAGCCGCTTCCGGGCCGGCGTGCACGCGGCGCGGGTGGGTCCCGGGACCGGGCGCCGGGGCCGGGGGCGGGGCTCAGCGCTGCCCGGGGACGGGCAGTCCGAGGTGGTCGCGCAGGGTCGGGCCGGTGTAGTCGGTGCGGAAGACCCCGCGTTCCTGGAGCAGTGGCACCACCCGGTCGACGAACTCGTCCAGGCCGCCCGGGGTGAGGTGCGGGACGAGGATGAAGCCGTCGGCCGCGTCGTTCTGCACGAAGTGGTCGATCCGTGCGGCGACGGTGGCCGGGGAGCCGACGAAGGACTGCCGGCCGGTCACCTCGATCACCAGTTCGCGGCTGGTCAGCCGCTTCTCCGCCGCGATCGCCCGCCAGCGTCGGGCGACGGCCAGCGGGTCGCCGAACCGGACCCGGCCCTGGACCAGCGCGCTGTCCGGGTCGGGGTCGACGTCCGGCAGCGGTCCGTCCGGGTCGTGGCCGGACAGGTCGACGCCCCAGACCTGCTCCAGGAAGGCGATCGCGGTCTGCGGTCCGACCTGGGCCAGCCGGACCTCGGCGGCGCGTTCGGCCGCCTCGGCGTCGGTGTCGCCGAGGACGAAGGTGGCCCCGGGCATGATCTTCAGTTCGTCCGGCTTGCGCCCGTACGCGGCGAGCCGGCGCTTGACGTCCGCGTGGAAGGCCTGGCCGGCGGCGAGGGTGGAGTGCACGGTGAAGACCACGTCGGCGGTGGCGGCGGCGAACTCCCTGCCCTCGGCGGAGTCCCCGGCCTGGATCACCACCGGGTGGCCCTGCGGCGGCCGCGGCAGCGAGAGCCGGCCCTCGACCTCGAACTGCGGGCCGCGGTGCCGGACGCCCTCCGCCCCGGCGTCCCAGAACTCCCTTGCCAGCTGCACGAACTCGGCGGCCCTGGTGTAGCGGTCGGCGCGGTCCAGGTAGCCGCCGCGGCGGAAGTTCTCCCCGGTGAAGGCGTCCGAGGAGGTGACCACGTTCCAGGCCGCGCGGCCGCCGGAGAGGTGGTCCAAGGAGGCGAAGCGGCGGGCCAGTTCGTACGGTTCGTTGAAGGTCGCGTTGACGGTGGCGGCCAGCCCGATCCGCTCGGTGACGGCGGCGAGCGCGTTCAGCACGGTGATCGACTCGGGGCGGCCGACCACGTCCAAGTCGTGGACGAGTCCCTTGTGCTCGCGCAGCCGCAGGCCCTCGGCGAGGAAGAAGTAGTCGAACTTCCCGCGCTCGGCGGTCCGGGCGAGGTGGCGGAAGGAGTCGAACTCGATGTGGCTGCCGGAGGCCGGGTCGCTCCACACCGTGGTGTTGTTGACGCCGGGGAAGTGCGCGGCGAGGTGGATCTGCTTGAGCGGGCGGTCCGTCATCGGGTCACCTCGGCGAGCGCGGGGGAAGCGGCGGGAACGGGCGCGGCGGCGGGCGCGAGGGAGGAGGGGAGGGTGCTGTAGTGGCCGGCCGGGCGGTCCAGTCCGAGGTGGTCGCGCAGGGTGCGGCCGGTGTACGCGGGGCGCAGCAGGCCGGCGGCGCGCAGGGCGGGGGCGATCCGGTCGGCCAGGGCGGTCAGGTCGCGCAGCGGGTCGGCGGGGACGAGGTGGAAGCCGTCGACGCCGGTCCCGGTCGCGGTGAGTTCGGCGAGCAGTCGCTCCTCGGCGGCGCGGTCGGTCCCGGCCGTCCCGGCGTCGCCGTCGCTGCCGTCGCTGCCGGTGGTGTCGGTGGTGTCGGTGATTCCGGTGGTGCCGACGGGCAGGGCGGCGTCGAGCCGGGCGAGGATCCGCAGGCTCTCGCCGGCGCGCAGCCGCAGCTCGGTGGCGGCGCTGAGCCGGGTCGCCCGGTCGGGGGCGTCGAGCAGGACGACGTCGGCGTGCCGGATCGCGGCGGCGACCCGGGCGCGCCCGCCGGGGGAGGCGTCCGGTGCGAGGTCGGACGCGGACACCGGCAGCACGACCACCGGGCGGCCCTGCGGCGGGCGCGGGGTGATGGACGGGCCGCGGACCGAGAAGTGGCGGCCTTCGAAGTCGACGTAGTGCAGCTTGTCGCGGTCGACGAACCGTCCGGTGGCGGTGTCGCGGATCTCCGCGTCGTCCTCCCAGCTGTCCCAGAGCCGGGCGGCGACCTCGACGGCGTCGGCGGCCTCGGCCCACAGCTCGTCGGCGGGGGCGACCGGGCGGCGGCCGAAGGCCTTGGCCTCGGTGTCGGTCGCGGAGACGCCGACCAGCCAGCCGGCCCGGCCCTTGCTCACCCAGTCCAGGGTGTTGACCGAGATCGAGGTGTGGAACGGTTCGGTGTGGGTGGTGGTGACGGTCGGCACCAGCCCGACCCGGCCGGTCAGCGGGGCGATCCGGGCGAGGGTGGCGAGCGCGTCGGGGCGGCCCGGCTCGGGGGTGAACGAGTCGTCGAGGGTGACGAAGTCCAGGGTGGCCCGTTCGGCGAGGCCGGCGAGGGCGGCGTAGTGCCCGGCGTCGAAGCGGCCGGGGCTGTCGAGGGCGGCGGACAGGTGGAGCTGGCGGGGCATGGTGAGCCTGACTTTCCTCGTGCGGAGGCGTGCGCGCAGGGGCCGGCCCGTACGGGGTCGGTGGTGCGCGGAGGCCCGCGGGTGCGCGGTGACGGCCCGCGGGCGGGCGCCGGGACGGGCGGCGGGGGAGGAACGGCGCCGGGCGGGACGTCAGCCGGGCGGCGGGGGAACGGTCGGCTCAGCCGCGACACGCCGCGGACCACACACGACCGAAGTCGATGTGGCTGCGGGTGACCAGCGGGCAGGTGGCGTTCACCGTTTCAGTTGACCAGGGGTTCCGTCGGTTCGTCAACCGCCGTTTCCGTGGGCCGGGCCCGCCCGGGAACGCCGGAGGGCCCCCCCGGGCGCGGGGGGGGGGGGGGGGGGGGGGCGGGGGGGGGCCTTCGAAGGGGTGGCGCGGACGTCAGGCCTTGGTGACGTCCTCGATCTCGTCGTCGTCCTCGCGACCGGGGGTCTTGAGGTTGAACTTGGTGATCGCGAAGCGGAAGAGGAAGTAGTACAGGGCGGCGAAGACCAGGCCGATCGGGATGATCAGCCACGGCTTGGTGGCCAGGTTCCAGTTGAGGCCGTAGTCGATCAGACCGGCCGAGAAGCCGAAGCCGTCGTGCACGCCCAGGCCCCAGGTGACGGCCATCGAGAGGCCGGTGAGCAGCGCGTGGATCAGGTAGAGCACCGGGGCGATGAACATGAACGAGAACTCGATCGGCTCGGTGACACCGGTGACGAAGCTGGTGAGCGCGACGGAGATCATCATGCCGAGGACGGCCTTGCGGCGCTCGGGGCGCGCGGCGTGGGCGATGGCCAGGGCGGCGGCCGGGAGGCCGAACATCATGATCGGGAAGAAGCCCGACATGAACTGGCCCGCGGTCGGGTCGTTGTGGAAGAAGCGCGGGATGTCGCCGGTCCAGGTGTGGCCCGAGGCGTCCGTGAAGCTGCCGACCTGCTGCTGGAAGAAGGTGTTCAGGAACTGGTGCATGCCGACCGGGATCAGCGCGCGGTTGGCGACGCCGTAGATGCCGGAGCCGGCGGCGCCGAGGCCGGTCAGCCAGTCGCTGGCGTTGGTCAGGCCGGTGCCGATCGGGCCCCAGAGCAGGCCCATGACGACGCCGAGCAGGGTGCCGACGAAGGCCATGATGATCGGCACGAGGCGGCGGCCGTTGAAGAAGCCGAGCCAGTCGACCAGCTTCTTGCGGTGGAACCGCTGCCAGATCATGGCGCTGAGCAGACCGACGACGATGCCGCCGAAGACGCCCGGGTTCTGCGGCTTGCCGGCCGGCAGCGCCTCGGTGACGGTGCCGTCCATCGGGAAGACGGTCAGCACGTTGTGGAAGACCAGGTAGCCGACGAGGGCCGCGAGCGCGGTCGAACCGTCGGCCTTCTTGGCGAAGCCGATGGCGACACCGACGCAGAACAGCAGCGGCAGGTTGGTGAACACGGCGTCACCGGCGGTGGCGAAGACCTCCGCGACCTTCCCCCAGCCGAGCCCGTCCTTGCCGAAGACGTCGGGCTGGCCGAGCCGGAGCAGGATGCCGGCGGCCGGGAGGACGGCGACCGGCAGCTGGAGGCTGCGGCCGATCTTCTGCAGACCCTGGAGGAGGCTCTGGCCGAACTTCTTGGCGGGGCTTGGCGTGGCCGGAGCCGTGGCGGGCGCCGGTGCCTGCGCAGACTGACTCATGGGGGTGGGTTCCTTACGGCATGGCGGTCGGTCGGGGGAGGGCACAGGGGGCCGAACCGCGAACTGGTCTACACCACGGGTGGTGTAGACCAGTTTTGTAGCACGGGTGGAGAAGGGGGGGAACCCTGGAAAGGGCCGTCGCCCGGAAGCGCTATGAAATCGAAACCTACCTGCGGAACGACGATCATGATTAGTGCCGGGATTGGGATTTTGGCTATTTGCGCAACAAAAGAACGGCCGCCGCCCGGCACGGCCCGCGCGGGCCGGGGGTGCGCGAACGGGAGCAGGGCGCCGCAGGTTCACCGGCGGCCCCGGTGGCGGGCGGCGCAGCGGTCGCCCCGGGCGCGGGTCCGCGCGGGCCGCGGCCCGGCAGGGGCGCCCGCGGAGGTGTCGAAGCTCACGGCTGCGGGCGGGGCGCCACCCGGCCGTGCTCGCCTATCGGGCAAACCGTGGCGATCCGACCGCCGACGCTGCGTCGATGCTCCGGAACGGGGACGGCGGTGGCGCGCTGCCGGGCGTTTCGGTGGCGCCCGATCCCCCCGCCTGGGCGGTGCCGGGCGACCCGGGGCGGCCGCGCGCGGGCCGGGCCGCCCGGCCCGTCGCGCCGCGGCGGGTGGCGCTGCGGGAAATGTCCCGGACGAATGAGGGAATTCTTTCGGCGGCCGGGCCGCAAGTCCCCCCGGGAAATGACGAAGGCCCCGGACCGGCGGGTCCGGAGGCCATTGCGGGCAGAAATCCCGAGGTACTCGGGGTCAGTCCTTGGCGACGTCCTCGACCTCGCTCTCGTCCTCCCGCCCCGGTGTTTTCAGGTCGAATTTGACGATGATGAAGCGGAAGAGCACGTAGTACACCGCCGCGAAGGCGAGGCCGATCGGGATGATCAGCCAGGGTTTGGTGGCCAGCCCCCAGTTGAGCCCGTAGTCGATCAGACCCGCCGAGAAGCTGAACCCGTCGTGCACCCCGAGGCCCCAGGTCACCGCCATCGAGGCGCCGGTCAGCAGGGCGTGCACGGCGTACAGGGCCGGGGCGAGGTAGGCGAAGGAGTACTCGATCGGCTCGGTGACACCGGTGACGAGGGAGGTGAGGCCGAGCGAGAGCATCAGGCCGTAGATCTCCTTCCGCCGGTGCGGCTTGGCCGAGTGCGCGATTGCGAGCGCGGCGGCGGGCAGCGCGAACATCATGATCGGGAAGAAGCCGGACAGGAACTGGCCGGCCGTCGGGTCGCCCCCCAGGAAACGCGGGATGTCGCCGTGCACGATCGTGCCGTCGGACTTGGTGAACTCTCCGAACTGGAACCAGACGAAGGTGTTCAGCAACTGGTGCATACCGATCAGCAGCAGCGCCCGGTTGAACACGCCGAAGAGTCCGGCGCCCCCCGCGCCGAGATCGGCCAGGTCCTGCGAGAAGTCATTGAGGCCGCGGCCGATCGGCGGCCAGATCCAGAGCGCGAGAACGGCCATCAGCATGCCGACCAGGGCGGTGATCATCGGCACCAGGCGGCGGCCGTTGAAGAAGCCCAGCCAGTCGACCAGCCGGGTGCGGTGGAACCGCACCCACAGCCAGGCCGACATCAGGCCGATCAGGATGCCGCCCAGCACCCCGGGGTTCTGGTACGTCGCGGCGGCCGCCTTCGCCGAGGTGAAGTCCACGCACTGGTCGCTCACCAGTACCGTCGGCGGCTTGCAGTGCTCCGGGAAGGCGTGCAGCACCCGGAAGTAGACGAGGAAGCCGACCACCGCCGCCAGCGCCGTCGAGCCGTCCGCCTTCTTCGCCATGCCGATCGCCACGCCGACGCAGAACAGCATCGGCAGGCCGAAGGCGGAGTCGAGCAGCGCGCCGCCGGCCGCGGCGAAGACCCTGGCGACGTCGTCCCAGCCCAGGCCGTCCTTGCCGAACACGTCCGGCTGGCCGAGGCGGTTCAGGATGCCGGCCGCCGGGAGCACCGCCACCGGCAGCTGCAGCGAACGCCCCATCTTCTGGAGGCCGCCGTAGAAGGTGTGCCACCACGTCGTCCGCGGGGCAGCGGCGCCAGCCGAACTCATCCTTCGCCTTCCGGGTGCAGTTGCCGGGCGGTGGCCCCCTGAGGGACCCTCGGTCGGGGTCCAGGAACACCCGGGGTCCTTCCTGCGTTCTCCGAAGTGCACATATATTGGTGTAGACCACTTTGGGACACTGGCCGCACTCCGGGACGCCGGCCCCGCTGATCGTCATCCTCGGGCGACGATCGGGAGGCTGCCCGCCGGAATGGGCCGAAAGTGGACTAACGTGGCAAACCGGCCCTGTGCGGGTGATGCTGGTCGCGCTGCTCGTCAGCACGACCGCAGCTGAACCCGCGTCAGCCGCCGGCACGGACCTCGCCGCTCCACGGCCGAGGAACGACCCCCCCCACAGCACAGCGCACGACGGCACCCGGCAGAGCGGCCGGCGGGCCGAGACAGAGGGAGAAATCAGATGGCCAGCAAGGCTGAGAAGATCGTCGCCGGTCTGGGCGGCATCGACAACATCGAAGAGGTCGAAGGCTGCATCACCCGCCTGCGCACCGAGGTCAAGGACGCCTCCCTGGTCGACGAGGCCGCCCTCAAGGCCGCCGGCGCCCACGGCGTCGTCAAGATGGGCACCGCGATCCAGGTCGTCATCGGCACCGACGCCGACCCCATCGCCGCCGACATCGAGGACATGATGTGAGCTGAGCCACCCGGGCTCACCGACCCCGGCCCGCCGCCCCGCCCAGGGGAACGGCGGGCCGCGGCACGTCACGGCACACCTGCGAAACGGCACACCTGCGTCACGGCGCACCGCGTCGCGGCAGGTGACGTGACGGCAGGCGACGTGACCGCACGCGACGTGACGGCAGCCGCGCCCGGGCACGGGCCGAGCCGTATCCGAACCGCCGAGCCGAGCCACTACGCTCAGTGCCTATGTCACGCATCGACGGCCGCACCCCCGACCAGCTCCGCCCCATCACCATCGAACGGGGCTGGAGCAAGCACGCCGAAGGCTCCGTCCTCATCTCCTACGGCGACACCAAGGTGCTGTGCACCGCCAGCGTCACCGAAGGCGTCCCCCGCTGGCGCAAGGGCAGCGGCGAAGGCTGGGTCACCGCCGAGTACTCCATGCTCCCGCGCGCCACCAACACCCGCGGCGACCGCGAGGCCGTCAAGGGCCGCATCGGCGGCCGCACCCACGAGATCAGCCGGCTCATCGGCCGCTCGCTGCGCGCCGTCGTCGACCACCGCGCCCTCGCCGAGAACACCATCGTCCTCGACTGCGACGTCCTCCAGGCCGACGGCGGCACCCGCACCGCCGCCATCACCGGCGCCTACGTCGCCCTCGTCGACGCCGTCGCCTGGGCCCGCGACAAGAAGCTCCTGCGCGCCAAGGGCCAGCCCATCACCGGCGGCGTCAGCGCCGTCAGCGTCGGCATCATCGACGGCACCCCCATGCTCGACCTCCAGTACGAGGAGGACGTGCGCGCCGAGACCGACATGAACATCGTCTGCACCTCCGACGGCCGCTTCGTCGAGGTCCAGGGCACCGCCGAGGGCGCACCCTTCGACCGCGCCCTGCTCGACCGGCTGCTCGACCTCGGCAGCCTCGGCTGCGCCGAGCTCGACGAGATCCAGCGCAAGGCCCTCGAAGGCTGAACCGGCGCGGGCCCCGCAGCCGTGACACAGGACGGACGCCCCGCCGTACGGCCTGCTGTACAGCCCGGGCCCGGAGACCGTACGGTTCCCGCAGCAGCCCCGCTGCGGGAACCGCGCACCCCCCGGCGCGCGTCCCCCACCACGGAACCCGCGCCCCACAGGAGGACCGGATGCCGTCGAGCATCGCCCGCCCCACCGCCCTCGCCGTGGCCGGACTCATCGCGATCCTCCCGCTCAGCATGGTGAGCTGCTCCGCCGCCCAGAAGGCCATCGACTGCGGCAACACCGCCGTGAAGATCACCGGCGACATCGCCGACGTCACCAAGGCCTACGACAACGCCAGCAACGACTCGGCCGCCGCCGGGAAGGCCCTCCAGAAGCTCAAGGGCGACCTCGACCAGGTCGGCAGGAACTCCAAGAACACCGACGTCGCCAAGGCCGTGACCGACCTCCGGAAGCAGGTCGAGAACGTGCAGCGGGCCGCCGACAGGAACGAGGTCCCCGACCTCAAGCCGCTCGGCGACGCGGCCGGCAACCTCACCACGGTGTGCACCGGCTGACGGCCCGGCAACGCTCGGTAGGGTGAGCGATATGTCCACCCGCCTGATCCTCGCCACCCGCAACCAGCACAAGGTCGCCGAACTCCGCGCGATCCTCACCGACGCCGGCCTGGACGTCGAACTCGTCGGCGCCGACGCCTACCCCGAGATCCCGGACGTCCCCGAAACCGGCGTCACCTTCGCGGAGAACGCCCTGCTCAAGGCCCACGCCCTGGCCCGCGCCACCGGCCTGCCCGCCGTCGCCGACGACTCCGGCCTCTGCGTCGACGTCCTCAACGGCGCACCCGGTATCTTCTCCGCCCGCTGGGCCGGCAAGCACGGCGACGACCGCGCCAACCTCGACCTGCTGCTCGCCCAGCTCTCCGACATCGCCGAGCCGCACCGCGGCGCCCACTTCTTCTGCGCCGCCGCCCTCGCCCTCCCCGACGGCACCGAACGCGTCGTCGAGGGCCGCCTCCTCGGCACCCTGCGCACCACCCCGGCCGGCGGCGGCGGATTCGGCTACGACCCGATCCTCCAGCCCCTCGGCGAGACCCGCACCTGCGCCGAGCTCACCCCGGACGAGAAGAATGCCATCAGCCACCGCGGCCAGGCCTTCCGCGCCCTCGCCCCGGTCGTCAAGGACCTGATCGCCTGACGGGTCGTCCGTCGAATGTCGAAGGCCCGCCTCGGGAAGCTTCCCGGGGCGGACCTTCGATTCTCAGGTGTAAGACTGGTGCGGCCTGAGGGATTCGAACCCTCACGGGGTTTCCCCCACCGGATCCTAAGTCCGGCGCGGCTGCCGTTACGCCAAGGCCGCATGGCCTCCAGTCTAGGGCTTTGCCGCAGGTGAGAACACCGAGAATTGGTGCGACGCCCCGCGCCTGTTCTTGTTCCGCCCGCAGTACGTGTCGGTGACGGAATGGCAGTTCGGGCAGAGCAGTCGGAGGTTGCCCGGCCGGTTGTCCGACCAGTCGCCGTTGACGTGGTCGACTTCCAACGTCATCGGGCGTCCCCGCCACTCGGGGCCGGTGCCGCAGTCCTCGCACAGTTCCGGGCGGCCTAGTAGAGCGCTGCGAGCATCTCGTCGAGCGAGGTGGCGGTGGCTGCCGTGGTGGCGAGCAGTTCGCGGGTGTACTTGACCGGCATGGATGTCCCCCCTGTGGGCCGATGAAGCCCCCTCCCCGGTCGGTCAACGAGCGGTGTCGGGGTTCGGTTACGGGTGGTGGCGGGTTTCGGCCACCGGCTGACTGGTTGCCGAGGGGTTCCGACCTGTGATGTTTGGCTTTTGATTACCAATTGGTACAGACCTATTGACCTATGTGGTTCAGACCACATAGCTTCTGCGCCAATTGCAATCCCCCACGTGCGTGCTCCCCCACGGGCATGCGCCGACACTCTCTCCTGGAGGACCGAGTGTTGATCCGAAACACCGCGGAGCGGCGTCCCACCGCCGCTCGGCACCGCAGGAGTCCGGCGGCAAGGGCGGGCGTGGCCTCGTTGGCGGCCGCCTCGCTGGCCGGGCTGCTGATGGCGACGCTGGGCGCGGCGCCCTCGCAGGCGTCGGCGGCCGTCGACAACGCGGCCTGTCGGCCGGACGGGCTGTACCAGACCCCCGGGGTCGACGTCCCGTACTGCTCCGTCTACGACACCGGCGGGCGCGAGAAGATGGGTGCGGACCACCAGCGCCGCATCATCGGTTACTTCACCGGCTGGCGTACCGGCAAGAACGGCGACCAGCCGTACCTGGTGAGCGACGTCCCCTGGGACAAGGTCACCCACCTCAACTACGCCTTCGGGCACGTCGGCGGCGACAACAAGCTGTCGGTCGGCACGGACGGCCCGACCAACGAGGCGACCGGGATCTCCTTCCCGGGCGTGCCCGGTGCCGAGCTGGACCCGACGCTCCCTTACAAGGGTCATTTCAACCTGCTGACGAAGTTCAAGAAGCAGTACCCGAACGTCAAGACCATGATCTCGGTGGGCGGTTGGACCGAGACCGGCGGCTACTTCGGGGACGACGGCAAGCGGGTGAACTCCGGCGGCTTCTACTCGATGACCGTGAACCCGGACGGCAGCGTCAACCAGGCGGGCATCGACACCTTCGCGGCCTCGTCGGTCGACTTCATCCGCACGTACGGCTTCAACGGCGTCGACGTCGACTACGAGTACCCGACCTCGATGAAGGACGCCGGCAACCCGCTGGACTGGCAGCTCGCCAACTCCAAGCGCGGTTCGCTGGCCAAGGGCTACGCGGCGCTGATGAAGACGCTGCGGGAGAACCTGGACCGGGCCGGTGCCGCCGACGGCAGGCACTACCTGCTGTCGGTCGCGGCCCCGTCGTCCGGCTACCTGCTGCGCGGCATGGAGACCTTCCAGGTGGCGCAGTACCTGGACTACGTCAACATCATGTCGTACGACCTGCACGGGGCCTGGAACAAGTACGTCGGCCCGAACGCCTCGCTGTACGACGACGGCAAGGACGGCGAGCTGGCGGCGGCGAACGTCTACGGCACCGGGCAGTACGGCGGCATCGGGTACCTGAACGCCGACTGGTCGTACCACTACTTCCGGGGTGCGATGCCGGGCGGCCGGATCAATGTCGGCCTGCCGTACTACACCCGCGGCTTCAAGAACGTGCAGGGCGGGACCAACGGCCTCTGGGGCACGGCCTCGGCGACCACCTGCCCGGTCGGCTCCGGACTGACGGCCTGCGGTGACGGCGCGGTCGGCATCGACAACATCTGGAACGACAAGGACGACGCGGGCAAGGAGTCCCCGGCCGGGTCGAACCCGATGTGGCACGCCAAGAACCTGGAGAAGGGCATCCTGCCCGACTACCTCGCCAAGTACGGCGTGACGGACACCGCGCTGCAGGGCACCTACGCCCGCAACTACAGTTCCGCCCTGGTGGCGCCGTGGCTGTGGAACGACACCAAGAAGGTGTTCCTCTCGACCGAGGACGAGCAGTCGGTGGGTGCCAAGGCGGACTACATCGTGAACCAGGGCGCCGGCGGCGCGATGATTTGGGAGCTCGCGGGCGACTACAAGTGGGACGCCGCGGCGAACGGCGGCAAGGGCGAGTACGTGCCCGGTTCGACGCTGACCTCGCTGATGTACGACAAGTTCAAGTCGGCGGCCCCGTACGGCGCGACCCGTTCGACGGTGGCGCTGCCGCAGCAGACCCTGGCGATCGACGTGTCGTTCACCAACTTCGCGCTGGGCGACTCGAACTATCCGATCAACCCGAAGCTGCACATCGTCAACAACTCGACCCTGACCCTGCCGGGCGGCACCGAGTTCCAGTTCGACTACGGCAACTCGGCCCCGGGCAACGCCAAGGACCAGTCCGGCTTCGGGCTGCAGGTGATCAGGCAGGACAACCCGGGCCCGGGCAACGTGGGCGGCCTGAAGGGCACTTACAACCGGGTGTCGGTCAAGCTGCCGGCGTGGCAGTCGCTGGCGCCGGGTGCGTCGGTCGACATGGACTTCGTCTACTACCTGCCGGTGTCCACGCCGTCGAACTGGACGGTCAACGTGGGTGGCACGCCGTACGGCATCAAGGGGGACCTGACCCGGGGCGCGGCGGACGGCGGTACGACCCCGCCGACCACCCCGCCGACGACGCCTCCGACGACGCCTCCGACCACTCCGCCGACGACGCCTCCCACCACCCCGCCCACCACTCCGCCGACGACGCCTCCCACCACCCCGCCCACCACTCCGCCGACGACGCCTCCCACCACCCCGCCCACCACTCCGCCGACGACGCCGCCGACCACGCCGGCCGGTTGCGCGGGTGCGCCGGGCTGGGACGCGGGCACCACCTACGCGGCCCCGACCAAGGTCTCGTGGAAGGGCCACTACTACCAGAACAAGTGGTGGACCAAGGGCGACGACCCCGCGGCGAGCGGCGCGTGGGGAGTCTGGAGCGACCTCGGGGCCTGCTGAACCGACAGCGGTCCGTGAGGTGAAGGACGGCGGTGGCGGCGCACCCGGTCGGGGGGTGTGCCGCCACCGCTCCGTTCCCGGTGGTGAGGGGCTCAGGCCTCGATCTTGAGGTCGCGCAGCAGCTTGGCGACGTGGCCGGTGGCCTTGACGTTGTAGAGCGCGCGCTCGACCTTGCCCTGCTCGTCGACGATGATCGTGGAGCGGATCACGCCCTGGTAGGTGCGGCCGTAGTTCTGCTTCTCGCCGTAGGCGCCGTACGCCTCCAGGACCTTGTTGTCCGGGTCGGAGAGCAGGGTGACCTTGAGGTGCTCGGTCTCGCGGAACGTGCCGAGCTTCTCCGGCTGGTCGGGCGAGATGCCGATGACGTCGTAGCCGGCGCCCGCGAAGACCTCCAGGTTGTCGGTGAAGTCGCAGGCCTGCTTGGTGCAGCCGGGGGTGAGCGCCTTGGGGTAGAAGTAGACGACGACCTTGCGGCCCGCGTGGTCGGCGAGGGACACCTGGTTGCCGTCGGCGTCGGACAGGCTGAAGGCGGGCGCGGTGTCGCCGGGCTGGAGACGCTCAGTCATGGGTGGACTCTCCTGGTGCGTGCTGCTGTGACGGGCGGTCGTACCACGGCAAACCTACCTCCGATGGTGGGTGGGGCCGCGCGGCCGTTCCCGGCAGCTGACACACTGGGTCAGCGCACGGATCGCAACGGATCGCACAGATCGACATCGGCAAGTGAATGGGGTGGCCCGAGTGGGCGAGGCGAGCACGCAGGACAAGTCGGCGCGGACGACCGCCCAGATCGAGGCGGACATCGAGAGCGCGCGCGGCCGGTTGGCGGCGACCCTGGACGAGCTGGCCGTACGCGTTCACCCGAGCACGATCTCCGCCCAGGTCAAGGCCAAGGCGGCGGCCGCCGTCGAGGAGCGGGCCGGGCGGGCGTACGTGGCCGCGAGCGGCATGGTGGACAAGGTGAAGGCGCAGTTCGTGGACGAGAAGGGGCAGCCGCGCCGGGAGCGGATCGTGCCGGCCGCGCTGGTCGGTGTGGGTCTGGTGCTGCTGGTCGCCTCGTCGCGCAAGCGTCGCAAGGACTGACCGTTCACGGACGCGGACGCGGGTGAGGGCCGGGCGCGGTGCGTGCCCGGCCTTCCGCGTGCCCGGCCTTCCCGGCGCGCGGCCTTCCTCATGCCGGGCCAGGGTCACGCTCCGCGCCCGGGAGCGGTACCTTCGGGACCGTGAGTACGAACGACGAGACCCGCTCCGACCACCAGCACGAGGTCGCCCGGCACGACCGGCTGGGCGAGAAGCTGCCGATCCGGATGCTGCACGACCGGGTGCTGGTGCGCATCGAGGGCGGCGAGGGCGAGCGCCGCTCGACCGGCGGCATCCTGATCCCGGCGACGGCCGAGCTGTCCAAGCGCTGCACCTGGGCCGAGGCGGTCGCGGTGGGCCAGAGCGTGCGCTCGGTGGAGCCGGGCGACCGGGTGCTGTACGACCCGGAGGACAAGTTGGAGGTGGAGGTCCGCGGCGCCACCTACGTGCTGCTGCGCGAGCGCGACCTGCACGCGGTCGCGGCGACCCGCTTCGGTGACACGGAGGGCTCGACCGGGTTGTACCTGTGAGCGCGCGGCGCCTGCGGTACTTCTTCGAGGCGGGGGTCGTCGGTACGGCGCTGTGGCCGGACGACGTGGAGAGCCCGTACGGCTACCCGGCCGAGCTGGACCGGTTGCCGCTCGGCGCGGCCCTGCGGGCGGAGCTGGACGAGTTGTCGGAGCGGTTCCAGTCCTCGCTCGACTGGGACGACCCGGGCGGTCCGTCGCCGTGGGGGCCGGAGGAGGAGGCGCGCTTCGCGGTGCGCGCCGTGGCGGCGCTGGAGGCGGTGCGCCGGGAGCTCGGCCCGGAGTGGACGGTCGTGGACCGGTTCCGGCCGGCCCGACCGGTCAGGCCGACCCGACCGGTCAGGCAGACCCGACCGGTCTGACCGGTCTGACCGGCAGGGTGTGCGGGCCGTCGGCGGGCCCGGTGGCGGCGGCGGTTGCGGGCGTCGGTCCGGATTCGTCGGTGGCGGGCGTTAGGGTCCGGCCATGACGAGGAGTGGGCCGCTGATCGGTGACGGGGAACGTCGGGCCAGGCTGGGGCGGCGGCAGCTGTTGGCGCCCCCGGCGCGCGCGGTGCGGGTGGAGGACGTGGCCGACGCGGTGGTCGGGCTGCACGCGACGGACGCGGCCACGGTGTACCTGTCGGCGTGCGCGCGGCTGGCCGAGCCGGCGGCGGCCGAGGTGGACCGGGCGCTGTACGAGGACGTCTCGCTGGTGAAGCTGCTGTCGATGCGGCGGACGATCTTCGCGGTGACGGAGGGCTTCGCCCCGTACGTGAGTGCGGCGGCGGCGCGGGCGATCGCGGCGAAGGAGCGGGCGACGCTGCTCAAGCACCTGCGGGACCACGCCGAGGGTTGGGACGAGCAGCGGCTGGCCGCGACCGAGCGGGAGGTGCTGGCCGCGCTGGCGCTGCGCGGCGAGGCGACGACCAAGGAACTCGGCGACGACGTACCGCAGTTGCGCGAGACGATGCTGATGTCGGCGGGCAAGGCGTACGAGGCGAAGCAGAGCGTGGGCAGCCGTCTGCTGCGGCTGTTGGCCTCGGACGGGCACGTGCGGCGCTGCCGTCCGCGCGGCTCGTGGTTGAGCAGCAGCTACCCGTGGGCGCTGGTGCCGCAGTGGCCGGACGTGCCGGTGCGGGAGGCGAAGGCGGAGGTGGTGCGTCGTTGGCTGGCCGCGTACGGTCCGGGGACGGTCGAGGACGTGAAGTGGTGGACGGGCTGGACGCTGGGGGACGTCCGGGCGGCGCTGGCGGACGTCGGTGCGCAGGGCGTGGGCCTGGCTGGCGGTGCGGCGGGGCTGGTGCTGCCGGGTGACGACGGCCCGGTGGAGGAGCCGGAGCCGTGGGCGGCGCTGCTGCCCGCCCTGGATCCGGCGGTGATGGGCTGGCGTGGGCGGGACTGGTACCTGCGGCCGGAGGACGTGCCGGCGCTGTTCGACCGGGCGGGCAACGCCGGGCCGACGGTGTGGTGGTGCGGCGAGGTGGTGGGCGGTTGGGCGCAGCGTGCCGACGGCGAGTTGGTGTGGCGGTTGTTCCGGGACGTCGGTGCGGAGGCGGGGAGGGCGGTCGCGGCGGAGGCGGAGCGGTTGGCGGGGTGGCTGGGCGGGGTGCGGGTGACGCCGCGGTTCCGGACGCCGGTGGAGCGGGAGTTGGTGGCGGGGCGGTAGTCCGGGCCGTTCCAGGGCCGGTGGCCCGGGGCGTTCAGGGGGTGGGTGTCGCCGCCGGGTGGGTGGCGGGGCCGCCGGTGGCGGTGGGCGGGTCGGTGGGCCGGGGCGGCCGGGTCTGGGTGGGCCGGGGGGCGGGGCTGGGCTGGTCCTGGGTGGCCGTGGGCTGGGGGGCCTGCGGGGTGGGGGTGGTCGGGCCGGGGGCGGGTTCGCCGGTGGCGGCGGGGGCGCTGGGTGCGTGGGTGGGGGTTCCGCCGGGTGTGCGGGTGGCGCCGGTGGTCGGGCCGACGGGGGCCGGGGTGGTGCCGGCGGCGGGGGAGGTGGTGCTGGTGGTGGGCCAGGGGCCGGGGCTGAAGCCGGGGCCGGGGTCGTCGTGGCCGGTCTGCAGGTCGAACTGCTGGGTGGGGGTGCCGCCGAGGGCGGCGGTCATGTAGGCGGTCCAGATCTTGGTGGGGATGGCGCCGCCGTTGATCCGGGTGAGTCCGGCGGTGCCGGCCAGTGGTTCCTTGGCGTGGGTCTTCGGGTTCTCCCGGAACAGGCCGACGGTGGTGGTGAGTTCGGGGGTGTAGCCGGCGAACCAGGCGGAGAGGTTGGAGTCGGTGGTGCCGGTCTTGCCGGCGGTGGGGCGGCCGAGGTCGAGGGCGGCGGCGCCGGTGCCGCGGGGGCTGACGACGTCGCGCAGGACGTCGGTGACGGAGTCGGCGATGCCGCGGCCGATGGCGTCGGTGGGGTTGTGGTCGGGCGTCTTGGGGACGTCGACGGCGCCGCCGGGGTTGACGCGTTCGAGTTTGAGGACGGACCACGGGGTGTGGGCCTGGCCGTGGTTGGCGAGGGTGGCGTAGGTGCCGGCGAGGTCGAGGGCGCTGGGGGTGGCGGTGCCGAGGGTCATGGAGGTGTTGGCCGGGTCCATGCCGCGGACGGTGTCGGGGATGCCGAGTTTGACGGCGGTGTCCCGGACGCGGGCGAGTCCGGCGTCGACGCCCTCCTGCGCGTAGACGGAGTTGACGGACTTCACCATGGCGTAGCGCAGGGTGATGTTGCCGTAGTCGACGTCGTCCTCGTTGGGCGGTGCGTAGGGGGTGGGGCCGCCGGTGACGGGGCGTTCGCTGGTGCCGTCGTAGTGGGTCTCGGTGGTGATGGGGTGGCCGTCGAGGGTGTGCTGCGCGATGAGGCCGGCGGCGAGGTCGATCGGTTTGAAGGTGGAGCCGATCTGGTTGTCCTGGCGCAGGGCGTCGTTGTAGGGCTGTTTGGCGTAGTCGGGGCCGCCGTAGACGGCGAGGACGCGGCCGGTGGCGGGTTCGACGGAGGCGCCGGCGACCCGGACGTCGGTGTCGGTGGTGGGGCGGGCCCTGGGGTCGAGTTCGTCGGTGAGTTCGTCCTGGACGGCTTTGACGAAGGCGTCCTGCTTGGGCTTGTCGAAGGTGGTGGTGATGCGCCAGCCGCCGGCTTTGAGGGTGGCGGCGTCGATGGTGCCGGAGGAGATGAGGTAGTCGTCGGCGACGCCGACCAGGTAGCCGGCCTGTCCGGCGAGGCCGGTGGCGGGCTGGGGGTCGATCGGGTCGGGGAAGGTGGCGGCGGTGCGGTCGGCGGTGGTGAGGAAGCCGAGCTGGACCATGCCGTCGAGGGTGTAGTTCCAGCGGGCGACGGCCTTCTCGCGGTTGGCGGGGGTGGCGGTCTTGACGTCGTAGAGGCTGGGGGCCTGGAGGAGGGAGGCGAGGTAGGCGCTCTGGGGGAGGGTGAGTCCGGAGACGTCGACGCCGTAGTAGGCGTGGGCGGCGCTCTGGATGCCGTAGGCGCCGCGGCCGTAGTAGCTGCTGTTGAGGTATCCGGCGAGGATGTCCTTCTTGTCGCGCTGCTGGTCGACCTTGAGGGCGATGAGGAGTTCGCGGCCCTTGCGTTCGATGGTCTGGCTCTGGGTCAGGTAGTAGTTCTTGACGTACTGCTGGGTGATGGTGGAGCCGCCCTGCATGCCCTTGCCGAGGAGGGTGTTCCAGCCGGCGCGGACCATGCCCTTCAGGTCGATGCCGCGGTTCTGGTAGAAGGTGCGGTCCTCGGCGGAGACGACGGCCTGCTGGGTGTGCAGCGGGATCCGGTCGATGGTGACGTCGGTGCGGTTGACGGCGCCGGTGCGGGCGATCTCGGTGGTGCCGTCGGCGTAGAGGTAGATGTTGTTCTGGGCGACGGCGTGGGCGTTGGGGTCGGGCACCGGGACGATGACGTAGAGCACGGCGAAGCCGCCGACGGCGAGCAGGAGCGCGGTGGTGAGCGTGCCGAGGGTGACCCGCCAGGTGGGCAGGAGCCGGCGCCAGAGCGGGAGGGCGCGGCGGGCCTCGCGGCGGGCGGCCCGTTTGGCCTGGCGTCGGGTGCTCAAGGTCATGGCGAGATTATGTGCTATTTGACGTCCGGTCAGCGGCGGTTGGGCGTTTGACGTGCGCGGTTGGGTGCTTCGGGCGCCGTCCCGGGTGTGCGGGCGGGTGGGTCGTTGCGGCTGTCGGAAAACCGGGTGCGGGCGGTGGGGGCCGGAGGTACGGTGAAAGATGCGAACTTCATAGCGCGCCCGTTTCGGCAGCTCCGTCGGTCCGGCCCGGTACCCCCGGGTGCGGCCGGTCGGAGCCGTTGGGGCGTGTGCGGACGCGTGCGGACGCTCCTCTGCCCGTATTTGTCGACAAGGAGACAATATGCTGAACGCTGCCCCCGCCGAGGCGCGGCCCCCCGATCCCGGGGCGGCCCTCGCCGCCTCCCTCGGGCTGTACGCCGCCGTCGCCCGCGGCGCCTTCCGCCGCTACTCCACCTACCGGGCCGCCACCCTGGCCGGAACCTTCACCAACACCGTCTTCGGCATCATCCTCGCCTCCTCCTTCCTCGCCCTCTGGCAGGCCCGGCCGGGCCTCGGCGGCTACGACCAGAGCCAGGCCGTCACCTACATCTGGGTCAGCCAGGGCCTGCTGGTCACCGTCGCCGTGTGGGGCGGCGGCTTCCAGGACGACGTCCAGGACCGGTTCCGCAGCGGGGACATCGCCGTCGACCTCTACCGACCGGTCGACTTCCAGGGCTGGTGGCTGGCCACCGACCTCGGCCGGGCCGCCTTCCAGCTGCTGATCCGCGGCACCGTGCCGATGCTGGTCGGCGCGCTGGTGTTCCGCACCCGGATGCCCGAACAGCCGCTGACCTGGGCGTTCTTCCTGCTCTCCGTGCTCCTCGCGGTGGTGGTCAGCTTCGGGCTGCGCTTCCTGGTCTCGATCACCGGCTTCTGGCTGCACGACTCGGAGGGCGTGCGCTCGGTGATGCTGGTCGTCTCGATGTTCTTCTCCGGGATGCTGCTGCCGATCGCGCTGTTCCCCGGGTGGCTCGGCGACCTCGGCCGGGTGCTGCCCTGGGCCGCCCTGGTCAAGGTGCCGACGGACGTCTTCCTGGAACGCGCGAACGGCAGCGGGCTGCTCGGGGCGTTCGGATTCCAGCTCGCCTGGGCGGCCGCGCTGCTCGCCGCCGGGCGCGGCGCACAGTGGCTGGCGACCCGCCGGGTGGTGGTCCAGGGTGGCTGAGCACCTCGTGGCCGGGCACCGCACCGCCGCGGACCCCGACGGCGGAGGGCCGTTCGTGCGGGAGCGCCTCGGCCCCCGCACCGCGTGGGCGGTCCGCTCCTGGTGGCTCTGCGCCCGGATGTGGATGCGCTCGATGATGGCCTACCGGGCCTCCTTCGCGCTGAACCTGCTGGCCAGCCTGGTCACCCACTCCCTCGACTTCGTCGTGCTGGTGATCATGTTCCGGCACACCGACCGGCTGGGCGGCTGGACCCTGCCGGAGATCGCCTTCCTCTACGCCACCGCGACCTTCTCCCTCGGCGTCGCCAACCTGCTGGTCGGCTCGGCCGACGGCCTCGGCGTACGGATCGTCAACGGATCGCTGGACACCATGCTGATCCGCCCCGCGCCCGCGCTCTCCCAGCTGTGCGCCGAACGCTTCTCGCTGCGCAGACTGGGCCGGCCGCTGCAGGCCCTGGTGGTGCTGACCTGGTCGCTGGCCGCCCTGGACGTGCACTGGACCTGGGACCGGGTGCTGCTGGTGCCCGTCCTGCTGGTCTGCGGCAGCGTCATCTTCGGAGCGATCTACATCGGCGGTGCCACCGTCCAGTTCTGGTGGGGCGAGTCCAAGGAGATCCAGAACTCCTTCACCTACGGCGGCGCGACCCTGCTGCACTACCCGCCGACCATCTTCGCCAAGGAACTGGTCGCCGGGGCGGTCTTCGGCGTCCCGCTGGCCTTCGTCAACTGGCTGCCCGCCCTGCACATCCTCGGCCGGCCCGACCCGCTCGGCCTGCCCACCGCCTTCCAGTACGCCTCCCCGGTCGCCGCCGCCCTCTGCGTCGCCGTCGCCGGGCTCGCCTGGCGGGCCGGGCTGCGCGCCTACCGGGGCACCGGCAGCTGACCACCCCCTCACGGTAAGGAACGCCCATGGCACTGATCGAACTAGAGGACGTCCGCCGCAACTTCACCGTGCGGGCCCGGACCGGCCGGTTCAGCCGGACCAAGCGCGAGGTGCGCGCCGTGGACGGACTCGGCTTCACCGTCGACGCCGGCGAGTGCGTCGGCTACATCGGGCCCAACGGGGCCGGCAAGTCCACCACCATCAAGATGCTCACCGGCATCCTCGTCCCCAGCTCCGGACGGCTGCGCGTCGCCGGGGTCGACCCGGCCCGCGAACGCGTGGCGCTGGCCCGCCGGATCGGCGTCGTCTTCGGGCAGCGCACCACCCTCTGGTGGGACCTGCCGCTGCGCGACTCCTTCGAACTCGCCCGCCGGATCTACCGCATCCCCGACCGGCGGTACCGCGAGAACCTCGACCGCTGCGTCGAACTGCTCGACCTGGGCGGCCTTTTGGACACCCCGGTCCGGCAGCTCTCGCTCGGCCAGCGGATGCGCGGCGACCTCGCGGCCGCGCTGCTGCACGACCCGCAGGTGCTCTACCTCGACGAGCCGACCATCGGCCTGGACGTGGTCAGCAAGGCCAAGGTGCGGGAGTTCCTGCGCGAGGTCAACCGCGACCGGGGCACCACGGTGCTGCTCACCACCCACGACCTGACCGACATCGAGCAGCTCTGCGACCGGGTCATGGTGATCGACCACGGCCGGCTGGTCTACGACGGCGGGCTGGACGGCCTGCACGCCACCGGGCGCAGCGAACGGACGCTGGTCGTGGACCTCGCCGACGCCCGGCCGGCGATCGAGGTGGCGGGGGCCCGGGTGGTGAAGGTCGAGGGGCCGCGCCAGTGGCTGGCCTTCCCGGCGCAGCAGAGCGCCGCGCCGATCGTGGCGGCGGTCGCGGAGCGGTACCCGCTGGTGGACCTGTCGGTGCGCGAGCCGGCGATCGAGGACGTGATCGCCCGGATGTACGCGGAGGTCGCGATCGGCTGAGCGGGGCGGGCGGGCCGGGCCGGTCGTCGTGCGTCCGTGCCGTCCGTGCGTCCGTGCCGGCCGGTCGTCGTGCGTCCGTGCCGTCCGTGCCGTCCGTGCGTCCGTGCCGGCCGGTCGTCGTGCGTCCGTGCCGTCCGGACCGGCCGGTCGTCGTACGGACGTGCGGCGGCCGGGAGCGCGTTCCGGTCCCCGTCGCCGGTGCGGGTGACGGTCGTGACCCCGTGCTTCCGGCCCGAGTTGACCGGTCGCCGCGCGCAGAGACCAGGACCCGGAGGCCCGCCGCCCGATGACCGTGCCCGACGGGACCGTGGTGGTCGCGGTCCGTGACGCCATGCCGTACCTCACCGCCTGGCTGGACCCGCTGGTCGGGCGGGCGCCGGGGCGGCTGGAGGTGGTGGCCGTGGACGACGGCTCCACGGACGGCGGCGGCGAGCTGCTGGACGAGTACGCGGCCCGCCACCCCGGGCTGTTCCGGGTGGTGCACCGGCCCGGCCCGGACGGACCGGCGGGCCCGGTCGGCCGCGGTGCGGCGCCGGGCCGCGGTCGCTACGTGCTGTTCCTCGGCGCGGACGACCGGCTCGGCGGGGAGGCGCTGGAGCGGCTGGTCGCGGCCGCCGACGCCTGGGGTTCGGACGTGGTGGTGCCCGGACGGGCCGGGGCGGACGGGCGGCCGGTGCCGCGGGGGAGCTTCCCCGGCGGCGCGGGGCCGGTGGGCTCCGCCGACCCGGCGCCGGCGTGGGCACCGGTCTGGGCGCCGGCCGGCACCGAGCTGTTCCGGCTGGACCTCGTCCGGCGCCACGGGCCGCGCCGCGACGAGGGGCTGACGGTCCTCTCGGACCGGCCGTTCACCCAGGAGGCCTTCCTGCGGGCGGGCAGGGTGTCCGTCCTCGCCGACGCCGACTGCTCCTTCCTGGTGCCGCGCGAGGACCGGGGCGGCGTCACCGGGCCGGCCGGGGCGCCGGACCGGCTGCGCGGGATCGCCGCGCTCCGGCAGGCGGCCGCCGAACTCGCCGCACCCGGCGCGGAGTCGGACGCCGTCCGGGCCCGCAGCTTCGCCCGGGACGTGCCGCGCGTGCTGCAGGAGGGCTTCCTGCTGCTGGACCACGGGCTGCAGGAGCGGGTGTGCGTCGAGGTCGACCGGCTGGTGGAGCGGTTCGGGGCGCGCGAGGTGTACCACCGGCTGCCGGTCGCCGCCCGGGTGCGGATCGAACTCGCGGCCGTCGTCGGGCCGGAGGCGTTGCGCGACCAGATCCGCTACGAGGCCGCGCACGGCGAGCCGCCGGTGGTCGTGGACGGGCGGCGGCACTACGCGGCCTTCCCGGCGTTCCGGGACGCCCGGCTCGGCCTGCCGGACGAGTTGTTCCTGTTGCGGGAGGAGCCGGCGGCCGAGGCGGTCCCCCCGCGGTTCGGCCTGGCGCGGCAGCTGTGGCGCGGGGTGGTGCCGGCGCGGCTGCGGCGCCGGCTGTGGCGCCACCCGCTGCGGCGGGCGCTTCGGGGAGCGGGGCGCAGACCTGGGGGCGCGTGATCGCGGGGCACGCCCCCGTCCGCGCCGGGCAACGGGCAGACTGGCGGGGTGAGTGACGATGCCTTCAGCGGGACCGGCCCCGGGGTCCGGTTCACCGCGGCCGACGAGCAGAAGAGACACGGCGTCCGCCGGATGAAGACCATCGCGACCGGCCTGCTGGCCTTCGCGACCCTGGTCTTCGTCCTCTCCACCTGGGCGAAGGCGGCCGGCGCGGGCGCCTGGGCCGGGTACGTGGCGGCCGCCGCCGAGGCGGGCATGGTGGGTGCGCTGGCCGACTGGTTCGCGGTGACCGCGCTGTTCCGCCGCCCCTTCGGACTGCCGATCCCGCACACCGCGATCATCCCGACCAAGAAGGACGCCTTCGGCCGCTCGCTCGGCGAGTTCGTCGGCGAGAACTTCCTCTCCGGGCACGTGGTGCGCGGGCGCCTCGCGGCGCTCCGCATCGGCCGCCGGCTGGGGGAGTGGCTGGCCGCGCCGGGCAGCGCCGAGCGGGTCACCAAGGAGGCCTCGGCGGCGCTGCGCGGCCTGCTCGCGGTGCTCCGCGACGACGACGTGCGGGCGGTCGTCGCCGAGGCGGTGACCCGGCGGGCGGCCGCCACCTCGGTGGCCGAGCCGATGGGCCGGATGCTCGGCAAGGTGGTCGCCGACGGCGGGCACCACGGCGTGGTGGACCTGGTCGCCGTCCGGGCGCACGACTGGCTGACCGAGAACCACGAGGACGTGGTGCAGAAGGTCACCCAGAAGACCCCGGGCTGGACTCCCAAATTCATCGACAACCAGGTCGGCGAGCGGGTCTACAAGGAACTGCTGCGCTTCGTCGCCGACATCCGGGACGACCAGGACCACCCGGCCCGCGGCGCGATCGACAACTTCCTCGCCGACTTCGCGACCGAGCTGCAGACCGACCCGGAGACCATCGCCCGGGTCGAGCGGGCCAAGGGCGAACTGCTGGCCCGCCCCGAGGTGCAGGACCTGATCAACTCCACCTGGGCGGCCGTGCGCACCCTGGTGATGGGCGCGGCCGAGGACGAGGACAGCGAACTGCGCCGGCGCATCCGCGAGGGCGTGCGCCGCTTCGGCGAGCGCCTGGCCACCGACACCAAGCTGCAGGCCAAGGTGGACGGCTGGCTGCAGGACGCCGCGCAGTACCTGGTCGAGACCTACCGGGCCGAGATCACCTCGCTGATCTCCGACACGGTGGCGGGCTGGGACGCCGACGAGGCCTCCCGCAAGATCGAGGCCAACGTCGGCCGCGACCTGCAGTTCATCCGGATCAACGGCACCGTGGTCGGTGCCCTGGCCGGACTGCTGATCCACACCGCGGCGGTCGCGCTCGGCGGCTGACCGTCCGACCGGGCCCGCCGGCTTGGGCCTATCCTGGGCCGGTGTCCGCGATACGCGCGTAGAAGACACGGAGAAGGAAAGAAGGGAACCACCGTGGTCCAGCCGGACGGAAGTCGGATCGGAAACCCCACCGGAAGCACCGGTAGCAGCGGCGGCATCGAGGCGTTCATCGCCGGGATGCCCAAGGCGGAACTGCACGTCCACCACGTCGGCTCGGCCTCGCCGCGCGTCGTCGCCGAACTGGCCGCCCGGCACGCCGGGCAGTCCAAGGTGCCGACCGACCCGGCCGCGCTCGCCGAGTACTTCACCTTCACCGACTTCGCGCACTTCATCGACGTCTACCTGAGCGTCGTGGACCTGGTCCGGGACGCCGAGGACGTCCGGGCGCTCACCTACGGCGTGGCCGAGGACATGGCGCGCCAGAACATCCGGTACGCCGAGCTGACCATCACCCCGTACTCCTCGGTCAAGCGCGGCATCCCGGACGTCGCCTTCATGGAGGCGATCGAGGACGCCCGGCTGCGCGCCGAGAAGGAGCTCGGCGTCGTGCTGCGCTGGTGCTTCGACATCCCCGGCGAGGCCGGCCTGGAGTCGGCCGAGGTGACCGCCCGGCTGGCCACCGAGCTGGCCCCCGAGGGCCTGGTCAGCTTCGGCCTGGGCGGCCCGGAGATCGGCGTGCCGCGCCCGCAGTTCAAGCCGTACTTCGACCGGGCGCGGGCGGCCGGCCTGCGCAGCGTCCCGCACGCGGGCGAGACCACCGGGCCGGAGACGGTCTGGGACGCGATCCGGGTGCTCGGCGCCGAGCGCATCGGGCACGGCACCCAGGCGGTCAAGGACCCGGCGCTGATCGACCACCTGGGCGAGCACCGGATCCCGCTGGAGGTCTGCCCGACCTCCAACATCGCCACCCGGGCCGTGGAGCGGATCGAGGACCACCCGATCCGGCAGATGGTGGACGCGGGGCTGCTGGTCACGATCAACAGCGACGACCCGCCGATGTTCGGCACCGACCTCAACACCGAGTACGCGGTGGCGGCGCGGCTGCTGGGGCTGGACGAGACCGGGGTGGCGGCGCTGGCCCGCAACGCGGTCGAGGCCTCCTTCCTGGACCCGGCCGGCAAGGCGCGGCTGTCCGGCGAGATCGACGCCTACCTGGCGGGCTGGAAGGCCTGACGCCACCCGCTCGCGCCCGTTCTCGGACCGCCCCGTCGACCCCGGTCGGCGGGGCGGTCCGCGTTCCGGCGCCGGGGCGCGCCAGCGGTGGTGCCACGGGTGGCGCCAGAATGGTGCCAATAAATCCTCGACATGGCGCCACTGTCGTGCCATGCTTGAGCCATGGACCTCACGCCGTACGTCGAAAACCTCCGGAACGAACTCGCGGTGGCCGCCGCCGCCGGTGGGGACGAAGCCCGTGCGCTGGCCGACCGGCTGACGCTCCCGCTGGAGTCGGCCGTACGGCTCACGCTGCTCAACGCGCTGTCGGCCGCCATGGGCGAGGTCACCCGCGACCTCGCCCCGGGTTCGGTGGATGTGCGCCTGCGCGGGCTCGACCCGGAGTTCGTCGTGACCGCGCCGCCCGGCTCCGACGGCTTCCACGGGGACGCGCCGGTCGTGGTGCCACCGGCCCCGGTCGTGGTGCCACCGGTGGTGCCGGTGGCGCCGGAGTCGGACGAGAGCGGCACGGCCCGGATCAACCTGCGCCTGCCCGCCAACCTCAAGATCCGGGCGGAGGAGGCTGCCGGACAGGAAGGCCTCTCCCTCAACGCCTGGCTGGCCCGGGCCGTCGCCGGCGCGCTGGAGGCGGGCCGTCCGGTCGCCCTCCCGGTCGCCGACCCGGGCGCCCGCACCCCGCGCAGTATCGGCGGCCAGGGCTTCACCGGCTGGGTCCACTGACGCTCCCGCGCCACCGACGGCCCGCTCCACCCGTAGGACCCGTAGCACCCGCAACAGCCCGAACGTTCCACAGCCTTCGCACCTTCGACGTCACCCCCGCTCCGACCAGCGGGAACACCCACACGAGCCAAGAGGACGGGACAGCCATGCCTACGTACGAGACCGACGGACCGATCTCCGCCGCCTTCGACTTCGAGATCGGCGCACTGTGGATCACCGCCGGCAAGCGCACCGACGCCGTGGTCGAGGTGCGGCCCGCGAACGCGGCCAGGGAGGCCGACGTCAAGGCCGCCGAGCTGACCCAGGTCGACTTCTCCGGCGGTCGGCTCACCGTCAAGGGGCCGAAGCAGCGCACCGTGTTCTCCAGCAAGAAGGGGTCGATCGAGGTCCTGGTCGAGCTGCCGGCCGGCTCCCAGGTGCACGCCGACTCCCCGATGGCGGACTTCGTCGCCGAGGGCCCGCTCGGCGACTGCCGGCTGAAGACCTCCATGGGCCGGATCCAGGTCGACCGGGCCGACAGCGTGCGACTCAAGACCGACATGGGCGACATCCGGCTCGGCGCGGTCGCGGGGGACGCCGAGGTGTCCGGCTCCGGCCGGATCGAGATCGGCACCGTCGGCGGCGCGCTGACGGTCAAGAACAGCAACGGCGACACCGAGATCGACGAGGTGCACGGCGAGCTGACCGCCAACGCCTCCAACGGCCGGATCCACGTCGGCCTCGCCGGGGCGGACGTGGACGCCAAGTCGGCCAACGGCCACCTCCGGGTCGGCCGGGTGGTCCGGGGCAAGGTCACCCTGCGGACCGGTGTCGGGGACGTGGAGGTCGGCATCGCGGAGGGCACGGCGGCCTGGCTCGACGTGCACAGCAAGTTCGGCGGCGTCCGCAACTCCCTCGGCGAGACCGACGGCCCGGGCGGCGCCCGGGAGACCGTCGAGGTCCGCGGCAGCACCCAGGTCGGCAGCATCATCGTCCGGAGGGCCTGATGACCGCGATCTCGGCGACCGGACTCACCAAGTCCTACGGCGACAAGGCGGTGCTCGCGGGCATCGACCTGCAGATCCCCGCCGGCACCGTGTTCGCCCTGCTCGGGCCGAACGGCGCCGGCAAGACCACCACCGTGCAGATCCTCTCCACCCTGATCCCGGCGGACGGCGGCACGGCCCGGGTGGCCGGCCACGACGTGGTCCGCGAAGCCGACGGGGTGCGGAAGGCGATCGGGGTCACCGGCCAGTTCTCGGCGGTGGACAACCTGCTCACCGCCGAGGAGAACCTGCTGCTGATGGCCGACCTCAACCACCTCCGCCGTCGGGAGGGGCGGAGGCGGGCCGAGGAACTGCTGCACCGCTTCGACCTCGCCGGGGCCGCGCGCACGCCCGTCACCACCTTCTCCGGCGGCATGCGGCGCAAGCTCGACCTGGCGATGACGCTGGTCGGCGACCCGGAAGTGATCTTCCTCGACGAGCCGACCACCGGACTGGACCCGCGCAGCCGCCGCACCATGTGGGAGATCATCCGGGGCCTGGTCGCCGACCAGGGCGTGACGGTCCTCCTCACCACCCAGTACCTGGACGAGGCCGATCAGCTCGCCGACCGGATCGCCGTCCTGGACGGCGGCCGGATCGTCGCCGAGGGCACCGCCGAGGAGCTGAAGCGGATCGTCCCCGGCGGGCTGATCCGGCTCCGGTTCGCCGACGCCGCCCAACTGGGCGCCGCCGCCGGCCTGTTCGACTACGCCGCCGTCGACACCGAGGCGCTGCGGCTGGACATCCCGGGGGACAACTCCGTCATCACGGTGAAGGCCGTCCTCGACGCGCTCGACAACGCCTCCGTGCGGGCCGAGTCGCTGGTCGTGGAGACGGCCGACCTGGACGACGTGTTCCTCACTCTGACCGGGGAGGGCGTGCGATGAGCGCGACCACGAGTGTGACCATCAGCGCGACCACGAACGCGACCATGAGCCACGCGGTCCGCGACTCGCTGACCATGCTGCGGCGCAACCTCAAGCGTGCGCAGCGGTACCCGGCGATGACCTTCTCGGTCGTGGTGATGCCGGTGATGATGCTGGCGCTCTTCAACTACGCCTTCGGCGGGGCGCTGGGGCTCGGCATCGGCGGCGGCAGCTACATCGACTACGTGACGCCGGGGATCGTGCTGATGACGGCGACGGCCGGGTCCGTCGCCACGGCGGTCGGTGTCTGCGTCGACATGACCGAGGGGATCGTCAACCGGTTCCGGACGATGGCGATATCGCGGTCGGCGTTCCTCGCCGGCCACGTGATCGGCAGTGTGATCCAGACCGT
The DNA here is from genome assembly GCF_042735475.1 of Kitasatospora sp. NPDC059577. Lineage (NCBI taxonomy): Bacteria > Bacillati > Actinomycetota > Actinomycetes > Kitasatosporales > Streptomycetaceae > Kitasatospora > Kitasatospora sp. NPDC059577. Next base: position 81,114 of record NZ_JBHWBZ010000009.1, on the reverse strand, counting down.
GATCGCGCTGGTGCTGGTGACGGGCGCGGCCTTCGCGATGGGCTTCCGGTCGCACGCGGGCCCGGTGGAGTGGCTCGCGGCCGCAGGGCTGCTGCTGTTCGTCACGCTGGCGCTGACCTGGATATCGGCAGGCATCGGGCTGGTCTCGAAGACGCCGGAGAGCGCCAGCAACACGCCGCTGCCGCTGACCTTCCTGCCCTTCATCGGCAGCGCCATCGTCCCGCCCGACTCCATGCCGACGGCCCTGCGCTGGTTCGCCGAGTACCAGCCCTTCACGCCCGTCATCGAGACCCTGCGCGGTCTGCTGATGGGCACCGCGATCGGCACCAGCGCGTGGAGCGCCCTCGCCTGGTGCACCGGTCTGACGCTGCTCGGCTACTTCTGGTCGCGGAGCGTCTTCCACCGGCGGTGACGGGGGTACGGCCGGTGGACGCGGCCCGGGTGACGGAACCCCCGTCACCCGGGCCGTAGGGCTCGTCGTCGACCACCCGCCCGCGGGAGTTCGGCGCCGGGCCCGGGGGTGTGCCCGTAGTAAAGTCCGGGCAAAAGTTCACCCAGGGGGAGTACATGGCGGCGGCTGCGTGGCACAGACGGATCGAATGGTGGTTCAGGGGCGCCGCGTTGGTCGCGTTCCTGGCCTACCTGCCGGGCCACCTGGCCTCCCGCTCGGGTGGTCTGGTGGAGGTCGAGCGCTGGCTGAACCACCCCGTCCTGCTGCTCGGGACGGCAGCGGTGATGCTCATGGTCTCGATGCTGGTCCGGTTCGAGTTCCGCGAGAGGTGGGCGCAACTCGGCTGCGCCGCCGTCCTGTCGCCGCTCATCGTGGTCGCGGTGGTGATCGGGGCCGTCACGTACTTCCTGGGCGGTGACGGCCGGCTGGTCGAGCGCAAGCCCGACCCGAGCCGCCCCGAGCACGTCCTGATCATCACCGACGTGGCGTTCTCCATCGACCCGATCTACCGGGTGGAGCTGCTGACCGGCAGTGGCTGGACGGCCCGCCACTGGGACCTGGGCACCTGGGACGAGGGCGACGGCTTCCGCAGGGCCGAGTGGTCCGGGCCGGACCGGATCACGGTGACCACGGAGCACGAGGCCAGGGTCTACCGCGTCAACGGCGACGGCCGGCTGAGCGGGCCGGAGGTCACGCCCCGCTAGGCAGGGTCCGTCTGCCCGTCTGCCCGGCGTCCGTCGGCCCGTCGGCGGGCACCGGGGGTGGGTTGTCGGCGGGCGGCGCTATCGTCACCGGCCATGGGATTCTCCGGGGCCTTCGTGGTGGCGCGCTCTGCGCGGTCGTTGACCGAACTGACGTCGGTCCGGCTGGACGAGGTGCTGCCCGAGTGGGAGGCCGAAGGCGCCGGGGCCGACGACTGGCGGATCCTGCAGACCGGCGGCCCGGTCGACACGGCGACCGGGATCGTGGCCGAGACCGGGGCCCCGGTGCTCGTGATGCACGTCCACGACAGCGACTTCGTCCTCGCGCAGGCCTGGGGGCCGGGTGGCCTGAGCTGGCACAGCACCTTCCCCCGGGAGATGGCCCTGGACTACGAGGTGCCCGAGAAGTGGATCACTGAGCCCGATGAGATCGCGCCCCGCGCGGCCGCCTGGGCGGAGGGCGCCGGGCTGCGGCCCGACCAGGCCGCGGTGCTGGCCGTGCTGGAGCAGGGGAGTGAGCTGCTCGCCGAGGACCTGGCGCTGGACCTCACCCGCGCACTGGGCTTCGGATTCCCGAAGGGGTAGACCCGGGGGCGCCCAGGGGGCGCCCCGCGCCCCGGGGGGGCCGGGGGCGGGCCCCCGGGGGGGCCACCCCGGGGGTGGCACCGACCCAACCACCGAG
>NZ_JBHWBZ010000009.1:71049-79270 GCF_042735475.1 Kitasatospora sp. NPDC059577 | reverse complement strand
GCTCGCCGCTGTCCGGGCGCGCGCGCCCCCGCGCGGGGGGGGAGGTCCTCGAGCGGGGGGGGGGGCGGGCCCGGGCGCGGGGGGCGGGGGGGCCGGGGGGGGCGCGGGGGGCCGGCAGCCGGGCGGCTACCAGCGGTCGATGCCCATGACCTTCGCCGCGTTGTGGATGGCGTTGTAGTGCGGGATCGACATGTCGGACTTCTTCTGGCCCGCGGGCAGGTTCTTGTCGGCCGCGCGGAACTCGTCCCGGGCGGAGGCGAGCAGGCTGGTGCCGTAGGAGACCGGGACGTCGTTCTTGCCGTGGATCGGGTGTGACTTGGCGGCGGTCTGGCTGCCCGCGTTGGCGAGGATGCTGCGGGCCTGGTTGTAGGCGTCGGCCTTGACCGTCTTCGGGTTGCGGACCTGCGCCTGCACCCCTGCCACCGGCTGGGCCTGTTCGGCGGCGGTGGCGACGGGCGCGGCGGCGGCGCAGAGGGCGCCGGCGGTCACGAGGACGGCGAGGGCGTTCCGGAGGTTCCGGTCCATGGGAATGCCTTTCGGTGAATGATCGTCAAAGTTGCTCCGGCGCACCGCATGTGTGAACGGTGCGGGTGCGAACGCCTTCGTCACTACCCAGGCCCTCCGCAGCGGAAAACCGCCTTCCGCTCGGAGAGTTCGGCAGCGATCCGATCAAGCCGTTCTCGATCGGCGACGGCCGTGTCGCCATACTGGCGCGATGGAATCCGCGTTCTACGCCGACGTCATCGCCGCCGGCGGCCTGACCGCCGCGCTGGAACGGGCGGCGGCAGACCTGGCCCTGGACGTCACGGTGCTGCCGGCCGACTCGGACCGGACGGCGAGCATCGCGGCGCCCGCCCCCGGGCGGGAACCGCTCGACATCCACCTGGAGGACGGGTGGCGGTACTTCGGCGTCGACGGCTGGAGCCGGGGGGTGGCGATGATCGGGGGCGGTACCCCGGACCTCGGTGACGTCGTCTGGGCGGGCGCGGCCTGGGGACGCGGTACGAGTCTGCCGGAGCTGCGCGCGCTGCTGCCGTGGGTGGAGTACGGCGAGTTCGCGGAGGCGGCGGACCGCAGCCCGGCCGCCGCGGTCGACGTGGCGTGGCGCCTGCTGCGGGAGTGTGCGGCGGAGATGCCGGAGTTCCGGGAGTTCGGCGCGGCGCTGGAAGCGGCGTACCGGCAGCCGCGACTGCGGCAGCTGCTCCCGTTCTCCAGCGTGAGCCGGCTGGGCTTCCGGTCCAGCGTCGGCCACGTGTACCCGCCGGCGGTGGTCATCGTCCCGGCCCGTGACGGCGGCCCCTACCGGGTGCAGCGCACCCTCGACCGGGAGACCGACGGCGACCTGCTCGGCGAGGTCCCGACGGCGACGCAAGCCGCCGCCCTCGCCGCGGCCCACGTCCCCGCCGACCTCGGTCCGGCCGTCGCCGGGCCCGACGACCTGTGAGCGGCGACGGCACGGGCGCGGACGCCCCGGGCGGTGCCGGGCAGCCCGGCCCCGACGAGATCGAGTGGTGGTTCGCCGCCGTCGCGGACGGCCGGGTGAGCAGGGACGCGGCCGACCGCTGGGCCGGGCGCTGGTACCTGGACGATGAACTGCACTGGGACGAACCGTCCCTGCGGGCACTGAGCCGGCTGTACGGCATCGACCTGCGGTCCGGGCCCGGGGAGCCGTACCTGCACGACGAGGCCCAGGTGCGGGAGTGGCTGGCCGAGTTCAGGCGCCGCCGGGCCGGGTGAGGGCGCGGGCGGGGCCGGTGCCTCGGGCCGTGAGGGCGGCTCGGGCTCAGGCCGTGGCGGCGGCGCCGCGCAGGCGGGCGGCGGATCGGGCCAGCAGTGCCGCCGCGAGCAGGACCGGGCTGAACCCCAGGGCGTACGCGGCGAGCAGGTTGGTCGCGGTCAGCCCCGTCGAGGAGATCGCGACGAAGGCGGCGGCGGCCAGCGGCGTGGTCAGGATGGGTGCGAGCAGGAGCAGGGTGGCCCGCTTCTTCTGCTCGCGGCTCCACATCCGGGACCTGGTGACGCGGACGGCGGCGGTGACGGCGGCCGCCAGCGCGAGCAGGGGCCCGGCGACCGGGAGCAGGAGCAGCGGGAACGGGAGCACCGCGAGGAGCAGCGTCACGTTGGTGCGACGGGCGCTCTCCGGCTCGGGAAGGGTCAGCCCGTCCTCGGCGAGCGCGGCGTCGGCGATCTGCCGGGGGGTGCCGAGCTGTTCCAGGACCCGGCGGACGGCGGCCTCGTCGGCGGGGCCATGCTCGGCGAGCGAGACCTCGACGTGTTCGCGCAGGTCGGCGAGGAGTTCGCGGCGGCGCTCCTCGGGGAGAGGGGCGGTGTAGCGGGTGACCGCGTCGAGGTGGGCGCGGACCAGGGGGTGCTCGATGGGGTTGTTCACGGGTTCTCTCCCGGGTCGAGGACGTGGTCGACGGTTTCGCGGAAGGCGGGCCAGAGGGTGGTGAACTCCCGCAGCGCTTCGCGGCCGGTGTCGGTGAGCGTGTAGTAGCGGCGGGACGGTCCGCTGGCCGAGTCGCGGAGGAAGGTCTCGGCGAGCCCGGCGCGGCGCAGCCGGGAGAGCAGGGGGTAGATCGTCCCCTGGCTGGTGGCCAGCATCGGGAAGCGGCCGAGTTCCTGGAGCAGTTCGACGCCGTAGCGCGGGCCGTCCTTGAGTAGGGCCAGTACGCAGTACTCCAGCACGCCCTTGCGCAGCTGGGTCGCCACGGGTCCGTCGGGGGCCTCGGCGGGCCCGTCCGGGTTGGTGATGCCAGGTACCATGCATCACAAGGTAGCAGGCGGAACAAGGTAGCGCGACGGACCGACCCGCCGGAGAGAACGAAACGGCCCGCCGGAGAGCCGGCGGGCCGTGGGTGGGGGAGCGGGTCAGACGTCGAACTCGCCGTTGCGGATGGCGGAGACGAGGTCACGCCATTCGGCGGGGGTGAGTTGGGCGACGGCCTCGGGCAGAAGGCTGCTGCGGACGTACACGGCGTCCGGGCCTATGGCCACCTCCGGGCAGTTATTGCCGTCGCCGCAAGCGTTCGGCTTGCGCCAAGCGAGATCTTCCACGGGGCCTCACAGGCTATTCAGGATGCTGGAGATCGCCTCACGGGAGGCTGATGGATCGAGCGCGCGATCGCGCATCGCCCCCAGGATGCTCCGGTAGTTCTCCAGCTGGTTCATCTCGGTCAGGAACGTTGGCGATCTTACGGAGTCCAGCTGAACCGTATCGAGGCGGGGCACGGGTCCACTCGCGTACAGTGCGGCCTGACCTGCCCCTTTGAAGCCGCCGGCCTTGAACTCCAGCACGCGCAGGGTCACATTGCTTGCTTCTGAGAGTGTGAGCAGGTGCTTCAGCTGTTCCCTGGCAACAGCTGCTCCTCCGAACTCCATCCGAAGTGCGGCCTCGTGCACGATCGCTTCGTAGCTGAGCGGATCGCTTCGCGTCAGTAGCTCTGCTCGGCGCATCCGATTCTCGACTCGCGCTTCGATGTTCAGGGGTCGTAGAGGCGGATGGACCTCTCGGAAGATCGCTCGTGCTGTCTCCTCCGTCTGCATGAGTCCTGGCACGTGACAGATCTGATACGTCACCAGCGCGCTCGCGTAGTGCTCGACCTCGGAGATTTCGAGAATTCCGGCAGGGACGAGGCCTCTGTGCTCCTCCCACCACCCCTTGGTTCGGTCGGCGGCCATCGCGGCAACGGCGTCGACGTAATCGGAGTCGGCCTCCTCGTACTCGGACGCGAGTGCGAGGACCCGTTCGGCGCTGATCGGGTAGGTGCCCTGCTCGATCAGTGTGACCTTGCTGCGGTCGAGGCCGAGGACGGCGGCAGCATCTCCAGCTGTGCGCCCTGCGGCCTCTCGCATCTTTCGCAGCTCGGTGCCGACGCGCTTGCGGCGTGCGGTTGGGGTAGGTGGCATTTCCCCAGCATCTACCGCCTGCGCAGGACGAGTCCAGCGAGCAGATGGGCACATCTTCTTGGATCAGCTGGCAAATTTGCCATCGCGTGCCCTACAGTCTGTGATGCACCGATCACCGAACGGATCGTCAGAACGCCGCTCGGGCACCGAAGAACACCCATGTCCAGTGGGCTCGTTCACGGCGACGTATCCGCCGGTCTCACCCCTTCCCCTTCCGGGAGACCCCTGTGCGCAACCTCAACTCCCCCTCCCTCACGCTCTCCCGCGACGCCCTGCGTGACGGCATGACCCGTGCCGGCTGGCCGCCCGCCTCCATCGCGGACGCCGAACTCGCCCTGGTCGAACTCATCGTCAACGCCTGGCGTCACGGCGGGACGACCTCCCCGGTCGTCCTCATCCTCTTCCTCGCCGACACCCTCCGCGTCACGGTCTCCGACCGCAGCCCGAGCCTCCCGGAGCAGCAACCCCTGTCCGTCCTGGCCGAGTCGGGCCGGGGCCTGCAGCTCGTCGCCGGCCTCACCCACCGCTGGGGCGTCGACCCCCAGTACCTCGGCAAGAGCGTCTGGTTCGAGCTGCAGCTGGACGGTGCCGCGTGAGCGCCCACCACCCCATCCACCCCGCCGATCCGGCCCTGCTCCACCTCACGGTCCGCCAGCTCTCCGAGCTGATCATCGAACTCCGCACCGAGGGGCGCGAGTTCGGCCTCCTCTGGCCCTCCGCCGCCCCGGGGGAGACCAATCTGCACGGCCTGCGCCTCGTCAACCTCGGCAACATCCCGGCCAGCACGCTGATCAACCTCCTCGCGCTCCTCCGCGAGTACAGGCGCAACCGTGACGCCCGCCCCTGATCTCCTGCGCACCTGTCCGCTTCCCGCGTAGGCTCTCCGCCCGGCCGGGGGATCCGCCCCCGGCCTGCGGTGCGCCAACTGTGCGCCAACCACCGGGAGAACCAGCGTGATACTCGAACTCCGTACCTACCGCCTGAAGCCGGGCACCCGTGCCGACTTCGTCCGCGTGATGGCCGAGGAGGCCGTTCCGCTGCTCGAAGCGGCCGGCATCCGGGTCGTCGACCACGGGGCTTCACTGGTCGACGAGGACGGGCACGAAGAGGCCTACCTGATCCGGGCGTTCGACTCCGTCGAGCAGCACCGTTCGCAGGAGGACGCCTTCTACGGCAGTGACGTCTGGCGTCAGGGCCCGCGTGAGGCCATCGTCTCGCGCATCGAGAGTCTCCACTCGATCGTGATCGAGGTCGCCGAGGGCGCCGTCGAGGCCTTCAAGCGCTCCTGACGTCCGAGTGGCCCCGTCCGTCCGAGACCCCGGCAGGTCTCGGGCCGCGTGGCCGGGTCACCCCCGGGGCCAGGGCCGCCCGTCGATGTCCTCGATGCTGGTGTTGAACCGGCGCAGGTATCCGGCGAACCGCTCGACGTCCTCCTCCGGCCAGTCGGCCATCACGAGGTCCAGGGCCCGGACGTGGGCCGCGCGTTCGTCGGCCAGCCGCTGCTGTCCTGCCTCCGTCAGCCGGAACTTGCGGGCGATGCCGCCGTCCGGATCGGGGATGCGTTCCAGCAGTCCCGCGCTCTTCAGCGCCGCCGTCTGCCGGTTGAGGGTGGACACGTCCAGGCCGAAGGCGTCGCTCAGCTGTCCGATGGACATCGGACCTTGGGCGTCGACCCGGCTGAGCAGGATGGCGACCCCCGCCCCCCGTACCGGTCCGATCGTCGCCACGCTCGCGTTCACCGGCACCGTCGCCGCGATCATGCAGACCCTGGTCACCCCGCTGATCAGCGAACTGCCCCGACTCCTGCACACCACGGCCTCCAACGCCTCCTGGGTGATCACCGCGACCCTGCTCTCCGCCGCCGTGTTCGTCCCGATCAGCGGCAGCCTCGGTGACCTGCTCGGCAAGCGGACGATGCTGATCGCCTCCTGCGTCCCGCTGCTGCTCGGCTCGGTGCTGTGCGCCCTGTCCTCGTCCGTGGTGCCGATGATCATCGGCCGGGCGCTGCAGGGCATGGGCATGGGTCTGGTGCCGCTCGGCATCAGCCTGCTGCGCGACGTCCTGCCGCCCGAGCGGCTCGGCTCAGCGATCGCGCTGGTCAGCGCGTCCATGGGGATCGGCGGCGGCCTCGGCCTGCCGATCGCCGCCGGTGTCGCCGACTACGCGAGCTGGCGCGTGCTCTTCTGGGGCACCGCCGCCCTGACCGTCGTCATCATCGCGATGATCCGGACCGTGGTCCCCGCCCCGGCGCCCGCCACCCGCCCCGCCCCGGGCTGGCGCTTCGACCTCGTCGGCGCCGCCGGGCTCAGCGTCGGCCTGGTCTGCCTGCTGCTGCCCGTCTCCAAGGGCGGCGACTGGGGCTGGGGCAGCACCCGCACCCTCGGCCTGTTCACCGTCTCGGCCGCCGTCCTGATGCTCTGGGCCCGCTGGGAGCTGCGCGTCGCCGCCCCGCTGGTGGACCTGCGGGTCACCGCCCGTCCCCGGGTGCTGCTGACCAACGTCGCGTCCGTCCTGGTCGGATTCGGCATGTACGCCCAGGCGCTGGTCCTGCCGCAGCTGCTGCAGCTGCCGACGGCCACCGGTTACGGGCTGGGCCAGTCGATGCTGGCGATGGGCCTGTGGATGGCGCCGGGCGGGCTGATGATGATGGTCGTCTCGCCCCTGGGCGGCCGGCTCTCCGCCGCGCGCGGGCCGAAGTTCACCCTGGTCATGGGGGCGCTGGCGATCGCGGCCGGGTACGGGCCGGCGCTGCCGCTGATGGGGTCCACCTGGGGCGTGCTGATCGCCGGGATCGTCTCCAACGGCGGTGTGGGTCTGGCCTACGGTGCGATGCCCGCGCTGATCATGAGCGCGGTCCCGCTGTCCGCGACGGCGTCGGCGAACAGCTTCAACACCCTGATGCGTTCGCTGGGCACCTCGGTGTCCGCCGCCGTCGTCGGCGTGGTGCTGTCGCAGCTGACCGTCACCCTGGGCGGCCACACCCTCCCGTCGGAGGGCGGCTTCCGGGTCGGTCTGGTGATCGGCTGCGGCGTCGCCCTGGTCGCGGCCGCCGTCGCCGCCGTCATCCCCGCCGTCGTCCCCGCCCCGCCGGCTCCCGCGCTGCGGTCGGTGCCCGCCCGGGCGGTCGAGGACGGTGAGGCGGTGAACCCCGCCACCGCCTGACCCGGCGCGGGGTCCGGTCGGGTCCGGCCCGGCGGGGCCGGGCCCCGCACCGCCCCTACCGGAACGCCGACAGGTTGCGAACGGCCCACGCGCCGAAGGGTGCGGCCGGGCGGCCCAGGACCGCCGCCACGTCGGGGCTGATCGTCAGTTCGGCCGGGAGCGGGAGCCCGAGGACGTCCAGCGTTCCGGGGATGACCTGCTCCGGCATGAACCGGGCCAGGTGGGCGTGGGCCTGCTCGCGGGACAGCTCCACGAAGGCGACCTCCTCGCCCAGCGCCTCGGCGAGGGCCGCGGCCTGTCGGCGCGGGCTGATCAGCTCGGGGCCGGTCAGTTCGTAGGTGCGGCCGGCGTGCCCGTCCTCGCGCAGGACGGCCGCGGCGACCGCCGCGATGTCCGCCGGGTCGACGACGGGCAGCGCCACGTCGCCGAACGGGGCGAAGACCGTGCGCTCGGTGCGGACCGTCTCAGCCCAGGCGAAGGCGTTGGAGGCGAAGCCGCCGGGGCGCAGGACGGTGACGTCCCGTCCGGATGCGCCCAGGGCGTCCTCGAACTGCCGCAGCCGGGCGTGCGACGGCGAGTCCGGGCGGGTGGCGCTGACCTGTGAGGAGACCAGGACGATCCGTTCGACCCCGGCGTCCGCGGCGGCGTCCAGCAGGGCCTCCGGGCTCTCGCCCCGGCTGTTGAGCTCGCCGCCCAGCAGCAGGAACAGTGCCCGGGACCCTTCGAGGGCGGGCCGCAGGCCCGCGGTGTCGCCGAGGTGGCCCCGCGCCCAGCGGACGCCGGTCGCGGGGGCGGCGGGCTGCGGCTGCCGGGACACGGCCACCACCTGTTCGCCCGCTCCGGCCAGCAGCTCCACCAGCGTCCGGCCGATGTTGCCGGTGGCGCCCGTCACTGTGATCATCGAGATCCCCTCCCGTTGTGAGTTAGTTGGCTGACTCAGAAAGACCGTAGCACGCGTCCACGGGAGGCTGTCTATAGTCAGTCGGGTGACTGACTCAGTGAATCGGCGCGTCCAGGCGTCGCAGAAGCGTCGGCGGCTCGCGGCCGCCGCGGCCCCGGTCCTCCACGAAAACCGCGGCGAGCGCACCACCCACCCCGACATCGCGCCCGAGGCGGACCTCCCGCTCGGGAACGGCTACGACAACATCAA
>NZ_JBHWBZ010000009.1:53892-71039 GCF_042735475.1 Kitasatospora sp. NPDC059577 | reverse complement strand
CCTCCTGACCGCGGGCCACGTGTGGGTAGAGTCTCTAGTGCGGGGCGACTTCCCCATGAAGCCGCGCCTCCCGGGAGCGCCAGTCGGGGGGGCGCCCCCCGCCCCCCGCGGCCCGGGTCCTCCACGAACAGGGCGTCGAGCGCACCACCCTCGCCGACATCGCGCGCGAGGCGGACGTCCCGGTCGGGAACGTCTACTACTACTTCAAGACCAAGGACGAGCTGGTCCGGGCGGCGCTGACCGAGCACGGCGCCCACCTGGACGAACTCACCGAAGCGCTGGAGCGCACCGCCGACCCCCGGGACCGCCTCAAGGCACTGGTCGAAGCCTGGATCGGGCAGCGCGACATCGCCGCCCGGTTCGGCTGCCCGACCGGCACCCTGGCCGCCGAACTCGACAAGCGGGCCGACGGAGTCCTCGACGCGGAGGCCGGCGCAGTGATCCGGCGCCTGCTCGACTGGGCCGGGCGGCAGTTCCGTGAGCTGGGCCTGCCCGACCCGGACGGCCTGGCCCTCACCCTGGTCGCCGGCTACCAGGGCATGTCGCTGCTGGCCAACGCCCTGCGCGACCCGGACGTGATGACCCGCGAAGGCGCCCGGCTGCTGGGCTGGCTCGACTCGCTGGAGGCGCCGGAGGGGAGCTGACCCCGGCGCGGTGCGGCGCGGCGCGGCCGGGACCGGGGGCCCGGTGCCCGGGGGCCTGACGCCTACCGGAAGTCCGCCGCGTGGTCCCGCACCCAGCTGCGGACGTCGCGCGGCGGCCGCCCCAGCACCCGCTCCACGGTGTCGGTCACCCGCTCCGGCTCGCGCGTGAACGACTCCCAGGCCCGCAGCCGCGAGTCGACGAACGCGGCGTTCCCCCAGGCCGCCGTCAGCTGCTCGCGGGCCGGCTCCGGCGCCAGCTCCTCCCACCGCAGGCCGACGCCCAGTTCCTCGCCGATGATCCCCGCCAGTTCGGCGTGCGACAGCGACTCCGGCCCGGTGACCACGTACCGGCAGCCGTGGTGCCCGTCCTCGGTGAGCGCCCGCACCGCGACGTCCGCGATGTCCTTCTCGTGCACCAACGAACGGCGCGCCCGCCCGTACGGCCAGCGGACCACACCCGCCCGCACCTGGTCGGCCCAGGCGAGCAGGTTGCCCGCGAAGTCGATCGCCCGCACGAAGGTCCAGTCCAGGCCGGACCGCCGGACCAGCCGCTCGATCTCCTGGTGGAAGACCACGGCCGGTTCGTCGTCCGCGAGGTCGGCCACGTCCGCCGACAGGTAGACGACGCGCTTCGCGTGGCGGGCGATCAGCTCGACGACCCCGGGTTCCACGGGCAGCCCGGGCCACATCAGGTAGACCGCCTCCACCCCGCCGGCCAGCGCGGGCTCCAGGCTCTCCGGCACCGTCAGATCGCCCCGCACCGCCTCGACCCCCGCGGGCAGCGCGTCCTTCGCGGTGCCGCGGACCAACGCCCTTACCTCGTGGCCGTCTTCGGCCAGCGAGGCCACGACGTGCCTGCCCACACTGCCGTTCGCGCCGATCACCAGAATCTTGGTCATGCCCGGCCAACGCCGTTCGAGCGGAGGCTATGCCCGGACGGTCAGCAACCGGACTCGTCCGGGCCGACGGGCGTCAGCCCGGCCTGCCGGGCCAGCCATTCGGCGCGTTCGAGGTCGCCGCTGCGGAAGTGGATGAACAGCGTGTGGTCCTCGGACGGCCGGTCGAAGTCCGCGTTGCGGCTGTTGAGCACGATCTGCAGGTGGGCGTCCTTGGCCCGCGGCTTCAGGTCGAGCTCCGGGACGGCGGGCCAGGCGAAGCCGCCCCAGTACAGCGCGGCGGGCCCGGACCCGACGATGCCGAGGAAGCGCTCCTCGACCGACCCCGGGGGCCGCTCGAAGACGTCGACGTCGAACGGGGCCAGCTCGTCCACCCGCGGATCCCCCGTTTCGAACAGGGCGCGGACCTCGGCGCTGCTCTCGGGATGCGTCCGGTCGGAGGGCGACACCCAGCTGCCGGGGAAGGCTTCGAGCACCTGCCGCGCCTCCGCCGACGTCATCCCCAGCGCGTGGCAGTCCACCGAGACGCGGCCCCACGGCTCGGTGAAGTCCAGCAGGAGGCGGGCGGTGTCGTGGAGGGCCTGCCGGTCGGGCGGGCGCAGGACCGGAAGGGCCCGGGAGGTGCTCATGGCACGGAGTCAACCAGCCCGGGCAGGGCGCGGCACGCCGATATTCGGCCCGACGGCCGACGGCCGACGGCCCGACGCCCGACAGCCGCCGCCCGACGGCCCGGCAGCCCGCCGCCTCGCCTGCTCGCACCGGCGGCCCGGAGCCTCGTCGCGCGCGGGAAGCCGACCCGGCACGGAAAGTCGACCCCGCCGACTTCCCACGCGGGGGCAACGACGGTGTTTCCTCCCGGCCCCGCCCGGTCGGAAAATGATCACGGGGGCCGGCCGCCGGCGCTACCCTCGCCGGATGTCCGACGAACCCCTGCGCCTCACCGTCCTGGGGAGCGCGACGCCCTACCCGAGCGCCGACAACCCCTGCTCCGGCTACCTGGTGTCCGGAGCGGGCGCCCGGGTGTGGGTGGACGCCGGCAGCGGCACCCTCGGTCCGCTGCAGCGCCACGCCCGGCTCGACGAGCTGGACGCGATCTGGATCTCGCACCTGCACGCCGACCACTGCGCCGACCTGCTCACCGCCTACTACGGCGCGCTCTACGCGGACGTCCGGCTCGCCGCGCCGATCCCGCTGTACGGCCCGCGCGGAACCGCCGACCGGCTGGCGGCCTTCCTGACCAACACGGCGCGGCGCAGCCCGGTCGAATCCGCCTTCGCCGTCACCGAGCTGTCCGACGGCCACCGGGTGCGGGTCGGTGGTCTGACGCTGGTGAGCCGGGCGGTGGAGCACGGCATGCCGGCCTTCGCCCTCCGGGTGGAGGCCGGCGGCCGCTCCCTCGTCTACTCCGGTGACACCGCCCCGTGCGACGCGCTCACCGAACTCGCCGACGGCTGCGACCTGTTGCTCTGCGAGGCGGAGAGCTCCGAGCCGGAGCCGGGCGACGGGGCCCTGGTGCACCACACCCCCGAGCAGGCCGGCACCACCGCCGCGGCGGCCCGCGCCTCGCGCCTGCTCGTCACCCACGTCGGCCGCGCCATGACCCCGGCCGAGGCCGTCGGCCGGGCGGCGGCCCGTTTCGCCGGTCCGGTCGCCCACGCCGACCCGGGCGCGGTCTTCCCGGTCCGACCGGCGGCCGGGTCCTCATGAGGGGTCAACCACCCACCCGTACCACGTACTTGCCCGTGGCCCGGCGCTGCTCCATCGCGTCGTGCGCGGCCGCGACGGCGGTCAGGTCGGGCAGTTCGGTGACGGGGAGCTCCAGGCCGCCGTCGGCGAGGAGGTCGAGGACCCGGCGGATGGCGCGGGCCAGCCGGTCGGGGGCGGTGGCGGCCAGGCCGCGGTGGCTGAAGCCGGTGACGGTCAGGTTGCCCGCCATCAGGCGGCCGAGCGGGGGCAGGTCGGCGACGGCGCCGCCGCCCGCGTTGCCGAACAGGACGATACGGGCGCCGGGTGCCGCCACGGCGAGGTCGAGTTCGAGGGCCTCGGTGCCCAGCGGGTCGAGGACGAGGTCGACGCCCCGGCCGTCGGTGGCGTTCCGGACGGCTTCGGACAGCGCCTCGTCGCGGGCGAAGGCGTGGTCGTAGCCGGAGGCGACCGTGGCGGCGGCCTTCTCCGGGCGGCCGACGGTGCCGATCAGCCGGCCGCCGCCGAGCAGCGGGACGAGCTGGGCGACGGCGTTGCCGATGCCGCCGCCCGCCGAGTGGACCAGCACGGTGTCGCCGGCGTCGAACCGGCCGGCGCCGGTCAGCAGCAGCATCGCGGTGGCCAGGCCGAGCGGGACGGCGGCGGCCTCGCGCAGGGCCACGCCGTCCGGGAGCGGCACGGTGAGCGCGGCTTCGGCGACCGCCACCTCCGCGAGGCCCGCGCCGACGGGCGCGGCCACGACCCGGTCGCCGACGGCGAGGCCGGTGACGCCCTCGCCGATCTCCCGGACCGTGCCGGCGACCTCCTTGCCGGGCCGGTACGGCCACTCCGAGGTGTAGCCGCCGTCGCCGCGGCGGGCCATCACGTCGACGAAGTTCAGTCCGGCGTAGGCGACGTCGATCGCCACCTCGCCGGGCCCCGGGGTCGGTGCCCCGATCTCCCGGATCTGCGAGTTCTCGGCCCCACCGGGTGCGGTCATCACCAGTGCGCGCATGTCGGTCCCCCTCGACTACGATGTTCGACGAACTACGAAATTGACGCGGGACAGTGGTACCACGCAGTTTCCATGGATGTCGAACATCGCAGATCAGGGAGGTCTGACCGTGCCCCGCAGCACCCGCCGCCGACCAGCGCTCGCACACCCCGCGACCGAGGAGATCGACCTCCTCGACGTCCTGCACGCACTCTCCGACCCCACCCGGATGACCATCGTCGGGGTCCTGCGCGCCGAACCCGAACGGGCCTGCGGCACCTTCCCCGTGGACGTCGCGCCCTCCACGCTCAGCCACCACTTCAAGGTGCTGCGCGAGTCCGGCCTGATCAGTCAGCGGGAGGAGGCCAACCGCCGCTTCTCCGCACTTCGGACCGTCGACCTGGAGCGGCGCTTCCCCGGCCTCCTCGACACCGTCCTCGCCGCCTACGGGCGACCCGGGGGCGAGCCCGGGGGCCGTGGCGGCGAGGACGGGGTGTGCGGCGGCGGGCCCGGGGGCCGTGGCGGCGGCCCCGAGGTGCGCGGCGGCGAGGCCGGGTAGCCGACTCAACGGTGCCGCCAGACCGCCCAGTTCTGCCGTGCGTCGGCCCGCTCGACGTACCAGGCGGCGGGGTGGTCCGGCCAGTAGGCCTCCGCCGGCTGCCCCGCCGGGGGCAGCGGGGTGACCAGGGCGCTCGCCTCCGCCGGCAGCGGCTGCCAGCGGGGGTCGAGGAACCAGACCCGACCCCGGTAGACCTCGAAGGCCTGGGTGCCGCGCAGCGACCAGTCGAGGTCCCAGGCGAAGACCACGTTGTCGCCCGCCCCGACCCCGGAGTCGCGGGTGAAGCCCGTCGCCAGGCCCTCGCGCCACTTCGCGTGCGGCGCGGCGACCTGCGCGGTGATCGTCGTGGTCGCGAAGGCGGCGAACAGCGCCAGTGAGACGCCGATCGCCGGGAGCACCCGCCGCCCGCCGGACAGGCGCACCAGGACCACCGCGGTGAGCACGACCAGTGCGGCGGCGGTGGCCCGGAACATGTCGAGCCGGCCCCAGTCACCGGCCAGGAACGAGCTGTCCGGCATGCCCCAGAGAATGAAGACCTCGGTGCGCAGCTTGGAACCGGCCGACTCGACCACCGTCCCGGCGAGCAGCACCATGAGCCCCGCCGTCACGGCCGCCGTCCGGCCCAGCACGCGGCGTCCGCGTCCGGCGAGCAGCGCGATGCCGATGACGAAGGCCGCCGGGACGAGGTAGGAGGTGTAGCGGGCGTACACCCAGTCGTCGATCCGGCCGTCGGCCGGCAGCGCGGCGGCGGAGGCCAGGGCGGTGCCGAACAGCAGTGCCACCAGCACGCCGCCGGTGACCCGGAGCTCCCGCGGGAGGCGGCGGTCGGCCACCGCGCACAGGCAGGCGACGACGGCCAGCCCGCCGATGCCCCAGGTGGAGGCGGTGAAGTACCAGATCTGCCCGGCGGTGCGGGTGAGCGTCCGCTGGGCGGCCCCCGGATCGGTCAGCCCCCGCCAGAGGAACCCGCCGACATCGCTGTTCGCGACGGTGAACTGGGCGTGCAGCCAGGCCGACAGCAGCTGCGCGCCGAGCACGCCGAGGCCGAGCGCGGCCAGCCCGGCGGCCGTGGCGCGCCACGGCGCGCGGCGCAGCAGCAGGACGCCGAGGAGGACGGCGGCGGTCAGTGCGACCACCACGCCGCCGCGGTCGTGCGTGGCCATCGCGTAACCGGCCGCCGCACCGGCCCCGACGGCGTGCCAGGTGCGGCGCCGCCCGGTGCCGTCGGCGAGCCAGCCGTGGAGGCAGAGCAGCCAGGCGAGGATCAGCACGGGCAGGACGGCGTCGGTCAGCGCGAACTGCGAGTAGAAGATCACCGGCGGCAGCAGGGCGGTCACGCCGCCGAAGACGTACGCGAGCCGCCGGCGCAGACCGAGCCGGCGCAGGGCGACGTAGGCGAGCGGCAGCACCAGCGCGTTGACCGTGGCGTTGATGACCATGATCAGCCGGTAGGCGGTGACCGGGTCGTCGGCCAGGCGCAGCGCGGGGGAGATCAGCAGGGGGTAGCCGCCGGGGATGACCACGCCGACCGGGATCTCGGTCGTCGGGCGGCCCGCGAGGACGCGTGCCAGGACGAGGTAGGAGTCCTCGTCGGGGTGGACGGACGGGAAGCTCATGTGCCGGACCAGGATGAGCCGGAACAGCAGCTCGGCGACGTATCCGGCGACCAGGACGACCCCGGGGTGGAGCGCGAGGGCCCGGGTGGTGAGGGCCCGTGCGGCCCGCCCTGCGGCCGTGGGCCGGGTGGCGGCGGCCGGGCGGACGGCCGTGGGTCCGGTGGCCGGGTCGGTGCCGGCGGGCCGGGTGGTGGTGAGTGGCGGCATGGGCCGCACCCCTTCTGTCGGACGACTGTATATGTCGATGGACTGTATATGTAGTCCGATTGGTTCCGGAGAAGGGGTGCGGCATTCGGATCAGGCCCGGATCACCGGGAGGGCGGCGGGCTGGTCGGGAACAGGCTCGCCAGCGGGTTGACGAACTCCCTGGACTCCAGGCAGGCGGGGCCCGGGGACTGCATCAGCCCGGCCTCCAACTCGCGGAAGCTGTTGGCCGGATCGGTCTTGGCCAGTGGCAGGTAGATGAAGATCTCCGTGTTCTTCGGGAGCAGGCGCGGGTGGACGGTCAGCACCATCGGGCTGTTCCCGGGCCGCAGCTCGATGTCCCACCCGGCGTTGAGGTCCACGTGCTCCGGCTGCTTCGGCCGCTTGGTCCGGCAGCCGGGCTCGCCCGCGTAGACCCGGGCGCGGATCCCGAACCGGTCCAGGTCGTGCTGCAACTGGACCGTGTCCACCGGTTTGTTCTGCTCCAGGATGCTGAGCCGGACGACGTCCTCGGCGCTCTCCAGGGTGTACGCGACCGTGCTGGCGTTGCCCAGGGACCGGCCGGTGTCGTCGTTCATGGCCCCCGGGTCGTCGGTCGCGAAGGTGAGGAGGGCCCCGGCCACCGCGGCGGCCAGTCCCAGCGGGAGGGCCGCCCGCAGGAGCAGGGTGCGTCGGCGGGAGGCCCGCCGGGGGGCGGCGGTGTCGGCGATGCTGTCCATCAGGTGGTCCTTCATCAGGAGGAAGCGGCCCTGGTCGAGTTCCGGGGCGGCCGCGGCCGGCAGCAGCCGGGCCATCTCCTCCCGATCGGCCCGGTCGGACCGGTCCCGGGGGGTGGCGCTCATCGGATCGTCTCCTTGGTCGGCCGGACCGCGGACGTGCGGTCACCTGGTACCTGTCCGGTGCTGCCCGGGCGCTGCGCCGCGCGCGCGGAACGCGCCGCGGCCGCCGAGGCCACCTCCCGCGCCGTCAGCTCGCGCAGCCGGGTCCGGGCGCGCGACAGCCGGGAACGGATCGTGCCCACCGGTCTGCCGAGCGCCTCCGCGACCGCCGAGTGATCCAGCCCCTCCCACACGCAGAGCGCGAAGACCTCCCGCTCGGCCGGCCGCAGCTGCTCCAACGCGGCCTTCGCGGCGGCCAGTTCCTCGGCATCGGCGATCCGCCCCGCCAGCTCGCCGGAGAAGTCCGGCACGACCTCGCGCGGCGGAAGCTTCGCCAGTGCCTTCTGGTGCCGGCGCGCCGCCCGGCGGGTGTTGCGGATGACGTTCCCCGCGATCCCCAGCAGCCACGGCGCCAGGCTGTCGCCCTCGGGCGCGATCCGCGCGCGCACCCGCCAGGCCTCCAGGAAGGTCAGTGAGACCACGTCCTCGGCGACGGTCCGGTCCCCGGTCATCCGTACCGCGTGCCGGTACACCGTCCGGGCATGGTCCTCGAAGACCTGCCCGAACGCCTCGGCGTCCCCGGCGCGGATCCGCGCCCGTATCGATTGCTCCACACCCGGTCCTGTCCGGCGGACCCCGCCCGCTGCGGTGATCCGCGTCACATCGGGCCGCTCCCGCTCCGGCGCGTGACGCCCCGCCGGGCCGTGCGGGACGCGCCTCAGGCCGTGCGGGAGAGCGCCGCCGCTGCCCGGTGGCGGCGGCGGTACGACACGGCCACGGCGGCGAGCAACGGCGCCCAGGCGACGGTGGGCAGGTAGAGGAAGCCGACCAGGAAGTGGCCCGGCGGGGTCATGCCCGTGCCCGGCATGGCCCACCACCCGGCGAACGGCGTCCAGAGCACGGCCAGCCCGGCGGCACCGAGCAGCGCCGCGCGAACCACCACGCGGGGGGCGGCCGGGCGACCGCCGACGAACGGGACCCAGCGCGGCGGCACCGTGCCCCAGGGTCGGACCAGCCCGAGGGTGAGCAGCGCCAGCGCCTCGGTGAACAGACTCAGGAAGACCGGCCACACCGCGCCCCAGCCGGTGAACCCCATCGCCTGGTAACCCGCGTCGGTGTAACCGCCGTGCCAGCCCGTGACCAGGCCGAGCCGCCACAGCCCGGCCGGCAGCGCGGTGACGGCCGCGACGTGCGCGGCCCGCACGGCCCACCGGGGCGGGGCCGGCACGGCGGCCCGGACGGCAGCGGCCCGGGCGGCGGCAGTGGTGGTACCTGCGGCCGGGGCGGCGACGTGTGCGGTGGCGGCGGGCTGGGTCATCGTCATGCCCCCACGGTCCCGCCCGGCCCCGGGCCGCCGCGTCCACCCGGCGACGGGCTTCGCCGGCGGTCCTCCCCCGGGTGGGGGAGGACCGCGTCACCCTCCCGCCCGGGGCCGGTTCCCGGTCGAGGGCCGTTCAGCCGTCCTTCCGGGCAGTCGTCGTTCCGATCGGTCGGCCCTTCGTCGGTCGGCCCTTCGTCCGGTCGACCGGCCTCCCGACCGGGCTCAGCGCAGACGCGAGGAGGACAGGATCGACGCCAGGTGCGCGACCACCATGCCCCAGGTGATCACCGTGATCCCCGCGAGCGCCGCCCGCGTCGCGTCCAGGTTGCCGAGCCCGCTGTCCACCGCGGCCGCGGCCAGCAGCACCAGCGAGGCCTCGATGCCGTTCGTCACCCGGTGGATCTTGAACACCGAGGCGAACCGCCGGGCCGTCGCGATGCCCTGCGACCGCGGCTGGGTCGACTCCTCGTCCGCCGGCGGCTGCCCGCTGCGGGCCCGGGCCACGTCCACCAGGTCCGTCGACGCCTTGAGCAGCACCACGCCCAGCGCGGCCGCCAGGCCCACCGACACCCACAGCTCCGAGCCGCCGCGCGCCGCCCGGACACCCGCGCCGATCATCAGCGCCGCGTCCGCCAGGTAGGCGCCGAGCCGGTCCACGTACACCCCGGCCATGCTGAACTGCCGCTTCCAGCGCGCGACTTCGCCGTCCACGCAGTCGAACAGCAGGAACAGCTGGAACAGCACGGCCGCCAGTACCGCGCCGGTCAGCCCCGGAATCAGCAGGGCCGCGCCGCCGCCGACCCCGCACACCACCATCACCCAGGTCAGGGTGTTCGGCGACACCGAGGTGCGGACCAGCTGCCGGGTGGTCAGCAGCGAGATCCGCCGCATGTACAGCCGGCCCGCCCAGTGCTCACCGTTGCGGCTCTGCAGCTTGGCCTGCGGCTGGCACACCTCGCGCAGCTCGGCGAGCGCCGGAGCAGCCACCATGACGACATCCCTCCACCTGTCCCGTAACGATCACCACAGGCTACGGCCTCCCCGGAACGCCCCGACCAGCCGGTACGGCCCCTGCTGCACGGCAGTACCGCCGTGCGGCAGGGCGAAAACCGGTGGGCCCCCCGACGGCCCCCGGGCTAGGCTGCGCGGGTTCGCCGGAACCGGAAGCCCCGGGCCCGACCACCCTTTCCCCACAAGCCCGTTGACGTGCTCCGAGACTGTCCGCAGTCGACCCGGAACGGACTCCGGAACGGACCCAGGAACGGGTCCGTCGCGGTCCCGTCAAGGACCCGGAACGGTCCCGTCGCGGACCCGGACGGTCCCGTCGCGGACCCGGACGGTCCCCGGAGCAGGACGAGGAGCGCAGAGCCATGGTGACCACGGGCAACCCGTCGCCCAGCCCCGAACCGGCCCGACTGCTCGACGACCACCGCCCGCAGGGCCCGGTCGAGACCGCCGACCACGAGCGGGCCCGCAGCCTCCTCGACACCCCCGACCCGTGGAACCGCAGCACCTTCCCCCTCCACTTCACCGCCTCCGCGCTGGTCGTCCACCCGCCGACCCGCCGCGTCCTGCTGCGCTGGCACGTCCGCCAACAGGCCTGGCTGCAGATCGGCGGCCACGGAGACCCCGGAGAGACCCGGCCACTCGACATCGCCCTGCGCGAGGGCCGGGAGGAGACCGGCCTCACCGACCTCACCCCGTGGCCCGACGCCGCCCTGCTCCACCTCGCCGTGGTCCCCGTCCCGGCCTCGCCCGCCGAACCCGCCCACGACCACGCCGACCTGCGCTTCCTCCTGGCGACCGCCACCCCGGACCGGGCCCGCCCGGAGAACCCGGCCTCCCCGCTGGAGTGGCTCACCGTCGAGGAGGCCAAGCGGCGCACCACCGAGGACAACCTCCGCGAGACCCTCGACCGCGCCGCCCGCCTGCTCCCACCCGCCTGACGGCCCCTGCCCGGCCTGCGCGCCCACCCGTTCGCCCGGCCTGCGCGCCCGGCCCGTTCGCCCACCCGATCGCTCGACGCCCCACCCTGGAGACCACCGGATGCACACCGACCAGATCCTCATCTTCGACGCCGACGACACCCTCTGGGAGAACAACGTCCTCTTCGAGCGGGTCATCGACGGCTTCCTGGACTGGGTCACCACCCCGGCCGAGCGCGACCGGACCCGGTCCCTCCTGGACGGCATCGAGGCCACCAACTCCGCCAGCCTCGGCTACGGCGCCACCGTCTTCCGGCAGAGCCTCGCCGACTGCCTGCACCAGCTCAACGACGGCCGCACCCCCACCCCGGCCGAGTACGCCCGGATCGACGAACTGCTGACGCCGCTCAACACCCGGCAGGTCGAACTGATCCCCGGCGTCGCCGACACCCTCACCGCCCTCGCCGACCGCCACCACCTGCTCCTGCTCACCAAGGGCGACCAGGACGAGCAGCAGGGCAAGGTCACCGCCTCCACCATCGACCACCACTTCCGGGGCGTCCACATCGTGGCCGAGAAGTCGGTCGACACCTACCGGCAACTGACCGCCGACCTGGGCCTCGACCCGGACCGGACCTGGATGATCGGCAACTCGCCCAAGTCCGACATCGCCCCCGCCCGCCGGGCCGGCCTGCGCACCGTCTTCATCCCGCACGAGCACACCTGGGTGCTGGAGCACGAGGACCTCGGCCCGGACGAGGCGACGCTGCAGCTCGGGGCCTTCCCCGAACTGCTGCGCCACTTCTGACCCGGCCGGTCCGGCTCCCGGACCGGCCCGGCCCGGTTCAGCCCCACCGCCCCGGGCCCCACCGGGACAGCCCAACCGGGACGGTCCGACGGCCTCAGACCGGCAGTACCGCCACCGGCGCCGGCGTCCCGTCCCGGTACAGCCAGGCCCGCTCGGCGGCCGACCACGCGCTCGTCGTCAGCAGGTACAGCGCGGCGGCCACCGGCACCAGCATCGCGAACAGCACCGACCCGAACGACAGGTACGGCAGCAGCCCCGCCCCCGGCTGAGGGGTGGGCTGCGCCGCCGCCGCACGCCGCGTCCGGCGGAAGTTCACGTACCCGACCGCCGCCAGCCCCGCGTACAGCACCCCGAACACCGCGACCTGCCCGGCGCCCTGCGCGCCACCCACGTGCAGACCCAGCGGCACGCCGAACAGGGTGTGGTCGAGCAGGTCGTTCGGGGTGGTGAACAGCCGGTACATCACCGAGAAGAACGGGATCTGCACCAGCACCGGCAGACACCCCGCGAACGGCGACACCTGCTCCTCCCGGTACATCGCGGCCAGCGCCTCCTGCAACTTCTCCGGGCGCTTCTCGTGCTTCTTCTTCAACGCGGCGACCTTCGGCGCGAGCACGGCCCGCGCCTTCTCCCCGCGCGCCGCCGCCCGCGCCAGCGGATGCAGCGCGAGCCGGACGGCGACGGTGAACAGCACGATCGCCAACGCGGTCGGCAGGACGTGGGCGATGGCGGCGACGACGGTGTGCGCGACGGCGACGGCAGGATCGAGAACGGCGAGAACGGACATGGTGAAGCGAGCCCTCCGGGGTCTCAGGACATGAGTGAACGGCGGAGGACGGCCGCGAAGAAGCCCGGAGCCGCGAAGCTCCGGAAACCACGAGGGGGTTACGCGGCCGCCAGGGCCGCCCCCGGCGCCCTGGGGCGTCGCCGGCCCCGGGCATCCGGATCACGCTGCGGAAGGAACGCCGTACCGAACGCCCGACGTCGCAGCATCCCGCTGCGCACCGCCGCCGGCGCCCGCGCCCCCAGGAGCCGAGCCCCCGCCAACGCCCCGGCGACCGCCCCGGCCACCAGCGTCACGGCCGCGACGGCCGCGACGGACGCCAGCGTCCCGCTCTCACTCCCCAGGTCCCCGGTCAACACCCGGAGCAGCCCCAGCAACATCGCAACCACAGCCACGGCCCACTCCTCCTCGGTGTCTCGCCGGTTCCCGGACGTACAGGCAGGACGATCCTACGACCCCCCGGGTTCCCGCACGCCACCCGATTTCTCGCTAGGGCGCATCCATCGCGTCCACCCACACCCGCGTACCCCCGTCCGCCTCCACCGCCAGCGCCGGCGCGAGGACCCACCTGAGCCGGCGCCTCCGCCGCGGTGCCGTCATCGCGTCTCCCGGCCGGGGTCCGCGACCGTGCCCTCACGGTCGGCGCCCCCGGTGGTGTGGGGCGGGTCGGCCGGGGGTGGGCCGTCCTGGCCGTTGAGCCACGGGTTCCCCTCACTGCTTCCGGCCATCGACGGCAGCCCCCCTCCGGGCGAACGATCAGTGGTCGAACCTGGCGGACGGGGCACGGCGGGGAGGGGTTTTTCCGGTGGCGCGCGGGGTGTAGCCGGTGGTGCTACGTGGGGCTACCTTGGAAGCATGAAGACGATTACCCAGCGGGAGTTCCGGAACAACTCCGCCGCGGTGATGGATGCGGTGGAGGCGGGGGAGACCTTCCACATCACCAGGAACGGGGTCGAGGTCGCGGAGCTGCGGCCGGTGTCGGGGCGGCGGCGGCTCACCGCGGAGGAACTGGTGGCGCGGCACGTGAAGTTGCCGCGGGTGGACTACCAGCAGATGCGCAAGGAGGCCGAGGAGGACTTCGGGCCTGAGGAGCTGGTGGGCGACGGGGGCGACGACCCGTTCGAGCGGCGGCGTGGCTGAGCGCCGGAGGGCGTCGCGGCGGCGGCCCGCCGGGGTGCTGGACACGTGCGTCTACATCGACCTGGCGCTGCTCAGCCCGGCGGACCTGCCGGCCGTGCCGGAGCTGACCGCGATCACGTTCGCGGAGCTGCAGCAGGGCGTGTCGATGGCCCGTGACCCGGCGAGCCGGGCGGCGCGGCTGGAGGTGCTGGGTGCGGCGATGGCCGACTTCGATCCGCTGCCGTTCGACGCGGCCGCCGCTGCCCGCTACGGGACGTTGGTCACGCTGACCATCGCTGCGGGGCGGCAGCCGCGGCCGCGTCGGATCGACCTGATGATCGCCGCCGTGGCCTCGGCCCACGGGTTGCCGCTGTACACCCGCAACGTGGCGGACTTCCGGGGGCTGGGCTCGGCGGTGGAGGTCATCGGGGTGTGAGGGCGGCGGTCCCGTCCTGTTCGACCCGGTCGGCGAGGGCGGCGGCGTACCGCAGGGCCTCGCGGTGGCTGTGGCTGCGCAGTAGGACGGTGTTGTTCCCGCCGCCCTTGCCCCGGTCGGGGCCGGTGGCGGTGCCGACGGCCCAGCGGGGGCGGCCGGTGAGCCGCAGGGTGAGTGAGCGCAGGCCGGTGTTCAGGCCGACGAGGACGACGTAGAGGAGGAAGAGGAGGAGGCCTCCTCCGCCTGCGGCGCTCAGGTCGGTGGCGGGGATCGGGTCGTGGTTGTCGAGCGGCTTGCGGGTGGCGCGGAAGCGTCCGAGCCACACCACGGCGATCCGTACGGGCACTTCGTCGGGTCCGGTGACGTCGAGGTAGCCGATGGACCCGGCCCGTTCGCCCTTCGCCCAGGCCGCCCGTTCCGCGGCGATGGACTCGGCCCGTAGGCGTTCGCGGCTCTCGGCCTCGATGACCTTCCGGCGTTCTTCGAACCGCGCGGTCCAGGCCTTCTCGCGCTCCTTCTGCTCGGCGGACCAGGCCCGTTCGCGTTCGCGACGCTCGTCGGCGTCGATCTGCCGCCCCCGCTGACTGTTCATCCGCTCATCGCAGGAATCGGGTCCGCGGGGGCGACGGGTTCCGGCGAGGCTTTCGTCAGCGCAGGCGGACCGTGGTGCCGGTCGCGGCGGAGGCGCGGGCGGCCTCCAGGACGGTGAGGGTGGCCACCGCGTCGTGCGGGTCGACCGGGGGCGGGGTGCCGGGGTCGGTCAGGGCGGCGGCGATGCCCGCGTAGAAGGCGGGGTAGTCGCCGGGGTCCGTCGGGAGGGTGATCGTCGACTCGTCGGTGCCGAGGGTGCCGTAGTACGAGGGGTCGTCGGCACCCCACGGGTTGGTGCCGTCGGGGCGCAGGCCCGCCCGCAGGTCCGCTTCCTGCGGGTCCATGCCGGGCTTGACGTACCCGGCGGTGTCGCCGAGCACCCGCAGCCGGGGGCCGATCAGCGGGGTGATGGCGCTGGTCCACAGGTGCGAGCGGGTGCCGGAGGCGTGGGTGAGGGCGAGGAAGGCGTCGTCGTCCACGACCGCGCCGTCGCGCCGCACGTCGATCTCCGCGTAGACCGTCTCGACGGGCCCGAACAGGGTGAGCGCCTGGTCGACCAGGTGGCTGCCCAGGTCGTACAGCGTGCCGCCGACCTCGGCCGGGTCGGCGAGCTCGCGCCAGCCCGGCTTGGGCTTGGGGCGGAAGCGTTCGAAGCGGGACTCGAAGCGGTGGACCCGGCCGAGGGCGCCGCCGCGCACCAGGCGGCTGGTGGTGAGGAAGTCGCCGTCCCAGCGCCGGTTCTGGAAGACGGAGAGCAGGACTCCCCGCTCCTCGGCGAGCCGGCACAGTTCCAGCGCCTCGGCGGCGGTGCCGGCCAGCGGCTTGTCCACGACGGTGGCCAGTCCGGCCCGCAGGGCGGCGCGGGCGAGCGGGGCGTGGGTGCGGTTGGGCGAGGCGATGACGACCAGGTCGAGTGCGTCCGGGTCGGCGATCAGCTGCTCGGGGGTGTCCACGGCGCGGGCGCCGGGGTGTTCGCGCGCCAGCTGCTCGCGGCGTTCGGGGTTGGCGGTGACCACGGCGTCCAGCCGCAGCCCCGGTGTGGTGGCGATCAGCGGGGCGTGGAAGGCGGAGCCGGCCAGGCCGTAGCCGATCAGGCCGACGCGCAGCGGCCGGCCGGGCAGCGGCCGGTCGGGCAGGGGGCGGGAGGTCTGCGGGTTCATGCGGCCTACTCAATCACGAGGCGCCCGGTTGCTCCCGGTTTGCTGCACGGCCCCCGGAGGGCGTCGACGGCTTCGGCGCGGGGCGGTCGTCGGGGAGGGTCACCGACTCGTCGTCGGGGAAGACGGCCGGTTCGTGGTCGGGGCAGTCGACGCGCAGCCGGCCGTCACCGAAGGGGGCGTCGACGAAGTCGCAGTGGTGCGGTGCGCGCGGGTCCTCGGGGTGCGCGTCGGGCCGGTAGAAGCGGCAGGTGACGCAGGTGCGGGAGACCGGGACGGCGTCGTGGCGCTGGAGTGCGCGGATCATCGTGGTGGTGCCGCGGAGCATCGCGGCCACGGTGTCCTCGTCGAGTGCCGCGAGCGCCTCGCCGAGCGGTGGGGGGACGACGGCGAGGCGTTCGGCCTCGGCGCGGCCGGCGTCGGTGAGGGTCAGGGTGACGGCGCGCGAGTCGGCCCGGTCGCGTCGACGGTCCACCAGGTCCTTGCCGGTGAGGGCGCGGACGGCGTCGCTGACGGTGGGTGCGGTGGAGGCGAGTGCGGTGACGATCTCGCCCTGGCGGCGGGGCCGCGGGTCGCCGGCCAGGAACAGCAGGATGTCGGCCTGGAGCGGGGTGAGCCGGACCGGGCCGGTGTGGTGCCAGGTGCTGAGGCGGACGGCCTGGCCGAGCCGGGTGAGGCCGATCAGCAGTTGTTCGCTGGGGGAGAGCCCGGGCAGCTGGTCCGCCATGGGGTCGGGTCCTCTCCGCTGGGTGGCGTTCGATGCCCTTGCATTCTAGGCAGTGCCAACTATATTTGGCACTGCCAACAATCACTTGGCACTGCCAACGAACGTCCATCGCAGCGAACGGAGAGCACAGCCATGCCCCGACTCGGCACGATCGACCCCGCGACCGCCGGACCCGACGCCAAGGCACTCCTCGACAAGGTCGAGCGGGCCCTCGGCGTGACGCCCAACATGATGCGCGCCATGGCCGCCTCGCCCGCCGTCCTGGAGGCCTACCTGGCCTTCGCCGGCGCCCTGGCCAAGGGGCGCCTCGGCGCCGGCCTGCGGGAGCAGATCGCCCTGGTCACCGCCGTCGAGAACGCCTGCGACTACTGCTACGCCGCCCACCACGTGCTGGGCGCCCGGGCCGGCGTCAGCCCGGCCGACCTCGCCGCCGGCGGCCACGCCGGCGCCGCCGACCCGAAGGAGGCCGCCGCCCTGCGGTTCGCCCGGGCCGTGCTCCGCAGCAAGGGCTTCGTCTCCGACGAGGACCTCGCCGAGGTGCGCGCGGCCGGCTACGGGGACGGAGAGATCGGCGAGATCATCGGCGCGGTCGCGCTGAACTCCTTCACCAACTGGTTCAACTCGGTCGGCCGGACCGAGATCGACTTCCCGGCCGTCCCGCTCCCCGAGCCCGCGCCGCTCCACGCCTGAGGCGCCGGCGGCGGCGCCGGACTCAGGGTCGGACCCGACCCCGACCCGGACCCGGCGTCGACCCGGGGGGGCGCGGGGGGGGGCGCCCGCGCCGCGGGCGGGGGGGCGCGGGGCC
>NZ_JBHWBZ010000009.1:41734-53882 GCF_042735475.1 Kitasatospora sp. NPDC059577 | reverse complement strand
CCGCCCGGCCCCGCCCGCCCCCCCCCCCCGCCCGGGGGGGGGGCGCCCGGCGGCCGGGCCGGGCCCGCCCCGGCCCCCGGGGGCCCCGCGCCCCCGACGCGACCTCCCGGCTGCCGCGGGAGGACGCGTCGGCGCTGTTCCGGTGGGCGGGACGTGCTGCCGTCGGCCAGGTGTGCGGATTAGGCTGTGCCGCGTCAGGGCCCTCGCACGACGCAAGACGTTGCAACACTCCGGGAGACACGCACGTGGCAGACCGCAAGCCCATTGAGTCCTGGCTGACCGACATGGACGGGGTCCTCATCCACGAGGGCACCCCCATTCCCGGGGCGGAGGAGTTCCTGCGCAGGCTGCGGGAATCCGGCAAGCCCTTCCTGGTCCTCACCAACAACTCGATCTACACCCCGCGCGACCTCAGCGCCCGCCTGGCCGGGATGGGCCTGGAGGTGCCGGAGGAGTGCATCTGGACCTCCGCCCTGGCCACCGCGAAGTTCCTCAAGAGCCAGCGCCCGAACGGCACCGCCTACGTGATCGGCGAGGCCGGGCTCACCACCGCGCTGTACCAGGCCGGCTACGTCCTGACCGACAACAACCCCGACTACGTGGTCCTCGGCGAGACCCGCACCTACTCCTTCGAGGCGCTCACCAAGGCGATCCGCCTGATCAACCAGGGCGCCCGGTTCATCTGCACCAACCCGGACGAGACCGGCCCCTCCCCCGAGGGCGTGCTGCCGGCCACCGGCTCGGTCGCGGCCCTGATCACCAAGGCCACCGGCGTCGACCCGTACTTCGTCGGCAAGCCCAACCCGCTGATGATGCGCGAGGCGCTGAACACCGCCGGCGCCCACTCCGAGACCGCCGTGATGATCGGCGACCGGATGGACACCGACATCGTCGCGGGCATGGAGGCCGGCATGGAGACCATCCTGGTGCTCACCGGCCTGACCTCCGCCGCCGACGTGGAGCGCTTCCCGTACCGGCCGACCCGCGTGGTCACGTCGATCGCGGACCTGGTCGAGCTGGTCTAACCTCTGCGGTGCTGTCGCGGGCCCCGTTCCGGCCGTTCGCCGGGACGGGGCCCGTTTCGTGGTTTTCGGCTTGCGGGGAGGCGGGGCGCGGATGAGCACGACGGGGGTATCACCGGAACCGGGAGGTCGTGAGCCGGTGGGTCGTGAATCGGTGGGTCGTGAACCGGCGGGTCCGGATCCGGCGGGTCCGGATCCGTCGGGCCCGGAGGAGAAGCGGGTCACCTGGGCGGAGCTCTACTTCGACCTGGTCTTCGTCTTCGCGATCACCCAGGTCTCCGGCCTGCTGCACCACCACCACGACGGGGCCGGCCTGGTCCGGGCCCTGGTGGTGTTCGTGCCGGTGTACTGGTGCTGGGTGGGCACCACCGTGCAGGCCAACATCCGGGACGTGGACAACCTGCGGGACCGCCTGGGCATCCTGGCGGTCGGCCTGGCGGGCCTGTTCATGGCGCTCGCGGTCCCGGGCGCGTACGGCGGCCGGGGCGTGCTGCTCGGTGCCGGGTACTGGCTGGCCCGGGTGGTGCTGCTGCTCCTGCTGGTGCGCGTCCCGGGCGTCTGGCGCGGCCCGTACGGGGTGGGCGTGCTGGTCAGCGGGCCGTTGCTGGTGGCGGGCGGACTGCTGCCGGACGGGCCGCGGCTGGCGCTGTGGGCGGTGGCCGCGTCCTGCGACCTGGCCGCGCCGCTGGTGTTCCGGCGGCGGCTCGCGAAGGTCGCCTACCACCCGGCGCACATGCCGGAGCGGTTCGGGCTGTTCCTGCTGGTGGCGCTCGGCGAGTCGATCGTCGGGATCGGCGGCACGGCGGCCTCCGTCCGGCTGGACGCCGCCGAACTCGCCGCCGTCGCGGTCGCGTTCACCATCTCGGCGGGCCTGTGGTGGCAGTACTTCGTGTACGCGGCGGACGCCATGCGGCACGCCGTGGTGATCGCCGACTCGCGCCGGGACATGGTCCGGCGGATCTTCCAGTACGGGCACCTGGCGCTGGTCGCCGGGGTGATCGGGGTCGCGGTCGGCTTCGGGGAGACGGTCGCGGATCCGTGGCAGGCGCTCGGACCGGGGGCGGTGGCGCTGCTGTACGGCGGGTGCGGCCTGTACCTGCTGACCTTCGGGTACACGCGCTGGATGATGTTCCGCCAGGTCGCGACGACCCGGATCGTCGCGGCGGGCGTGGTGCTGGTGCTGGTGCCCGCGATGGTGCGACTGCCAGCGCTGGTGGTGCTGGCGACGTTGGCGGTGCTGCTGGTGGCGCTGAACGTGCTGGAGCACCGGCGGGTGGAACGCGCGGCCCGGGACGCCACCCGGCAGGCCGGTCCCGGGCCTGGTCCCGGTCCCGAGGCCGGTCCTGGTCCCGAAACCGGAGCCGGTCCCCGTCCCGAAGCCGGTCCTGGTCCCGGACCCGGAGCCGACGTCGCTCCGGCGGGTGCCCCCGCAGCCGCTCCTGTGGAGCGGGCTGTCGGTGGGCCTGTGTAGCGTTCGGGGTGAAAGAGGGCGTGCGGCGCAACAGCCGCGGTGTGGGAGGTAGATGTCGTGACGGACACGGTCGAGGCGGGCGTGGTCGAGGCCGGCGAGGGCGGCGGGCTGGAGCTGCCCGAGTCCTGGCGCGGGGTGCTGGGTGCCGAGACGGAGAAGCCGTACTTCGCGGAGCTGGAGGCCTTCGTGGCGGCCCAGCGCGCGGAGCACGAGGTGTTCCCGCCGAGCGGCCAGGAGTTCGCCGCGCTCGACGCCACCCCGTACGACAAGGTCCGGGTGCTGGTGCTCGGCCAGGACCCGTACCACGACAACGGCCAGGCCCACGGGATGAGCTTCTCGGTGCTCCCCGGCACCAGGACGCCGCCGTCGCTGCGCAACATCTTCAAGGAGCTGGACGCCGACCTGGGCGTTCCGGCCCCGGACAACGGCTACCTGATGCACTGGGCCGAGCAGGGCGTCCTGCTGCTCAACGCGGTGCTCACGGTCCGCGCGCACGAGGCCAACTCGCACAAGGCGAAGGGCTGGGAGAAGTTCACCGACGCGGTGATCAAGGCGGTGAGCGAGCGCGAGGAGCCGGTGGTCTTCGTGCTGTGGGGCAACTACGCGAAGAAGAAGCTGCCGCTGATCGACACCGAGAAGCACGTGGTGGTGCAGGGCGCGCACCCGTCGCCGCTGTCCGCCAAGCTGTTCTTCGGCAGCCGTCCGTTCTCGCAGATCAACGCCGCGCTGGACGGTTTCGGCGGCGAGCCGATCGACTGGCGGGTGCCGGACCTGAAGCAGGGCTGAGCACACAGCAGGCCGAGCACGCAGCGGGGCCGAGCGGGGCCGGGCCCGAGCCGCGCCGAGCGCCGGGTGGCCGTGGGCCGGACGGGTTCGATCTCCCGTTCGCCCAGGGCCACTTGGCGTTCACCGCCGGTGGCCGTCGGCCGGTGCCGGGTGTGCTTAGCTGGTGCCGACCGGTCGCCGGACCGGTTCCGGGAGGGGCGGTACGTGCACGGGCTGGGGCGGTCGAGGACGTTTCGGTGGGCGGGTGCTCCCCGGTGGGCCGTGCGGGCACTGCTGGCCGGTGTGCTGGTGGCCGTGGCCGGCTGTAGCGGTGCGGACGGCGGCGGGCCCGGTGCCGCGCCCGTCTCCCCGACCGCCGCGGCCACCGGCGGCGCCACCGGCGCGGGTCCGGCCGACGGGCCCGGTGGCCTCGCCCAGCTGCCCGGGCAGACCTTCTACGTCTCCGACCGGACCAACGCCGCGCGGCAGGTGGCCGCGCTGCGTGGCCAGGGCCGGACGGCGGAGGCCGACACGCTGCTGCGGATCGCCTCCCAGCCCTCCTCGCAGTGGCTCGGTGAGCAGGGCGCCAGGGAGATCGCCGAGCAGGTGAGCCGGCGGGCCGCCGAGGCGGGCCGGACGGCGGTCTTCGTCGCGTACGACATCCCGCACCGGGACTGCGGGCAGTACTCGGCGGGCGGTGCCCCCGACGCCGCGGCCTACCGGTCCTGGATCACCGGCGTGGCGCAGGCCCTCGGCGACCGCAGCGCGTGGGTGGTGCTGGAGCCGGACGCCGTCGCGCACACCCTGGACACCTGCGGCGTCAAGGGCGATCTGGCCGCCGAGCGGTACGGCCTGCTCGCCTTCGCCGTCCAGGAGTTGAAGAAGCGTCCGAACGTCCGGGTGTACGTGGACGCGGGCAACCCCGGCTGGGCGCAGGACCCGGACGAGCTGGCCACCGCCCTGCGCAAGGCGGGCATCGCCGCGGCGGACGGCTTCGCCGTGAACGTCGCCAACTTCTACGACACCGATCGGAACGCGGCGTACGGCGCCAGGCTCTCCGCCGCGCTGGGCGGCAAGCCCTTCGTCGTCGACACCAGCCGCAGCGGCAACGGCGCGCTGGGCGGCGACTCCTGGTGCAACCCGCCGGGGCGCGCGCTCGGTGAGCGGCCGACCGCCGACACCGGCCGCCCCGGGGTGGACGCCTACCTGTGGATCAAGAACCCGGGGGAGTCGGACGGCGACTGCGGCCGCGGCGAGCCCCGGGCGGGCGAGTTCTGGCTGCCGTACGCGCTCGGGCTGGCCCAGGCGGCGCGCTGAGGCCGCCGGCCCCGCCCCGGCGGGCGCGCTGAGGCCGCCGGCCCCGCCCCGGGTCACCCGTCGACCCGGATCCAGTGGGCGACCGACGGGGTGCCGGCGGCGTCGGTCAGGAACAGCATGTACCAGCCCGGCGGCAGCAGGTTCGGGTTGCCGGGGAGGGAGAGCGAGACGCCGTCCGCCGTCCGGCCGGTGATGTCCAGGGCCACCGAGCGCTGCTCGACGTCCGTCACGTGGGTGACGGAGCTCGGCCGGATCAGCTTGGCGGTGGCGACCGCGTCCGGCCGGGAGGTGCCCACGTTCACGGTGCCGCCGAGCTTCGCCGCCTGCGGCGCGGCGCCGACCTGCGGGCGGTCGCCGCGGTACAGGTACGGCGGGGTGTAGATCTCGATGCGCTGCTCGAAGCCGCCCGGCTGGGTCTCGGCCTTGTCCGCGAAGAGCGGGTTGGAGCCCAGCACGGCGACCCGGCCGTCCGGCAGCAGCAGCGCCTCCGAGTGGTAGTCGCGGCCGACGGTCGGTTCGGCGGCGGTGGTGAAGCTGTTGGAGTCCGGGTGGTACACCTGCGCCTTGAGCAGGTCGCTCTCTCCCCGGCCGCGGTAGCCGCTGGAGCCGCCGGTGGTGAGGACGGTGTCGTCGGGGAGGATCACGCTGTTGAGGTAGCGGGTGCCGCCGGCGGGCAGGTCCGGACCCGGGGCGAAGGAGGGCGCGGCGACGGAGAGGTCGGCGATGTCGGTGCGGGCCGTGGACAGCGGTGACTCGCCGACGCCACCGCCGCCGAGCACCATCACCTTCTGCGCCTGCGCGGGCGGCAGCAGCACCGAGGAGGAGGTCTCGGTCAGCTCCGGGTCGCGCAGGCCGGGCACGGGCTGGAAGCCGTTGTCCGACAGGTCCCACACACCGGGCACGCGGCCCTTCTCGGCGGGGCCGTAGCCGCCGTTGGAACCGGAGTAGAAGAGCTTGCCGGAGGCGGTCAGGAAGATCGCCGGGTAGGTCGGGAAGTAGCGGTCGGGGGCCTTGGTCCAGGTCTTCCCCTTCGGGTCGTAGACCTCGTTGCTGTTGCCGTCGAGGATCTCGCCGGTGTCGTCCAGCCCGGAGACGGTGACCACCCGGCCGTCGCCCAGCCCGGTCAGCGTCGGGTACCAGCGGGCGTGCGCCATGTCGGTGA
Organism: Kitasatospora sp. NPDC059577; assembly: GCF_042735475.1. Lineage (NCBI taxonomy): Bacteria > Bacillati > Actinomycetota > Actinomycetes > Kitasatosporales > Streptomycetaceae > Kitasatospora > Kitasatospora sp. NPDC059577. The sequence continues at coordinate 48,145 of NZ_JBHWBZ010000009.1, read as the reverse complement.
CCGGCTCGTACAGCTCGGTGTCCGGGTTGAACTCGAAGGCGGAGCGGATGCCCTGGTACTCCTGCTTGTCCAGGGTCAGCTTGTCGCTCTGCCCGTAGAGGTCGTGGGCGTCGGCCCCGCCGAGGCCCTTGATCCGGTACTGGGCGGGGGAGGGGACGACGTAGTCGGGCCCGGTGCCGACCGCCTCCACGAACACGTGCTGCCGCCCGGCGGTGACGACGGTCTGCTTGCCGGAGCCGCTCTTGGTCGCGGCCGGGACGGTCACCTGGACGGTGGTGGCGTACTCGCGGCCGTTCGGGGCGACGAAGACGGTGCCCTTCGGGAAGGTCCGGTCGTGTTCCGGGCTCTCGTTGCGCACCTGCATGACGCCGGCCGCCTTCTTCACCGCGCCCGCCAGCTTCTCGTACCGCTGGGTGCCGCCGGCCACCAGGACCCGGCCGTCCGGCAGCGAGGTGTGGCCGCCGCAGAACATGTCGGCCGGGGTGGGCACCGGTTTGTAGCTGTTCTGCGCCGGGTCCCAGAGCAGGCTCTTGAAGGTGCCCGCGTCGAACTGCTTCTCGTCGTTGCCGGAGCCGGCCACGATCAGGACCTTTCCGGTGCGCAGCAGGGTGGCGTGGACGGCGTTGACCCGGAACGCGGCGGGCAGCGTCAGGGTCTGCCAGTGTCCGTACCGGGCCTTGTACTCGGGCTGGTTGACCACGTAGTGGTGGTACTGCCGGCTCGCGAAGCCGAGGACGGCCGGCGCGTTCATTCCGGCCACCGCCAGCGCGACGGTGCTGCCGAGGGCGAGGCGCTTGGTGCGGCCGGTCTGGTGGATCCTCACGGTGGGTGCTCCCTCAGTGGATGGGGGTGCCGCTCTCGGCCCGGTCGGGTGCGGGGAGGGGGAAGGGTGGCTGCTGTCCGTCCTGCGTGTACTGCCGTGTCCGGGGGTCGCGGGCGTGGCGCGGACGGCGCTTCTCCAGGAGGACCTTCGGTGCCGTCGCCGGACCGCCGGTGACGGTGAGGGTCGCGGTGGGCCGGGTGCGGCGGCGGCGCACGGCGTCACCGGCCAGGATCAGGACCGGCAGGAGGGTCAGCGCCAGGGCGATCCAGGCCCAGGTGCGCATCGCGACGTGGTCGTAGCCGGTGACGTAGGAGGCGGCGATCGCGCCGCCGAACACCAGCGTCCAGAACAGGTGGTAGCGGAAGGTGCCGAGGCGGTCGGTGCTGGCCGAGCGGCCCTTCGGGGTCACCTCGAAGCGGCTGCGGCGGCGCACCAGGGCCTGCAGCAGCGAGGCCGCGTAGACCGGGCCGCAGAGCGCCGACATCACCATCCCGGCGACCCCGGAGGAGCCCGCGGGCTCGTGCGGGCTCACGTTGTGCTTGCGGTTCCAGGTGTACAGCAGCAGCTGGAGCGCGGCGGCGTCACTGTAGAGCATCATCCAGATCTCGGAGGAGACGTGGACGCCCGAGGCGCCGAAGCCCAGGTAGAGCACGCTGGACAGGCCGCCGAGCAGCCAGGTGAGTGCGGCCATCGGGTAGAAGCCGACCATCAGCGAGTAGTTGAGCAGCCGGCCCGGCGAGAGCTGCCGGAACACCCGCCAGTACTGGGTGAGCAGCGTTTCGTAGGTGCCCCGGCTCCAGCGCAGTTGCTGGGAGAAGAAGTCGGTCCAGGAGGACGGCCCTTCACCGACGGCGAGCACGTCCGGGGTGTACACGGACTTCCAGCGGTCCCCGGTCTCCGGGTTCCGGCTCCGGTGGAACTCCAGACCGGTCGCCATGTCCTCCGTGACGGAGTCGTACAACCCGCCGATCGACTGGAGTGCGCGGATTCTGACGGCGTTGTTGGTGCCGACGAACATGGGCGCGCCGTAACGGTTTCCGGCGCGTTGGATGAGGGCGTGGAAGAGGTACTGCTGGCTTTCGGAGAATTTGGTGACGGCCGAGCCCGAGCTGCGGTAGTTCCCGTACACCTGGGGCCCGACCACGAATGCGACGTCGGGGTCGCGGAAGTAGCCGAGCATGCGCTCGCAGAAGTCGGGCAGCGGAACGTGGTCGGTGTCGACGGACACCCAGAAGTCGTAGTCGTCGCCGTGGGCCTGGAGCCAGGCGTTGTAGTTGCCGTGCTTGCTCCTGGCGCGGAACCGGCCCTCGGGGCGGTTCCAGTGCGGGCGGCCGGCGCGGGTGAAGTGGCGGACGCCCAGCTCGCCGCAGAGCGCCCGCATTGCAGGATCGTTTCCCTCGTCCAACAGCCAGACGTCGTACGGTCCTTCGTGTCGCACCGCGCGGGCCGCGACCAGGGTGGCCCGGACCATCTCGGGCGGCTCCTTGCCCGGCACGCAGGTGGTGAGGAAGGCGACCCGGGTGCCCGGCTCCGGGGTCACCGGGATCGGGTCGCGGGCGACCAGGGTGGCGTGGGTGTTGGAGACCACGTTGACCAGTCGGAACACCTCGACCACGGCGATGATCCCGATCATCACCTTGTCGCCGAGCAGCACCAGGGAGTTCGTCTCGTCCAGCCGCTCCGGCCAGTGCTCCGGCAGCAGCAGCCAGACCAGCAGCACCGCCTCCACCACGGGGGCGGCCGTCAGTAACAGGGCCGCCCGGATCCGGTGCGGCTCGCGACGCAGCAGGCTGCGGTACCGGACGCGGTAGGGGGCGGCGCAAGGAGCGGGCGGGGGCGCTTCGGGCCAGGACCCGGACGCCCGGGCCACCGGGTGGGTGCCCGCGGGGTGGGTGCCCGCGGGGTGGGCGGCCGCCGGGGGGTGGGTGCCCGCTGCGGGGAGGTGTACCGGCGGCTCGGGGCGGTAGACCCCGCCGCCGAGGTCGTCGTCCTCGTCCGGATCGTGTGCGGGGCCGGCCAGGCGGCTGAAGTGGCCGTAGTCGTAGGGGGCTTCGGGTACGGGTAACTCGCTCAGGGCGGCCTCGTCGAGCCGCCCGGCACCTCGCCCGCGGGCCGTTCCGACGCCCTTCCGTCGTGAGAACGGCGTGGTCATGGCTGTTTCCCCCCGGAGTTCCGCGCCTTGCTTCGCTTGCTCCGCTTCGCTGGGCATTCGCTCGGCTTCGCTGGGCACTGCTCGGCATTGCTTGGCTTTGCTGGGCATTGCTGGGCTTTGCGTGGTCCCGACCCGGCGCCGTCCATGCCGTCGGGATCGTCCGTGCCGTCCGGACGGAACACTGCCCGGTGAACTGTGGCTTTCCGGCAGTTCCCGGGCGGCACGGCACATCCGGCCTCCGGCACATCCAGTGTGTGCGACCGGTTCGGCCGCGCGCCGGCACGGCGGCCCCGAATGCGGGATCCCGGAGCGCATTCCGGCTTCCCCTCCGGTCACGTCGGGATCCCCGGAGTCCTCAACTCTCCCTGAGCGTAACGGTGATCGCAACCGACCGGGGGGATCGTCACGGCACGAGCGTGAAGATGCCACAGTTCCCGGCCATTCCGGCGGCCGTTGATGCTATTGCCACGAATTCGCCACCGACCGGACCGCGCGATACCGCTCCGCCCCTCGCCCGCCCCCCGGAGACTCCCCGTCCGGTCGCCGGACGCGACAGCTCCTCGACGCCCGTCGGCAGGTGGCCGGGGACCGGGGTGGGCAGGCCGACGCCCGGGTTCACGTACCGTCCGTCGCGCAACTCCCGTGCGGTCCGGGCCGCCAGGGCGTTGCACGGGCCGAGGGCCGGCGCCGGGGAGGTGGTGCCGGTCGCCGGCGGTATGGCGGCCGGATCCACATCCCGCCGTGCTGATGCGTCGTTCGGCCACATGTCGTCGATCCCCCCGCACACGTACGGTTCCGGCATCCGCCCCGCCGTACCCTGAGGAGCCGGTCCCCGTGCGCGGCTCGACAGCCCCCACCGGACCGCCTCCCCGACCGGCGGCCCGGCCGGAGCCGCCCGCCCGCATCCGTGCCGCCCGCTCCGCCCGGATGCCGGCCGGCGTCCGGACCGCCCGTCCCACCGGAGGTACCCCCGCGTGAGCCAGTCGCCGCTGAAACCCGAGGAGTCGAGCGTCCCCGTGCCCGGCGGGGGCCTGACCGTCCTGCGCTGGCCCGCCGAGGACCCGGGGGCGCCGACGGTCGTGGCGGTGCACGGCATCACCGCCAACGGCCTCGCCTGGTACGAGGTCGCCCGGCGGCTCGCCGGGCGGGTCACCCTGCTGGCGCCGGACCTGCGGGGCCGCGGTGCCAGCCGCTCGGTCGCCGGACCGTACGGGCTGGCCCGGCACGCCGACGACGTGGCCGCGTTGATCACGGCGCTCGGCGCGGGGCCCGCCGTCGTCGTCGGTCACTCGATGGGGGCCTGGGTCACCGCCCTGGCGGCCGTCCGGCACCCCCGGCTCGTCCGCCGCGTCCTGCTGGTGGACGGCGCCGTGACCTTCCCGCTGCCGGAGGGCGTCCCCGCGGAGGACGCCCTGGCCGCGGTGCTCGGCCCCGCGCTGACCCGGTTGTCCATGACCTTCCCGGACCACGACGCCTACCGGGAGTTCTGGCGCCGGCACCCGGCCTTCGGCGGTGCGTGGTCCGAGGGGATCGACGCCTACACCCAGCGCGACCTCGTCGGCGAGGTGCCCGATCTGCGTTCCTCCTGCGTGCCGGAGGCCGTGCGGACCGACGGCGCCCAGGTCCTCCTCGACCAGGAGGCGGCCGCCGCCGTGCACCGGCTGCCCTGCCCGGCCGAACTCCTCTGGGCGGAGCGCGGCCTGCTCGACGAGCCGCAGGGACTCTACGACCACCGGCGGATCGGGCTGGCCGGGCTGGACCGGGAACGGGTTCCGGCCGAGCCCGTGCCGGGCACCAACCATTACTCGATCCTCTGGGGCGAGGCCGGGGCCGACCGCATCGTCCGCAGCCTCCTGGCGGACACCCCCGCCGCGGGGCGGGGTAGCCGGTCCGGTCCGGCCAGGGGCGCTCAAGCCCCGGGCTGCCCCGGTCACGGTCACGGCCCCGGTCCCGGTCACGGCCACGGCCCCGGAACGACGGCGGCCGGCGGGGTGTGAACCCCGCCGGCCGTACCGTCCCGCCCGCGACCGCGTCGACCGCGTCGTCCGCGCCGCACAACTTCCGGGCGGTGCCTGCTCCTCCGCCCGGCGGTGCGTCAGCCGGCCGTGCCGAGGAAGGTCTCCCAGCCGCCCGCCGGGGCCTGGCCGACGTTGAGCGAACGCAGCTTGCGCAGGGTGGACTGGTCCTGCACCTCCAGCCACTCGACCAGCTGCTTGAAGGAGACCAGCCGGACGTCCGGCTTGCCCGCGATCGCCTTGAGCGTCTGCTCGACGGCGTCCATGTAGATGCCGCCGTTCCACTGCTCGAAGTGGTTGCCGACGAAGAACGGCGCGCGGTTGCTGTTGTACGCGCGGTCGAAGCCGGCCTGGTAGGAGTTCGCGGCCTGGGTGCGCCACTCGTCGTACTTCCCCGGGTCGCCCTTGGTGCTGCCGCCGGACTGGTTGGCCAGGATGTTGTAGTCCATCGACAGGACCTGGAAGGTGTGCCCGGGGAAGGGTATGGACTGCAGCGGGAAGTCCCAGACCTTGCCGTCCTGGACCTTCTGCGGCCAGATCTGGAGGCCGCCCGAGGAGCTGGCGTCGTACTTCCAGCCGAGCTTGGCGATGGTCGGCAGCAGCGCCTTCTGCCCCTCCAGGCACGGGGTGCGGCCGCCGATGAGCTCCTTCTTGTAGTCGAAGGGGAGCGGGTCGACGTCGGTGAAGCCGGTGTTGGTGCGCCACTGGGTGACGAACCCGATGGCCTGGTCGATCTCGCTCTGCCAGTCGTCCGGGGTCCACATGTTGACCCCGTTCTTGTCGGGGCGGCTGGAGCAGAAGTGCCCGTTGAAGTGGGTGCCGATCTCGTGTCCGGCCAGCCAGGCCTGGCTGATGAGCTTGAGCGTGCTCTTGACCGCGCCGTCCGACAGGTACGGGATGTCGGAGGCTCCGACCGAGTGCTTCGGCGGGTGGTACAGGTCGGCCTTGGTCTTGGGCAGGGCGTAGATGCCCGAGAGGAAGAAGGTCATCGTGGCCTTGTACTGCTCGGCCAGCTTCAGGAAGCGGGGGAACTGGTTGTCGTCGGTGCCGCCCGCGCCGTCCCAGGAGAACACCACGAACTGCGGCGGCCGCTCGCCCGGCTTGAGCTTCTCGGGCTTGGGCTGGTTCGGCTGCGGGCCGGTGTCCGCGTTGGAGCCGTCGCCGATCGGGGTGCCCTTGGGGACCACGGCCTGGGTCGGGTCGCCCTTGGTGCCGCCGCCCTGGGTGGCACCCGCGCCGCCGGAGCCGCCGGAGCCGGAGCCTTGGCCCGCACCGGATCCGCCGCTGGAGCAGGGCGCCCCCGCCCCCCGGGGCGCCCGCGATGAGGAAACTGGTCGAGGGCGGGGTGCGGGGGGGCGGGGGCTGCGGGAGGCGCCGTGGGCGGGCGCCCGCAAGCGGCGGGGGGCGGCCGGGCACACAGG
>NZ_JBHWBZ010000009.1:17124-41724 GCF_042735475.1 Kitasatospora sp. NPDC059577 | reverse complement strand
CGCCGGGGGGGCCCCCCGCGCCGCGGGCGCCGCGGGCGCGGGAGCTTGGCCCCGCCCGGGACCCGCCGGGGGCGCCGGCCGCGCCCGCGCGGGGGGCCGGGGGCGCGGCGGTTGCACTGAGCACCGTCCTGCGCGAGATGCTGGTCATGGTCTCCCCTGGGTGCCGATGCCGGTGGTGAGGGCGGTCCGCAGCCGCACCGGTCAAATCGGGCAATTGATGAATATTCCGCCGTTAGCATGTCATGTCGCCGCAGCGGCCTCCAAGGCCGTCGGGCTCCGACAACTCTCAACACGTCGGGGGCATCGGGCTGGGCTGCAGTGATCCGTCGTCTGTTGCCGTCCTGTGACGCTTCGCACTCCTCGCGGCCCGCGCAGTACGGTACCGCCGGGCCGCCCGGATCCAGGGGGTGTTCGTCGGTGTTCGGCCTGGTTGGTCGGCCTTTTGGGAAAACTTTTGCCCCGTGATGGGCCGTACCGACCGAAGGTGGCCGGAGGGCGGCGAGTCCGGTGCGAGCCGCTCGCGCGGGACGGTCCGGTCAGAGCGCGGCGAGCCGCCGGGTGCGGCGCACTATCCGCGCGATCGCGGTGCTGATGGCGGTGGCCGCCGCGCAGGAGACCACGAGGCTCAGCCAGGCCGTGTTGAACCAGTGGCTGTTCAGCCAGCCCAGCGTCACGATGTAGGCGGCCCAGACCAGTGCCGCCAGCGCCGACCAGTGCAGGAAGCGGTGCGGATGGGCGGGGGAGTGGCCGATGGCCAGGTCGAGGACGGTCCGTCCGGCCGGGACGAACCGCGCGACCACCACCATCGCGGCGGCGGCGCCGTGCGGGCGTTCGACCAGGACCTCCTGGACCCTGGCCACGCTGGCCGCCAGCTTCGGCCGCCGGGCGAGCCGGCGGTGCAGCACCGGCGCGCCGCGGCGGGCCAGGTGGAGCAGCAGGACGTCGCCCAGGAAGGAGGCCACCGCCACGCCGAGGCCGAGCAGCAGCGGGGCCCCGTTGATCTGCGCCGTCTTGAGCACGGCCAGGATGACGAGCGTCCCGCTGGGGATGAAGGGGAGGAGGGCGTCGCCGAGCACGGCGAACAGAGCCAGGGCGCAGATCCACGAGGATCCGATCGCCGCCACGAAGTTCAAGGCCCTTACTCCCTCCACGCCGCCCGAGCGAGCAGGTGGCTGTAGGGGTCAACGCTAGCGCCTCGACTTTTCATGCCCTGAAGCACCCCGGTATGCCGCAGGTCACGACCACGGGTTCCGGCCGTCCGTCGAAGCGCCGGTCCGCGCGCGCGGACCGGGGGCGAGGGGGCGCCCCCGCGCACGGGCGTCGCGCGGACCGGACGAGCCCCCGGGGCGGGGTGTCGTGCTGCGGGGGCTCGCGGTGACCGCCCGGAGCCGGACCGGTCCGACGATCTTGCTGGTGGGGTGCGGATGCCGTCCGGCGATCCGCCCCCCTCACCGGACGGCCGGCCGCGACACCCCGTCGCGAGCCCCGGCGCCGACGGCGTCCGGCACCGGCGCGAAGTCGCCGAACGTGTCCGTCCGCTGGCTCTCCGTCAGCCGAATGCTCGGTCGGTGGTCCGGGGAGGAATGGCCGAAACACACCCGGACCGGCATCGAACGGCATCCCGCCCCCGGGAACAGTGAGCCCCCGGGCGTGGTTGACCCCGGTCGGCAGCAGTGACCGCCGGGCCGTCCGAGACCCGTGCGGTCGCCACACGAAGGCCGGTCCGAAGCCGGTCAGGAGGGCGGACGGCATGACCACCGAGGACCAGCAGGAGCACGGGGCCGAGCCGCCGGCCGGCACGGCGGTCCGGGGCACCGCCCGCGGCACGGCACCCGCCCCGCTCTCGATCCTCGACCTGGCCACCGTCGGCGCCGGCCACACGCCCGCCGAGGCCTTGGCGGCCACCACCGAACTGGCCCGCAGGGCCGAACAGTGGGGCTACCACCGCTTCTGGGTGGCCGAGCACCACGGCATGCCCGGGGTGGCGAGCTCGACCCCGGCCGTCCTGCTCGCCCACCTCGGCGCCAACACCACGACGCTCAGGCTCGGTTCGGGCGGCGTGATGCTCCCCAACCACGCCCCGCTGACCATCGCCGAGCAGTTCGGCCTGCTGGAGGCCCTGCACCCCGGCCGGATCGACCTCGGGCTCGGCCGCGCCCCCGGCACCGACCCGGCCACCGCCCGCGCGCTGCGCCGCGGCCTCGGCGAAGGCGCGGACGACTTCCCGCAGCAACTCGCCGAGCTGACCCACTTCCTCGACGGCGACTTCCCCACCGGCCACCCCTACGCCCAGCTGACCGCCGTCCCCAAGGGTGACGGGCGCCCCCCGATCTGGCTGCTGGGCTCCTCCGGTTTCAGCGCCCGGCTCGCGGGCCGCCTCGGCCTCCCGTTCGCCTTCGCCCACCACTTCAGCAGCACCAACACCCTCCCGGCCCTGGACCTCTACCGGTCGTCCTTCCGCCCCTCCGCGGTGCTGGCCGAGCCGTACGCGCTGATCGGCGTGAGCGCGGTCGCCGCCGACGACGAGCCCTCGGCCCGGCGTCTCGCCCGCTCCGCGGCCCTCGGCATGCTCCGGTTGCGGCGCGGCAACCCCGGCCCGATCCCCACCCCGGAGGAGGCCGAGCAGTACCCGTACAGCCCGGTCGAGGCGGACTTCGTCGACAGCTGGCTCGACAACGTCGTCCTGGGCGATCCGGGCCGGGTCGCCGACGGCTTGGAGGCCCTGCGCAAGCGGACCGGGGTGGACGAGCTGATGGTCACCTCGCACATCCACGGCCACGAGGCCCGGCTCCGCTCCTACGGCCTGATCGCCGAGGCGTACGGCCTGACGGCGGAGGAGTGACGGCCGGCGCGTGACGGCGGGCGCCCGGCGGGTGCTCCGCCCGGCGCCGCACCCCGGACCTGCCGCTACCGCCCGTCCAGGGCGGGGCGGCCCTCGCGGAGTATGGCGGCGACCAGCGATGCCTCGCCCGGCCGGGCGAAGTACCAGCCCTGGGCGGTGTCGCAGCCGGTCAGCCGCAGCCGCTCGGCCTGGGCGGCGCTCTCGATGCCCTCGGCGGTGACGGTCAGGCCGAGGGTGTGGGCGAGCTGCACCATCGCGCCGACGATCTGCTCGTCGGCGTCGTTGCGGCGGGAGTCGAACGCGGGGAGGCCGGGCCGGTCCGCGGGGGCCGGGTCGCGGAAGCCCTCGATGAAGGTGCCGTCCAGCTTCAGCACGTGCACCGGGAGCCGGGACAGGTAGGCCAGGTTGGAGTAGCCCGTGCCGAAGTCGTCGATCGCGATCCGCACGCCCATGTCGGCGAGCGCCTGCAGGGCCTGCAGCGGGCGTCCGCCGGGGCCGAGCAGGGCGCTCTCGGTGATCTCCAGTTGGAGCAGCCGGGCGGGCAGGCCGGTGCTGTCGAGGGCCCGGGCGACGTCGGCGACGACGTCGGAGTCCCAGATCTGACGGGCGGCCAGGTTGACGCTCACGAAGGTCTCGGTGTCCGGGAACTCGGTGAGCCACTGCCGGGCCTGGCGGCAGGACTCCTCCAGCACCCACTTCCCGAGCGGCACGATGGCGCCGGACTCCTCGGCGAGCGGGATGAAGCGGTCCGGGGAGAGCGTCCCGTAGCGGGGGTGGCGCCAGCGGACCAGTGCCTCGGCCCCGTGTACGGCGCCGTCGGCCAGGCCGACCAGCGGCTGGTACTCGATGGTGAACTCGCCGCGCTCCAGGGCCGGCCGCAGCGCGGTGGCGAGCAGCTGGCGGGTGAGCTGGTGGGCGCCGCGGTCCGGGTCGTAGAGGGTCCAGCGGGCGCGGCCGTCGGCCTTGGACCAGTAGAGGGTGGCGTCGGCGTCCTTGACCAGGTCGGTCGGGGTGGTCTCGTGCACGGAGCGTTCGACCACGCCCACGCTGGCGGTGACCACCAGCCGGTGCCCGGCGATGTCGAAGGGCCGCTCCAGCGCCTCCAGGATCCGGCCGGCCAGTTCGGTCAGCTGCTCGCTGCCCAGGCTGTCGGTGACCAGGACGGCGAACTCGTCGCCGCCCATCCGGGCGACCAGGTGGGTGTCGTGCCCGTCGAAGCCGTGCCGCAGCCGGGTGGCGACGGCGATCAGCAACTGGTCGCCGATGTGGTGGCCGAGGGCCTCGTTGATCGTGGCGAAGCCGTCGAGGTCCAGGTAGCAGACGCCGACCCGGCGGCTCCCCCCGCCGGCCGGGCCCGGGGCGGGCTCCTCGGTGACGGAGAGGCAGGCGGCGTCGAGCCGTTCGAAGAAGTAGGCCCGGTTGGGCAGCCGGGTGAGCGGGTCGTGCAGGGCCTGGTACTCCAGGCGGTCGCCGAGCCGGCGCTGTTCGGTGATGTCCTCCACCAGCGCGAGGGTGTAGAGCGGTTGCCCGGCGCCGTCGCGGATCAGCGAGACGGTGACCTTGCTCCAGACCTCGTGGCCCTCGCGGTGCTTGAGCTGTTTCTCCACGCGGAACCGTTCCCGCTCCCCGCGGACGAGTTCGGAGAACAGCCGGTCCGGCATGCCCTCCGGGTCGATGATCTCGTGCAGGTGAGTGCGGACCAGTTCGCCGACGCTCCGTCCGATCAGGCCGGCGAAGGCGGGGTTGACCTCGATGATCCGGTCCTCGGGGTCGATCAGGGCCATCCCGATGACCGCGTCGCAGAAGGCGGCCCGGAACCGGGACTCGCTGGCCCGCAGTGCGGCCAGCAGCCGGTCGGCTCCGCCGTCGGCCCGGTCGGGCCGGTCGTCCGAGCCCCGGTGCGTGCCGTCGGCGAGCGGGGTCGAGCAGGTGGGGCAGAGCAGCGCCTCGGGCTCGACCGGCGTCCCCCAGGCGTCGGGAACGGCGGCCGGTCCGGGGGTGGGTCCGGGGGCCGGTCCGGTGGCCGGGGCGAGGACCGGCGCGGCGAGGTGCCGGCGGCGGTGGCGTGGTGATTCCTCGTGCCGCACGCCCGGGTGGTGTGCGTCGGCCCCCTCGTTCTGGCCCGGCACGGCATGCTCCCGTCCGCTGCTGACGCTTGACGATGGTTCGGCCGGTCTGTCGGGATCCCGGCGGCCGGCTCCGCACTCTGTCGCGGTCCTCGGAGTCGGTCCGCTGCGGGGCGCCCGCCGTGGGGCGCTGTCGCACGGGGACCCGTGTGAAGAACAGGGCGCTTCGGCCGATCATAGGCCGCGACGGCAACGCGCGGTGACCGCCGCGAGGGTGATTCGCCCGCTTTGTGATCATGGGTGGCGGTACAGGCGGACGCCCCCGGTACACATCACATGATGTGCGCCAGGGGCGCGTGCGCCGAAGCCGCGCCCCCGGGCGCTGGTTGCGCGCCGGGGCGGGACGGGGGCGGAGAACCGGGCGGCGGCGGAAGCGGCCGGACGGGTCAGGCCAGCTTGGCCTCAAGGGTGATGGTGGTGCCGGTCAGGGCCTGGCTGACCGGGCAGTTGGCCTTGGCGTCCTCGGCGGCCTTGACGAAGCCCGCCTCGTCCAGGCCGGTCACGACGCCGGTGACGCTCAGGTGGATGCCGGTGATGCCCTCACCCGGTTGGAAGGTGACGTCGGCCTGGGTGTCGAGCGTGGTGGGCGGGGTGCCGGCCCCGGCCAGGCCGTGCGAGAGGGCCATCGAGAAGCAGGCCGAGTGGGCGGCCGCGATGAGCTCCTCCGGGCTGGTCTTGCCGTTGGGCTGCTCGGCGCGGGCCGGCCAGGACACCGGGTACGTGCCGATCCCGGACGAGACGAAGGTCGTCTGGCCCTGCCCTTGGAGGAGGTTGCCCTCCCAGGCCGTACGAGCGGTGCGGGTGGTTGCCACGATCGGTACCTCCATTACTGGGGGACAGCTGAGCGGTCACTTCCGGTCATGCACGCACCAGACTACGGGCAGCCCGCGGCCCGGACCGGCGTGTCACGCCGCGTCGGACGCCCCGGTGGCGCGGGCCGCCGGAGGGGGTGCCCGGGGTCCGTCAGGCTGTCCGGATCGTGGACGGATCCGTCCGACGGTGCCGGGCCGGAGCGGGGGCCCTGTTAGATTTGCCCGGGCCCGAGCCCGGCCGCCGTACGGTCGGGCGCCCACCCAGACACACCGGGAGCCGCCCCGATGACGGACCACCCCACGACCCCCGACGCCGGCCTGACCGAGGGGATCGACGACGCCGTACGCGCCGAGCTGACCAGCCTGCGCGAGAGCATCGACAACATCGACGCCGCGGTGGTCCACATGCTTGCCGAGCGCTTCAAGGCGACCCAGCGGGTCGGCCGGCTCAAGGCCGAGCACAAGCTGCCGCCGGCCGACCCGGCGCGCGAGCGGGACCAGATCAGGCGGCTCCGGGAACTGGCCGCCGGGGCGAAGCTGGACCCGGTCTTCGCTGAGAAGTTCCTGAACTTCATCATCGCCGAGGTCATCCGGCACCACGAGGCGATCGCCCGCGCCTGAAGGGCGGCCCGCGAGTCCTGACGGGGCAGGAACGCAGGAAGGAAGGGCCCTCCGGCCGGTCCCGGCACGGTCGCGGAGCAGTCCGGGAGCACTCCCGGAGCGGGCTCGCGGCACCCGGTGATGTCGGTGACGGCTAAATGCCCGATTTCGTCAGGCTCCACGGTTGGCGTAGCGTGCGGGTTTCCCCAGCCGGAGAGGTGGAGCAGCGACGATGGCGGTGAACCTGCCCGAAACGCCCAGCGGAGCCCCCAGCGATCCCGCCGCCCAGGACGCCCCGATCACTCCGATCGCGCGGGACTCCCGGAACGCCCAGGACGCCCCGTCCGCCCACCGGGTGCCCGGCGGCCGCGCCGAGGCCCGCCGTCGGGCCCGCGGTTCCGGCGGGCGCCGGGCCGACCGCCCGGGCGGGAACGGCCGTGCGGGCCGGTCGGGCCGTCGCCCCCGTCCGTGGTGGATCGAACTGCCGATGATGGCCGTGGTCGGCCTGGCGGTCGCGCTGCTGATCAAGACCTGCCTGTTCCAGGTGTTCTCCATCCCGTCCGGATCGATGGAGAACACCCTGCGCATCGGCGACCGGGTCGGCGTGAACAAGCTGGCACCGCTGACCGGCTGGGAGCCGGAGCCGGGGCAGCCGGTGGTGTTCAAGGACCCGGGCGGCTGGCTGCCGCCGCAGCCCACCGACTCGAACCCGGTCACCAACACCGTGAGCTCGGCGCTCAGCTTCGTCGGACTGGTGCCGCCGAAGGACGACAACTACCTGGTCAAGCGGGTCATCGCGACCGGCGGCGAGACGGTGCAGTGCGACGGCACCACCCTGAGCGTCGACGGGCGGAAGGTGGACGAGCCCTACCTGCACCCGGGCGACGACTCCTGCGCGGGCCTGGACTTCGGTCCGGTGAAGGTGCCCGCCGGCTACGTCTGGGTCGAGGGCGACCACCGCAGCGACTCCTCCGACTCCCGCTACCACCAGCGCGGCCCCGGTGGCGGAGCCGTGCCGGTGAGCAACGTGGTCGGCCCGGTGTCGGCCGTCGTCTGGCCGCTCAATCACCTCGACTGGTTCGGCTGGACCGGCCGCTGACCGCGCGCTCGGCGGCCACCCGCTCCCGGGCGCCGTGGCCGCCGTCGGCTCCGCCGGGGCCGGCCGGGTCCTCCGGACCGGCCGCCGTGGCAGCCGAGACCGCCGTGGCAGCCGAAGCCGCCGCGACCACGTCCGTCGACGCCGGACCGTCCGGGCCCGACGTGCCCGACGTGCTTGAGGCGTGCGAGTCGCCCGACGTGCCCGAGCTCGCCTGCGCCGCGAAGGCGCCGGCCAGCACCAGCAGGCCGCCGGCGATCTGCGGCAGCCCCAGGTGCTCGCCGAGCAGCACCCAGGCCAGCACGGTGGCGACCACGGCCTCCAGGTTGGCCACCACCCCGGCGATCGGCGGCGAGAGGTACCCGACCGACACCACACCGGTCAGGTAGGCGAGCACGGTCGCGATCAGCACCATCCACAGCGCGGGGACGAACGCGGGCAGGGTGTGCCCGTTCATGACCACGTCGCCGCCGAGCCGGCTCCAGTCGGCCTGCCAGGGCCGGGTGACGGCGGTGAGCAGGACGGCGCCGATGAGCAGCCCGTACGCGCTGACGGCCAGCGGGTCGACCGGGCGGTCGCCCCGGCGTCCGGCGTCGGCGAGTACGAAGTAGCCGACCTGGCAGCAGGCCGCGCCGAGGGCGAACAGCACGCCGAGGGCGTCGAAGCCCAGACCGTTCCAGACCTCGACCACGCAGGCCAGCCCGGCCACCGCGACGCCGGCGCCGACGGCCGCGCCCCGGCTGATCGGCTTGCGCTGGACGAACTTGACGTAGCCGATCAGCAGCGGCGGTCCGAGGTACTCGATGAGCAGGGCGACGCCGACCGGGATGCGGGAGATCGCCGCGAAGTAGCAGGCCTGGACACCCGCCACGGCGAGCAGGCCGAAGCCGAACAGCAGGCCGGGGCGGCGCAGGACGGCGTCCCGGTGCCGGTAGGCGATCGGGAGGAGGGCCACGGCGGCGCCGGTGACCCGCAGCCACACGACGTGGAGGGGGGAGAGCCCGGCCTCGATCAGCGGCTTGGCCGCGGTACCGGAGCCGCCGAAGGCGAAGGCGGAGACCAGTGCGAGGCCGAGGCCGAGGGTTCGGCCCGAAGGGTGGGTGGGCGAGGCCGTTGATCTGTGCACCGCCGCATTGTGACAGTCATACCGATACTTCGGTAAGGCGCCATTTCGGCATTTGGTCCTGCACTCAACTGTGCGCAGTGGCGCAATCACCGAGCCGACAGGCAGGCAGACGGCAGGCCGCTCGGCAGGCAGGCACGCAGCCAGGCAGGCAGACAGGCGGACGGACAGAAAGACCGGCTGACCGGCCGGAGCCGGTCAGCCGGTCAGCCGGCGCGTCGTCGCAGGTCAGCCCCCGGAGCCCGCCGAGGCCCCGGTGAGCGCGTCCGCCCCGGCCGTGGGCTGGGTGGTCGGCTGCGCGGTGGGGGCCGTGGTCGGCTGGGTGGTCGGCGTCGGCCGGGTGGTGGGCCGGCCGGTCGGACGGGAGGTGGGCTGGGTGGTCGGCTGGTCGGTCGGGGGAGCCGTCGGCGCCGTGGTGGCCCCGCCGGTGCCGTCCGTCGGCGTCTTCGGGCCGGGGGCGTCGCCCGACGGGGTGGTGGCGCTGCTGCTGGGGCCGCCGGTGGGCGCGCCCGTCGACGGGGCGCCGGTCGGCGTGCTCGGGGCGGTCGGCAGGTCGGTGGCGCCCGAGGAGTCGTCGCCGTCGGCCGGGGTCGGGAAGTCGCTGACCGGCTGGCCCTTGAGCGCGGCCTTCATGTAGCCGGTCCAGATCTGTGCCGGGTACTGGCCGCCCGCCGCGCCGTCGATCCCGCCGACGCCGCTCAGGCTGACCTGGGCGCCGGTGTCCGGGTCCTGGCCGAACAGCGCGACCGAGGTGACCAGCTCGGGGGTGTAGCCGACGAACCAGACCGACTTCTGGTCGTCGGTGGTGCCGGTCTTGCCCGCGACCGGGCGGCCGAGCGCCTTCGCCCGCCAGCCGGTGCCGCCCGGGTCGCTCACCACGCCCTGGAGCATCGAGGTGACCCGGTTGGCGGTGTCCGCGCTGATCGCCTGGGTGGTCCGGTGCGCGGGCATCGTCACGGCCTCGCCCTCGCGGTCCACCGACTGCACCAGCCACGGGGTGATCTGCTTGCCGCCGTTGTCCAGCGTGGCGTACACGCCGGCCATGTCGAGGACGCTCGGGGTGGCCGCGCCCAGCGGGATGGAGGGCACCGGGTCGAGCCCCGGGGTGTTGCCGGGCAGGCCCAGCGCGACACCGGTGTCCTTGACCTTCTGCAGCCCGGTGTCCTGGGCGAGCTGCGCGAACGCCGAGTTCACCGACCAGTCGACGGCCTGCTGCAGGGTGATCTGGCCGTAGCTCTTGTCGCCCTCGTTCGGCGGCGCGTACGGGGTGCCCTTGCCGCCGCGGACCTTCCGGCCGCTGGTGCCGTCGTAGACGGTGCGCGGGGTGACGGTGCGGCCGTCCTGGGTCTTGGCGTCGTTCTCGAAGGCGGCGGCCAGGGCGATCGCCTTGAAGGTCGAACCGGCCTGGTAGTCGCGCCGGGTCGCGTTGTCCACGTAGTGCTTCACGTAGTCGGCGCCGCCGTACAGGGCGACGATCGCGCCGGACTTCGGGTCCACCGAGACGGCGCCGGCCTGGGCGGCCGCGTCCTTCTTGCGCTTGTCCGGGTTCAGGGTGTCGCGCAGCTGCGCCTGGACGGAGTCCTGGAGGGCCTGCTGGCGGCCCGGGTCGATGCTCAGCTTGACCGTGTAGCCGCCCTTGGCCAGCTCGCTCTCGCTGATGACCCCGCTCGTGGTCAGGTACTGGGTGGCCGCGTTCACCAGGTAGCCGGCCTGGCCGGACAGGCCCGGGTTCGGCTGCGGGTCCCGGACGTCGGGGAAGGCGGTCCCGGCCCGCTCGTCGGCGGAGAGCCAGCCCTCCTTGACCATGCCGTCGAGGACGTAGTTCCAGCGGTTGACGGCGTTCTGCTTGCCCGCCGCGGTCGCGGTGGCCACGTCGTAGGCGCTCGGGGCGTTCAGGAGGGTGGCCAGGTAGGCGCCCTGCGCGGGGTTCAGCGCGGAGGCGTCGACACCGAAGTAGGCCTGGGCGGCGGCCTGGATGCCGTAGGCGCCGCGACCGTAGTAGGAGGTGTTCAGGTAGCCGGAGAGGACCTCCTCCTTGCTCTCGGTGGCGTCCACCTTCATGGCGATGAACAGTTCCTTCACCTTGCGGGTGACCGACTGCTTCTGGCTCAGGTACGTGTTCTTCACGTACTGCTGCGTGATGGTGGAGCCGCCCTGGGTGCCCTCGCCCTTGGCGGTGTTGACCGCGGCGCGGACCAGGCCCTGGACGTTGACGGCGCCCTCGTTGTAGAAGTTCCGGTCCTCGGCGGCCAGCGCCGCGTGCTGCGCGGCGGGGGAGACCTTGTCCAGGGTGACGTTCTGCCGGTTGGTCTGGCCGGTGCGGGTGATCACCGAGCCGTCCGAGTAGAGCCAGGTGTTGCTCTGCGCGGTCGCGGCGGCGTGCGCGTCCGGGACCTTCACCAGCGCGACCCCGAGCGCGAACAGGCCGACGCCGAGCAGCAGCGCCGAGGCGAAGCCGAGCAGGGTCATCCGCCAGGTGGGTATCAGCCGGCGCCAGCCGGCGCGCTTCGGGCGGCGCGGCTTCTTGCCGCCGGACCCGCCGACGCCGTCGACGGCGCCGGTCGGGCGCTGGAACCGCTGGATCGGGCGGAGACCGATCGACGGCGTGCGACGGCCGCCCTGGGCGTTTCTGGACAAAGCGCGGCCTTTCCTGCGGGCGCAACTGAGCAGCCTGCACGGACGGGGACATCGGTCGGGGACCTTTGTCCCGATTCCGGTTGTACTGCCCTGGACGAGCAGGACGGGCCTGATGGCTCCGTCGGACAGCCATTCGAGACCGACATCACACACAAATCGGACTTCGAGGGCCAAAAAATCGGGGAGCCCCTCGCGACTGCGAGAGGCTCCCCGGTGTCTGTGCGCCGCCAGGGACTCGAACCCCGGACCCGCTGATTAAGAGTCAGCTGCTCTAACCAACTGAGCTAGCGGCGCCTGCTGACCTGGAAAACAATACACGGTCCCGAGGGGTGCCTCGAACCCGCCCCGGACGGCCGGCGGGCGATACGTCCCTTTCCTTCCGGTTGGGGCGGAGTTCGCCGCTGGTTAGGGTGGAACCGTGCCCAGCCCCCAGCCAGGACACCGCACCGCACGGACGGCGGTCGCCGCCCTGCTGCTGCTCAGCGCCGTGGCGTACACCGCCTGGGTGCTGGAGGTGGTGCTGAGCACCGGCCTCGACCCCGTGCAGGCCTACATCAGCGAACTCGCCGCCGAGGACCAGCCGCTGGGCGGCCTGTTCCGGGCCACCGACCTGGTCGCCGGACTCTGCTTGCTCGCCGCCGCCGGCACGGCCCTCGTCGGCGGCCTCGCCGCCGGGCCGGTCACCGGCGAGGGAGCCGGCCCGACCGCCGGCCGCGCCGACCGGTCGGTCACCCGGCGGACCGGCGGCGCCCGGCACCGCCGCCGCCGCTGGGCTGTCGTCGGCTGGTCCGCCCTGGCCCTCTTCGGCGCCGCGACCGCCGCCGACTCCCGGCTCCCGCTCAGCTGCACCCCCACCAGCGACGAGATGTGCGCGGCCCGCGAGACCGCCGGGCTCGTCCCCGCGACCCACGCCGCGCACGCCGTCACCAGCAGCCTCGCGGTGCTCGGCGCCCTCACCGCCCTGGTCTCGCTCACCGTCGCCGCCCGCCGCTACGGCTGGTGGCCGCCGGTGCGCCGGTTCGGGCCCTGGCTGCTGGGCGCCGAACTGCTCGCCACCGGCTGGAGCCTCGCCGCGATCGCCGCTCTCCAGGCCGGGCGCGGCACCTGGGCACTCGGGGCCGGCCAGCGGCTGCAAGTGCTGCTGGTCGCGCTCTGGCTGGCCGTCCTGGCCGTGGGCGTCGCCCGCTCCACCCGGCGGAACGGGCCGGACGGGTGGGACGGGCCGGAGGGGCGCCACCCGGCCGAGCCGCTCCCCGAACGGAGGACGGCGTGAGGGCACCCGGCGACCCCGGCGACCCCGGCGCCCCCCGCGCGCACCGTACGGGCGGCGACCCCCGTCGGCCCGACGACCCCGGGGCCCGGGTGCGCTTCCTGCGCGTCGACGGGGTCCCGCTGCACGTCCGCACCGAGGGCAGCGGCCCGGTCTGCCTGCTCAGCGGCGGCCTCGGCAGCAGCTGGTTCGACTGGGACCTGGTCGTCCCCTTCCTCACCCCCTTCCGCACGGTGGTCCGCTTCGACCGGCCCGGCTACGGGCTGAGCGCCGCCGAGCCCGCCGCCGGGCGGCCCGCCCCGACGGCGGCCGGGGAGGCCGGGCGGATCCGGGCGGTCCTGGACGGCCTCGGGCTGCCCGGGCCCTGCACCGTCGTCGGCCACTCGCTCGCCGCCTTCCACGTCGAGGCCTTCGCCCGGCTGCACCCGGAGCGGGCCGCCGGGCTGGTCCTGGTCGACGGCAGCGTCGAGCCGGGGGCCCGGCCGTACCCGGCGCCCGGCGTGCGTGACCTGGCGGCCCGGGCGGCGGCCGGCACCGCCACCGCCCTCGCCGTGCCCTACCTGCTCGGCCCGGCCGTGCGGCGGACGGTGGCCCGGCTGTCCACCGTCCGCCGCGAGGACCTCGCCCCGGCGCCGCTGGTCCGGCACTGCTACCGGACCGGCCGGGCCCTGCGCGCGCTGCTTCGGGAGAACGCGCGCTACCTGGACGTGGCGGCCGAGCTGGACGGGCTGCGGCGCACCCGGCCGCTGCCCGAGGACCTGCCGGTCACCGTGCTGGCCGCCGACGACGGTTGCCGGACCCGCCGCACCGAGGCCTGGCTGGCCGAGCAGCGGGAACTCGCGGCACTGCTCGGCGCCGACTTCCGCACCACGGCCCCGGCCGGGCACCTGGTGATGTTCGACCGCCCTGACGCGGTGGCCTCGGCGGTGCTGGACACCCGCTGAGGCGGCGGTCGGGGGAGCGGTGCCCCGGGCCGGCGGCCGGAAGGCGGCACGGCGCCACCCCCACCCGCCCCGGAAACGCCTCAGGCCGCCCACCGAAGTGAGCGGCCTGAGACCTTGCCATGTGCGCCGCCAGGGACTCGAACCCCGGACCCGCTGATTAAGAGTCAGCTGCTCTAACCAACTGAGCTAGCGGCGCCTGCTGACGTCGAAGACATTACACGGCGCGAGCCCGATCCGCCGAATCGTCGGCGGGTGGTCACCCGCCGTGACCGTCCCCGGCCGGCGGCTCGGGGTGGTGGCAGGCCGCCTGGTGGTCCGTTCCCGGGGCGCCCCCGGTCAGCGCCGGCCGTTCCTGCTCGCAGCGGGCCCGGTCCGCCGGGTCGGTGAGCCCGGCGTGGCGCGGGCAGCGGGTGCGGAACGGGCAGCCGGTGCGGCGCTCGGTGGGGGAGGGCGGGTCGCCGGCGAGCAGGACGCGGTCGCGGGCCCGCTCGGCGGCGGGATCGGGGAGCGGGACGGCGGAGAGCAGGGCGCGGGTGTACGGGTGGCGGGGGCGGTCGAAGACGGCGGAGACCTCGCCCTGTTCGACCGTCCGGCCGAGGTACATCACGCTGACCCGGTCGGCGAGGTGGCGGATCACCGAGAGGTCGTGCGAGACGAACAGGTAGGAGAGGCCGAGTTCCGCCTTGAGCGCCTGCAGCAGGTTCAGCACCCCGGCCTGGATGGAGACGTCCAGCGCCGAGACCGGTTCGTCCAGCACCAGCAGCCTGGGGCGGACGGCGAGGGCCCGGGCGATCGAGACGCGCTGGCGCTGGCCGCCGGAGAACTGGTGCGGGTAGCGGACGGCGTGGTCCGGGTCGAGGCCGACCTGCCGGAGCAGTTCGGGCACCCGGCGGGCGATCTCCGCGCGGGGGGCGCGCTGGGCGAGCAGGGGTTCCGCGACGATGTCGCCGATCGGCATCCGGGGGTCGAGGCTGGCCATCGGGTCCTGGAAGACGATCTGCAGTTCGGCGCGGAGCCGGTGGGCCTCGGCCCGGGTGAGCTCGGCGGTGTCGTGGCCGAGCAGTTCGATCCGGCCGGTCTCCGGGGCGCCGAGCCGCAGCAGTTCGAACAGCGTGGTCGACTTGCCGGAGCCGGACTCCCCGACCAGGCCGAGGGTCTCGCCCTCCCGCAGGTCCAGGTCGACGCCGTCGACCGCGTACACCTCGCCGACCCGGCGTTTGAACACCGTGCCCTTGAGGAGCGGGAACGTCTTGCCGAGGCCGCTCACCGCCAGGACCGGTGCCAGGCCGGAGCGGTCGCCGCGGGCGGTGGTGGCGGGCAGCTCCGGGACGGGGTAGACCTCGGCGGGCGCGGGCCGCCGCTCGGCGAGCTCCGCCGACCGCAGGCAGGCCGACAGGTGTCCGCCGGCCCCGTCGGGAGCGCCCTCCCGAGCGGGTTCCGACGTGCTTCCCGGGCTGGGCTCCAGGGTGGGTTCCACCGTCGAGCAGCGTTCCTCGGCCAGCGGGCAGCGCGGCGCGAACGGGCAGCCCGGGGGCAGCTCCGCCATGGGTGCCGGGCTGCCCGGGATCGGCACCAGCGGACCGCCGCGCCCGTCCAGCCGGGGCAGCGCGCCGATCAGCCCGAGCGAGTAGGGGTGGTGCGGGGCGGTGAACAGTTCGTCCACGCCGGCCGTCTCGACCACCCGCCCCGCGTACATCACCGCGACCCGGTCCGCCGTCCCCGCGATCACCCCGAGGTCGTGGCTGACCAGGACCAGCGCCGCGCCGGTCTCCCGGCGGGCGGTGCGCAGCACGTCCAGCACCTGGGCCTGGATGGTGACGTCGAGTGCGGTGGTGGGCTCGTCGGCGAGCAGGATGTCGGGCTCGTTGGCGACGGCCATCGCGATCATCGCGCGCTGGCGCATGCCGCCGGAGAACTCGTGCGGGAAGCTGTCCAGGGCCCGGTCGGGCGCCGGGATGCCGACCAGGTCGAGGAGTTCGGCGGCCCGGCGGCGCGCGGTGGCCCGGTCCACCCGCTGGTGGATCCGGACGGCCTCGGCGATCTGGTCGCCGATCCGGTAGACCGGCGTGAAGGCGGACAGCGGGTCCTGGAAGACCATGGCGACCCGGCGGCCGCGGACCGCCGCGAGTTCCTTCCCCGGCAGTCCGACCAGCTCCCGCCCGTCCAGCCGCACCGACCCGCTGACCCGCGCCGTCCCGGGCAGCAACCCGAGCACGGACAGCGCCGTGACGGACTTGCCGGAGCCGGACTCGCCGACGATGCCGAGGGTCTCGCCGCGCCGCAGCGTGAGGTCGACCCCGCGCACGGCGGGGACCGGGCCGTGCGGCCCGGCGAAGTCCACCCGCAGGTCGCGGACGGAGAGCAGCGGGGTTTCGACGGTGGTGGTCACGGGCGCTTCCTACGGCTGACGGAACGGCGGGTACGGGAGCGGCCGGACCGGCGGGGTGCGGCCCCGGAGGTGGGGTCGAGGGCGTCGCGCAGCCCGTCCCCGATCAGGTTGACGGCGAGGACGAACAGCACCAGCAGCCCGGCGGCGAAGTAGAACAGCCAGGGGAACACCGGGGCCTCGCTGGTCCCCGCGGCGAGCAGGGTGCCGAGCGAGACGTCCGGCGCCTTGACCCCGAAGCCGAAGTAGGAGAGCGCGGTCTCGCTCATCACGGCGCCGCCGACCGCGATGGTCGCGTCGATGATGAGGAAGGAGGCGACGTTCGGCAGGATGTGCCGGCTGATGATCCGCAGCGGCCGCACTCCCATGAACCGTGCGGCGCGGACGAATTCGCGCTCGCGCAGGGAGATGGTCATCGAGCGGACCACCCGGGCGGTGATCATCCAGTTGAACAGTGCGAGCAGCAGGACGAAGGCGATCCAGCCGGCGCTCTTCAGCCGGGCCGACACGATGGTGATGACCAGGAAGGCGGGGAAGACCAGCAGTAGGTCCACCAGGAACATCAGGGCCCGGTCGGTCCAGCCGCCGAAGTAGCCGGCGCAGGCGCCGACCAGGGAGGCCAGCACGGTGGAGAACAGTGCCACCAGCAGCCCGATGACCAGTGACTTCTGCAGCCCCCGGACGGTCTGCGCGAACACGTCCTGGCCGACCCCGTTGGTGCCGAACCAGTGCTCGGCGGACGGGGGTTGGTGCAGCGCGGAGAAGTCGGGCGTGGCGTAGTGCCAGGGCGTCAGGTACGGCCCGCCGAAGGCGAGCGCGAACAGCAGCAGGACGACGACGGCGCCGGCGAGGGCCCCGCGGGCGGCGAGCAGCCGGGCCAGCACGAGCCGTCCGCGGCCGGCCGCCCGGGGCGCCGGGGCGGAGTCCGGGAGCCCGGCCGGTCCGGCGGCCGAGGGGCGCCCGGTGGGCTCGGCCGGTTCGGTGGAGAGGGTGGTCATCTCGGTCTCCTCGGTCAGGACCGCACGCGCGGGTCGAGGGCGGCGTGCAGGGTGTCCGCGAGGAAGCCGGAGGCGAGGACGACGACGGCGGTGAACAGGTTGATCGCCACGACCGAGTTGACGTCCTGTTCGTTGATCGACTGGATCAGCCACTCGCCCATGCCGTGCCAGCCGAAGATCGTCTCGGTGAAGATCGCGCCGGTGAAGATGCCCAGGAAGCTGTAGGCGAACATCGTCGACATCGGGATCACGGCGGTGCGCAGCCCGTGCTTCAGCAGCGCCCGTCCGCGGGTGAGGCCCTTCGCCTCGGCGGTGCGCAGGTAGTCGGAGCCGAGCACGTCGAGCATGGTGCCGCGCTGGTAGCGGCTGTAGGTGGCGAGGCCGCCGAGGGCCAGCGAGACGGTGGGCAGCAGCAGGTGCAGCGCCCAGTCGGCGAGGTGGGTGCCGAGGCCGCCGGTGAGCCCGGGGGTCTCGTAGCCGGTGAACGGGATCACCTCGTGGCCGGCCGCGTCCTTGGCGGCGATGGCGCCGTTCTTGAGGAACAGCGCGACCAGGAAGACCGGCGTGGAGAGCAGCACGAAGGACAGCACGGTCAGCAGCCGGTCGGAGATCCGGTACTGGCGGACGGCGCTCCACGCCCCGACCGCGGTGCCCAGCAGCATGCCGAGCACGCTGCCGATCAGCAGCAGCCGCAGTGAGACCCAGACCCGGCGGCCGAAGTCGTCGGTGACCGGGGTGTCGTGGATGGTCCGGCCGAGGTCGCCGTGGAGCAGGCCGCCGGCCCAGTGGCCGAAGCGCTCGACGACCGGGGTGCGGTCGTTCAGGTTGAGCGCGGTGAGCTGGCGCTCGACCGATTCGGCGGACGGGCGGGGGACCTTGGCGTCGAAGTAGGTGCGCGGCTGCAGGGCGGTCGCGGAGATCGCGTACGCCAGGAAGACGGCGGCGAGCAGCAGTGCCGCGTAGTAGCCCAGCCGCTTCGCCAGGTAGCTGAGCATCAACGGCCGCCCGGGGTGGGGGTGGGGCCGACGCGTCTGATGGGCATCGGGTGGTGGCCTTCGGTCGGGGCCCGGTCCGGGCGTCAGGGGGCAGGGGCGGCAGGGGAGTCGGGAAAGCGCAGGTCAGAGTGAAGCACTCGGGGACGGCGGCGGTGTTGCGGCGGTGTTGCCGCCCGTGGCGTTCGGATCAGGTGTGCGTTCCTCCCCCTGGTGGCGGATCTGATCCGCTGTTACGTTCCTCTGGCTCGGTGCCGGATTGAGTGCCCACGCTCAAGCCGAGTCATGCCTGCGACGCCCGAACTCGTGTTCCGGCCCGTGCCGCGTACCGCCCGTGGCCCGTGCCGCGACCCGCACCACGACCCCGTCGGACTCCCGCCCCGACTCCCGTTCCGCAGACCTCACCAGGGGGACCCCCATGGACGCTTCCACCACGGCCCGCCGTCTCGGCCGGGCGGCCGCCGCGGCCGTCGCCGTCGCGCTCGCGGTCACCGCGTGCACCTCGGGCGGGGGCGGTTCGTCCGGCGACGTGGCCAAGAGCGAGCCGCCGAGACAGGACTCCCAGGACATCAACGCCAAGGCGCCGGACCAGCTCAAGGACGGCGGCGAGGCGCGCTTCGCGCTGGACCAGTGGATCACCCAGTGGAACCCGCTGCAGGTGGACGGCGGCTCCTACACCGACACGGTGGACCTCGTCCGGGCCCTGGAGCCGACACTCTTCGGCACCGACGCCTCCGGCACCTTCCGACCGAACCCGAACTACCTGGTGGCGGCCGAGGTCACCTCGACCTCGCCGCAGGTGATCACCTACAAGCTCAACCCCAAGGCCAGGTGGTCGGACGGGAAGCCGCTGAGCTACCTGGACTTCAAGGCCGACTGGCAGGCGAGCAACGGCAAGGACCCGGCGTACAACGGGTACGACCCGTCCGGCTACGAGCTGATCTCCGCCGTCGAGCAGGGCGCCGGCCCGGACGAGGTGAAGGTCACCTTCTCGGAGCCGTACGCGGACTGGCAGAACCTGTTCCGCCCGCTGGTCCCGGCGGCGGGCATCGCCACCCCGGACGACTTCAACAAGGGCTGGGTGGAGAAGGTCCCGATCACCGCGGGCCCGTTCAAGATCGGCGTGGCGGACAAGACCGCGCAGACCATCAGCCTCGTGCCGGACCCGGCCTGGTGGGGCACCCGGGCCAAGCTCGACCGGATCACCTTCCGGGTGATGGACAAGGCGGCGAGCATCCAGGCCTACCTCAACAACGAGATCGACCTGGCCTCGGCCGGCACCGCCACCGCGTACGGCCAGCTCAAGAGTGCCAAGGACACGGTGATCAGGGCCGCCAGCCCCTGGGACGAGGTGCACATCTCCTTCGGGGGCACCGGCGCGCTGGCGGACCAGCGGGTCCGCCAGGCGCTCGGCCGGGCGGTCGACCGCTCGGCGCTGATCAAGATCGCCAACAACGGTGTGCCGGTGGAGTTCAAGCCGCTCGGCAACCACATCATCATGCCCAACCAGACCGGCTACCAGGACAACTCCGGCGACTGGGCGAAGTTCGACCCGGCCGCGGCCAAGAAGCTGCTGGACGACGCCGGTTGGAAGGACGGCGGCAGCGGGCAGCCGCGCACCAAGGACGGGCGGCAGCTGGAACTGCACTGGGTGCTCAGCGACGGCTCCACCCAGGCCCAGCTCGACCTCGCCACCGCGGCGGCGGCGATGTGGCAGGCGGTCGGGGTCAAGGTCGACCTGGACAAGGTGGCCGCCAACGACTACTTCGCCAAGTACGTGACCCCCGGCAAGTTCGACGTCGCGAGCTGGCGCAACACCGACTCCTTCCCCAACTCCAAGAGCCTCGCCAACTTCCGTCTGCCGGTGGGCGACAACACCTTCAGCAACCCCTCGCGGCTGGGCACCCCCGAGATCGACGCACTGCTGAAGAAGGCGGCGGGGACGGTCGACCCGGCGGAGGCCGCGAGGCTCTACAACCAGGCGGACGCGAAGATCTGGGAGCTCGGCCACACCGTCGAGCTCTACCAGCGGCCCACGGTGGTGGCGGTGCGCAAGGGCCTCGCCAACTACGGGGCGTTCGGTCTCGCGGGGGAGGACTACAGCACGGTCGGCTGGGAGAAGTAGCCGCCGCGGACACGACGAGGCGGGCCGCACGGCAGGCGCTGGCGAGCAGCGCGGTGATCACGAGGCCGGTGGTGCGGACACGGGAAGGTCGGCTCCGCCGCCCCCGCTGTCCCGCCACCCGCCTTGACCTTCCGCGTTGCCCGCAGGCCGCCCATGTCATGGGGCCCCGCAGGGCCCCGCGCTCTACCGACCGGGGATGAATCTAGCGGCGCCCCGGGCCCGCACGGTGCAGCGCGCGGGGCGCGTCCGGAAACCCGCCGCGCTGTCACCCGGTTCGCGCACCGCAGCGTCAACTACGGCTGACGGTAAGGAAAAAAGGGACATTCGGGGTCATCGTACCCTCGGTCGCGTGCGCGCCGCGCCGGTGCGTGCGCCGGGCCCGGGGCGCTGCCAGGATGCGCGGGACGCCCCCGCCCCTCCCGACCCCGGAGCAGCTCCGATGGCCAGTGACCCCGCCGCCGCGGCGCCCCGCGCGCACCACGTCGACCCGCCGCCGGTGCGCCGGATGGTCCCGCGGGACCGGCACGAGCCGCACCGGGTCGCCACCCCGCTGGAACTCTTCTTCGACCTCTGCTTCGTGGTCGCGGTCGGCCAGGCCGGGCGCGAACTGGCCCACTCCCTCGCGGCCGGACACTACGCGGAGGGACTGCGCGGTTACTCGCTGACGTTCTTCGCCATCTGGTGGGCCTGGATGAACTTCACCTGGTTCGCCTCCGCGTACGACTGCGACGACGTGCCGTACCGGGTCACCACGCTGGTGCAGATCGCCGGTGTGCTGATCCTCGCCGCCGGGGTGCCGCGGCTGTTCGCCACCCAGGACCTGACCCTGGCGATCACCGGGTACGTGGTGATGCGCCTCGCGATGGTGACGCAGTGGCTGCGCGCGGCGGCCGGCGAGCAGGGCGAGGCGCGCCGGGTCGCCCTGCGGTACGCGCTGGGGATCACGCTCTGCCAGGTCGGCTGGGTGGTGGTGGTGTTCCTGCCGCAGGACGTGCGCCGGTACGTCATCCCGATCGGCGTGCTGTGCGAACTGGCCGTGCCGGTGGTCGCGGAGCTACGGGCCCAGACGTCCTGGCACCCGCACCACATCTCCGAGCGGTACGGGCTGTTCACCCTGATCGTGCTCGGCGAGACGGTGGCGGCGGCGACCGTCGCGGTGCAGTCCGCGGTGGACGAGCACGAGCAACTGGGCCGGCTGGTGCCGGTGGCGATCGGCGGTCTGCTGATCTGCTTCGCCGCCTGGTGGATCTACTTCGCCCGGCCCGTCCACGAGCACCTGCGCTCCAACCGGCAGGCCTTCGCCTGGGGGTACGGGCACTACCTGGTGCTCGGCTCGGCGGCCGCGATCGGTGCCGGGCTGGAGGTCGCGGTCGAGTCGGCCGTGCACAAGGCGGAGATCTCCGGGACCGCGGCCACCGCGACGGTCACCGTCCCCACCGCGCTGTACCTGGTCACCGTCTGGTTCCTGCACTCCCGGCACACCAAGCGCGGCGCGGTCGCCCAGGCGGTGGCGCCGGTCGGGGCGGCGCTGGTGCTGGCCTGCACCGCGCTCGGCGGCCCCGGGGTGCTGGCCGCCGGCCTGGTCTGCGCGCTGATGGTGGCGACGGGCGTGCTGGTCCACGGCCGGGAGAGCGGGTTCCGGGGCGCCTGAGGACGGGCCCGGGGCGCGGCCGGGCGCGGCCGGGCACCTGCTGGGGCGGCGCCTCAGCCCCGCCCCAGCAGGACCGGTTCGTGCCGGGTCAGCCAGGCCAGGTAGGCCGGGTTGACCTTGGCCAGGTCCAGGTAGGCGGAGCGCAGTTCGCCGTACAGCGCGTCCAGGGCGGGCGGGCTGAGCGCGCACGGCCGCCAGGTGAACAGCAACCGGACGGCCAGCGGGTCGCCGTCCACCGGGCGGACGACCGTGCCGGGCCCGGGCGGGGAGGTCGGCTGGCAGGGGCGGACGGCCTCGCCGGAGGCGACCAGCTCGGCGGCGGTGGCGTTGTCCCGCACCTGCAGCACCCGGGGGTTGAGCCCGGCCTCGCTGAAGACCCGGCGCATCGCCGCGTACTCGTGGTCGGCGGTCGGGTCGACCATCCAGGTGTCCCCGGCGAGGTCGGCGAGGCGGACGACCGGGCGGTCGGCGGCCGGGTGTCCGGTGGCGAGTTCGACGTACTGCGGCTCACGGGCCATCAGCACCCGCTGCTCGGCGTCCGGCGGCACCCGCAGCGGGAAGCCCTCGCTCTCGTGCACGAAGGCCACGTCCAGCTGGTCGGCGGCGACCATCCGCAGCAGCGCGCTGGCCGAGACGTCGACGTGGATGGTGGTGTCGGTGTCCGGCAGGCGCTCGTGCACCCGGCGCAGCCAGGCGGCGACCGCCCGGCTGCCGACGCTGCCGATGCGCAGCCGCCGCTGCCGGCCGGGCCCGCTGGCGTCGCGCGCCTCCTGACGGGCGGCGGCCACCAGGGCGGCCATCTCGGTGATCACGGGCCGGGCCCGGGAGAGCACCGAGTGGCCGAGTGCGGTGGGCCGGCTGCCGGTCTGCTCGCGGGTGAACAGCGTTCCGCCGATGGCCCGTTCGATGCGGTGCAGCTGGGTGGTGAGGGAGGGCTGGGTCATGCCGAGCTGGAGCGCGGCCTTGCGGAGGCTGCCGCTGTCGGCGATCGCGCACAGCACCCTGAGGTGTCTCACGTCGAGCTCCACGTCGGGAGCATAGACGCCATCGAGCCACCTCGCCAAGGACATGACAGGCAATCAAGAGTGCCTGGCAGGAGGGTGCACCGGATCCCCACCGGTATGCGGCGGTGCTATCGCCGGTTGACATCATCCGTGACGGGCCCGGACGGGTCGAAGCTCGGGGGCAGCAACCCGCCCCCGCCACCGGCCGGGGCGGCCCCCACCGTGCGTCGCCGCCGTGCCCGGCCCCCACCGGCCCCGGCGCTCCGGCGCACCGCGAATCCGGAGACCCCCACATGAAGCGATCCGTGCTGTCCGCCGCCCTGGGCCTCGCCCTCGCGGCCGGCCTCGCGACCCTGCCCGCCACCGCCGTCGCCGCCCCGGCCGCGCCCGCGGCCCCGGCCGTCCAGGGCTACACCCCGGCGGCGCACGCCGGTTCGGCCGCGGAGGCCGCGAACAACCGGGCCTTCTTCCAGGCCGTGGTGGCCTCGGTCAAGGCCAAGCGGGCCGCGAACCCGTGGCTGCGGACCGTCACCGTCACCTACGACACCGCCAACGCGCCCTCCTTCACCAGCCAGATCGCCAGCGCCGCGCAGATATGGAACGGCTCGGTGCACAACGTGCGGCTCCAGGAGACCGGCGGCAACGGCGACTTCTCGTACTACGAGGGCAGCGACAGCCAGGGCTCCTACGCCAGCACCGACGGGCACGGCCACGGCTACGTCTTCCTCGACTACCAGCAGAACCAGGAGTACGACTCAGTGCGCGTCACCACCCACGAGACCGGGCACGTGCTCGGCCTGCCCGACGACTACGCCGGCCCGTGCAGCGAACTCATGTCGGGCGGCGGCCCCGGCCCCTCCTGCACCAACCCCTACCCCGACGCCAACGAGCGCAGCCAGGTCGACTACCTCTGGGCGAACGGGCTCGCGGCAGTGAACCCGGCCACCAGGTAAGGGAGTTCGGGCGCGGGGGGGGGGGGGGGCCCGCGGCGCCCGCCCCCCCCCCCCCCCCGCTCCGGGTACTTCCCCGCATCGGAGCCTAGCCCCCACCGGAACGGAATGCCAGGGGCACGGTTGGGTCAAGACGAGGGAAAGGCCGCTCGAATCGGCGAAATCCCACGGGTATTGCACGGAGCTATCGCCGGTTGACATCATCCGCGCGCCCGCCGGGCTGCCCGAAGCTCTGGGACATCACCCGCTGACCAGGTGTCCCCCGAAGCCGGCCCCCAACCGGCCACGGCACCACAGGAATCGGAGACCCCCACATGAAGCGATCCATGCTGTCCGCGACCCTCGGCCTCGCCCTCGCGGCCGGCCTCGCCGTGCTGCCCGCCACCGCCGCCGCCGCGGCCCCGGCCGCCCCGGCCACGCAGGGCTACACCGCCTCGACGTACGCCGGTTCGGCCGCCGAGACCGCGGACAACCAGGCCTTCTTCCAGGCCGTGATGGCCTCCGCGAAGGCCAAGCAGGCCGCCAACCCCGGCCTGGCGACCGTCGTGGTCACCTACGACGCCAGCTCGGCCCCGACCTTCCGCAACCAGATATCCCAGGCCGCGCAGATCTGGAACGGCTCGGTCGCCAACGTCCAGCTGCGCTCCGGCTCGGCCGCCGACTTCAAGTACTACGAGGGCAACGACAGCCGCGGCTCCTACGCCAGCACCGACGGGCACGGGCGCGGCTACGTCTTCCTCGACTACCAGCAGAACCGGCAGTACAACTCGCTGCGGGTGACCGCCCACGAGACCGGCCACGTGCTCGGCCTGCCGGACCACTACTCCGGCCCGTGCAGTGAGCTGATGTCGGGCGGCGGCCCCGGCACCTCCTGCACCAACCCCTACCCGAACGGTACCGAGCGCAGCCGCGTCAACTCCCTCTGGGCGCGCGGCTGACGGACCCGTCGGGGGGGGGGGGGGGGGCGGCGCCGCCGCCCGCGCCCCGCCCGCGCGGGGGCGGCGCCGCGCCCGCGCCCGGCCCGGCCCGGGGCGGGCGCGGGGC
>NZ_JBHWBZ010000009.1:13812-17114 GCF_042735475.1 Kitasatospora sp. NPDC059577 | reverse complement strand
CACAGCGACTCGCTCCCCCCCACGACCTCCCTCTCCGCGCGGGGCGCCGTCTCCCCCGCCCGCCGCGGCGCGCCCGCGCCCCCCCCCCCCCGCCCCCCCCCGGGGCTGCGCCGGTCCCGGTCCCGCTCGGCGCGGACGACGTCGCTGCGACGTGTCGCCGGTGCGGGCGTCGTCGGTGCGGGGCGTTGTCGGTGCCGCGTGCGAGCATGCGGGCGAGACCCGACCGCCCGACCGCGAGGTGCCCCATGCCCCGTTCCGCCCCCGACCGGCTCGACGACCTGCCGTACGCCGAACTGCTGCGCCCGCACACCGGGCCGCTGCGCAGCGACGAGCGGTACGACACCGTCCACTTCGACGGTGGCGAGCACACGGACGAGTCGGGCGCCGGGGCGGCCTTCCTGGAGTGCGCCTTCACCGGTGTCGCGCTCAGCGGGGTCAAGCTGCGCCAGGCCCGGTTCAACGAGGTCTGGGTGCAGGCCGGCCGCTGGGTGGCCTGCGACCTCAGCGACTCCGAGTGGCAGGACAGCGCCTTCGTCGGCGGCGTGCTGGCCGGGGTCGCCGGGTACGGCTCGGCGCTGCGCCGGGTCGTGTTCCGCGGCTGCAAGCTGGAGGCGGTCAACCTGCGGTCGGCCGTGCTGCGGGACGTCGTCTTCGAGGACTGCCTGCTGCGCGACGTGGACTTCGGCGAGGCCAAGCTGACCGGGGTGTCCTTCCCCGGCTCGACACTGGAGGAGGTCCGGCTGCGCGGTGCGACGCTGAGCAGGACGGACCTGCGCGGCGCCGTCCGGCTGGGGCTGGCCGACGGTCACCAGGGGCTGCGCGGCGCGGTCATCAGCTCCCCCCAGCTGCTGGAGCTGGCGCCGCAGTTCGCCCAGGCGCTGGGGATCGAGGTCGAGGACCGCTGACCGGATCCCCCCCCGTCCCTCCCCGGCGTTTCCGTCCCGCGTTCAGCCCGGCGTCGCTCGGTGACCGCAGGACGAACAGTCCGCCAAACCTGCTGCGCGCATCTGGTGGCCCGCCCCGCACCGGTGGAGACTTCTCCGCGATCGAGTGAGCCCCGACTTGTGTACACAACATCGCCAGCGAAGGGACGGGCCGGGCTGATGGCCGAGCTGAGTCGTAGGAAGTTCGTCACGCTGTCCGGGGCGGCCGCGGCCGGTCTCGCGGTGGCCGGCACCGGTGCCGCGGGCGCCGCCCCGGGCGCTCCCGCGGTGGCCTCCACCACCACGCTCCGGCAGACCGGCACCATCAACGACGTGCAGCACGTGGTGATCCTCATGCAGGAGAACCGCAGCTTCGACCACTACTTCGGCATGCTGCGCGGAGTGCGCGGCTTCGCCGACCGCAGCGCGATCCAGATCGCCGGCGGCTACAGCGTCTTCAACCAGCCCAACGGCCTGTTCAGCCGCCAGTACCCGTGGCAGTTCAGCCAGACCAAGCCGGCCGGCGGCGCCGACCCGGAGCGCCTCGCCCAGTGCAACGGCGACCTCAGCCACGGCTGGGGCGACCAGCACAGCGCGTGGAACAGCGGCAAGATGGACAACTGGGTCTCGGCCAAGGGCAACGTGCGCACGCTCGGCTTCCTCACCCGCCAGGACATCCCGTTCCACTACGCGCTGGCCGAGAACTGGACCATCTGCGACGCCTACCACTGCTCGGTGCTGAGCGCGACCGGCCCCAACCGCACCTACCACTGGTCCGGTCAGATCGACCCGTCCGGCGCCGCCGGCGGCCCGGCCTACGACGGCGGCGACGAGAAGGGCCTGCGCTGGCAGACCTTCGCCGAGGCCCTGGAGAACGCCGGGGTCAGCTGGAAGGTCTACCAGAACGCCGCCGACAACTACGGCGACAACGCCCTCGCCTACTTCAACCAGTTCTCCGGCGCCGCGGCGGGCAGCCCGCTGGCCGTCAAGGGCATGGGCTCGGTGCCCAAGGTCACCGGGAGGACCCCGGACGACATCGCCGCCGCGATCAAGGCCGACGTGCTGGCCGGCACCCTCCCGCAGGTCTCCTGGATCGTCCCCGACCAGGCCTCCTCCGAGCACCCGTACGCCACCCCGGCCGACGGCGCGCACTTCGTCCACATGGTGATCGACGCGCTCAACGCGGACCCGAACGTCTACGACTCGTCCGTCCTGTTCATCAACTACGACGAGAACGACGGCTTCTTCGACCACGTGCCGCCGCCGGTCGCCCCGGCCGGCACTCCGGGCGAGTTCTACAACGGCACCAACATCGGCCTCGGCTTCCGCGTCCCGATGATCGCGGTCTCGCCCTGGACCCGCGGCGGCTGGGTCAACTCCGAGACCTTCGACCACACCTCGGTGCTGCGCTTCCTGGAGGTCTGGACGGCCGCCCTCGGCAGGCCCGCCACCAGCCCGAACATCAGCGACTGGCGCCGGCGCGTCTGCGGCGACCTCACCAGCGTGTTCGACTTCGCCAACCCGGTGTACGGCCTGCCGGCGCTGCCCGACACCTCGCAGACCATCGGCCTGTCCGCCTGCGGCCCGCTGCCCAACCCGGCCCCGGTGAACAACCAGCTGCCGCTGCAGGAGTCCGGAACCCGCCCGGCCCGCGCCCTGCCGTACCAGCCGAACGCCAACCTGGACCACCTGGAGTTCGGCTCGGGCGGGGTGATG
The DNA here is from genome assembly GCF_042735475.1 of Kitasatospora sp. NPDC059577. NCBI lineage: Bacteria > Bacillati > Actinomycetota > Actinomycetes > Kitasatosporales > Streptomycetaceae > Kitasatospora > Kitasatospora sp. NPDC059577. The sequence continues at coordinate 14,475 of NZ_JBHWBZ010000009.1, read as the reverse complement.
AAGGTCTGGATCGCCATGGCCAACGGCGCTTCCAAGTCCACACACTTCGCGGCGTACGCCAACGCCTACCGCAGCGGCGGCCCCTGGCAGTACACCGTCGACCCGGGCGGCAGCACCAGCGACTTCTTCAACTGCGGCACCGGCTTCGGCGGCGGCCCGTACGACCTCACCGTCGTCGGCCCCAACCGCTTCCTGCGCCGCTTCAAGGGCGACGCGACGAAGGCGGGCAAGAACGCCGCCGTCACCGCCTCGTACGCGGTGGAGGCCGGCACCGGCAAGCTGGCCCTCTGGTTCAAGCTGGCCAACAACGGCAGCACCCCGATGACCTTCACCATCGCCCCGAACAACTACCGGACCGACGGCCCCTGGACCTACCAGGTGCCGGCCGGCGGCAGCGTCAGCGACTACTTCAACGCCGTCGCCTACACCAACGGCTGGTACGACTTCACCGTCACGGTGGACGCCGACAGCAGCTGGTCGCAGCGGTTCACCGGCCACCTGGAGACCGGCGCACCCAGCGTCAGCGGCTGACGGCCGGCGCCGGCGCGTGAGCACCGAGGCCCCCCCCCCCCCCCCCGGGGGGGGGGGGGCCGCGGCGGCCCTGGCGCAGCACAACTTGTGGGTGTGGCCCGCGGCGCGTGGGCCCACCAACACGGTGGTACC
>NZ_JBHWBZ010000009.1:0-13802 GCF_042735475.1 Kitasatospora sp. NPDC059577 | reverse complement strand
CCGGCGCGCGCTACCGGGCCCCCCGCGCGCCCGCCCCCCCCGGGGGGGGGGGGGGCCGCGGGGCGCGGGGGGGGGCGCCGCGCCCCCCCCCCCCGCGCGGGGGGGGGGGGGGGCCCCTCGCGTCACTTGCGCCAGAACAGGTGGTGCGTGACGCCGCTCGGGCTGGGCACGACCTCCAGGTGGAACCGGTCGAGCAACTCGTCGGGGGACTTCCAGAGCCGCAGCCCGGACCCGAGCTCCACCGGGGAGACCACCACGTGCAGGGTGTCGACGAGGTCGGCGTCGAGGAACTGCCGGATCGTGGTGACACCGCCGCCGAGCCGGACGTCCCTGCCCTGCGCCGCTGCCCGCGCCCGTTCGAGGACGGCGGCCGGGTCGCCGTCGACGAAGTGGAACGTGGTGTCGGAGAGCGTGATCGACGGACGCCCGTGGTGGGTCATGACGAACACCGGAGTGCGGAACGGGGGCTCCGCGCCCCACCAGCCGCGCCACTCGTGGTCCTGCCAGGGCCCGCGCTGCGGCCCGAACTTGTTGCGGCCCATGATCTCGGCACCGATGTTGCGGGCGAAGTCCCGGGTGAAGTAGTCGTCGAGGCCCCGGCTGCCCCCGGGGTCCGTCCGCATCGGCCAGCTCGCGGTGGCTCCGGCCCACGCGAACAGCCGCTCGGGGCCGTCGAGGCCGAACGGCCGTTCCAGGCTCTGGTGCTCACCGGCGCCGATCCCGTCGGCCGAGACGTTGAAGTTCATCACTCTGAGCAGTTGGTCCACGGGTTTCCTCGCCGGGTCTCGTCACGTCAGCGTGCGGCGGGGCGCCGCACGCGAGGACGTCGGAGCCGACCCGGCCGGATCGACATCGGCGGCGGGTCGTTCTTCTCCGGGACTGCGCGCGGGGGGCCGGCGGGCGGGCCGTCAGGCGAACGGGCCCCGGGGGAACCAGGGGTCGTGGACCTCCCGGGGGCCGTACGGGGTCAGCAGGGTGAGGGTGTGCACCCCCGCCGCGTACTCGGCCAGCTGCACCGAGCCGTGCCGGGTCTCCAGTGCGGCCTGCACCGGCACCGGCAGCTTGGTGAGCGCCCGCCGCAACTGCAGCGCGTCGCGTCGGCTGACCGGCTGCGGCGAGCGCAGCACCAGCCGCAGCGGGCTGAGCGGCCCGGTCACCGGAACCCCGCTGCCCAGCTCGTAGCCGACCGCGCCGATCGGGCCCCAGGGCATCCGGTGGTCGGCCACCAGCCGGCCGACCTCCGGCAGCAGGGCCAGCGCCGGGATCCCGGTGAGCCGTTCGGGGGCCAGCCGCCGGCGCCGCTCGGCCAGCTGCTCGGGCCGCAGCGTCCGGGCCACCGCCGCCCAGGGCGCCAGTGCGTCCAGCCGCTGCCCGGGGCGCGGGCCTCGCACGGTCACCGGGAACCACAGTTCGGGCGCGGCCTCCGGGTCCCGGGTGCAGCGCTGCGGGTGCGGCAGGTCCGCCGGGCTGCCGACCACCGCCGGCGCCCGGCCGACCGTCACCCAGGGGTGCACCCGCAGCACGGCGCGCGCCCAGTCCGGCAGTTCGCCGCCCGCGAGCGGGCGCAGCGAACCGGGGCACTGCATCAGCAGCAGGTCGTGGGCGCCGGGCAGCCGCCCGTCCAGCGCGGCCAGCGGGCCGACCCGTCGGCGCGGTCCGTCGTGCGGGTCCTCGGCAGTGCGCCGGGCGGGGTTTGCGGGATGGACGACGGTCACAGCGGGCTCCAACGGTGGCGTCAGTTCGGCCGACGGCTCCACCCTGCGCCCGCCGGGCACCGCCCGGCTACGGCCGTTGGGCGCGTCCACCAGGGACCAAGGGCTCAACCGGGCCCGAGGTGCGTCGGCCCGGTCACGGTGTGAGAGTGGGGGCAGCCCGGTATTCCGACATTCCCCTCCGGAGGAGGAGTCATGGGCATCTTCGACAGGTTGTTCCACCGGCCGCCGCACCACGAGGCCACCGGCGAGGACGCCGCCCAGCGGGCCGCGCTCGCCCACGACGAGACCGTCGACGCGTTCGGCGACGACGTCGAGCGGAGCAGGGACGCGCAGGAGCGGATGGCCCAGGAGCGGCTCTCCCAGGAGGAGGCCGACCGGCGCGCCGCCGAGAACATGACGGCCGAGGGCGACCCCTGGGACTGATCCCTGGGGCCGAGATCCGGGGCCGAGGTCTGGGGCCGAGATCCGGGGCCGAGATCTGGGGCTGAGGTCTGGGGCTGAGGTCTGGGGCTGAGGCCTGGGACCGAGGCCGCCCCGACCGGCGGGGCCGACACCGGCCCCGCCGGTCACCACTGCGCCGGTCACCGGTTCGGCCACCCCTGCCGGCAACTGCTCCCACAATCCCGCCGGTCACCGCTCCCGCGGTGGCAGCGGCGGGCGCCGCAGGTCCGGCCGGGGCGTGGACTCCGGCGGGGGTGCCGCGGCGGGCGCGTCCTCCAGCAGCTCCAGGGCGAGCTGGACGGCGGTGACCAGCTCGGGGTGGCGCCCCCGGGCCCAGTCGCCCGGGGTGCGCAGCACGTGCACGTCCGGTTCGACGCCCCGGTTCTCCACCGACCAGCCGAGGCCGCCGCCGAACCAGGAGGCGTTCTTCGGGACCGAGATCTGGGTGCCGTCACCGAGGGTGTGCCGCCCCGACATCCCGACCACCCCGCCCCACGTGCGGTTGCCGATCACCGGGCCGAGCCCGAGCAACTTGATCGCCGCGATGATGACGTCGCCGTCCGAGCTGGTCGCCTCGTCCGCGAGGGCGACCAGCGGGCCGCGCAGCGCGTGCCGCGGCCAGCGGACCGGCTGGCGGTCCCGGGTGAAGTCCCAGGCCAGGACGTGCCGGGTGAGCTTCTCCAGCACCAGTTCGGAGACGTTGCCGCCGGCGTTCCCGCGGACGTCCAGGACCAGTGCGGGCTTGTCCAGTTCGCGCCGCAGGTCCCGGTTGAACTGCGCCCAGCCGGAGCCGCCGAGGTCCGGGATGTGCAGGTAGCCGCACCGTCCGTCGCTGAACTCCCGGACGAGGGAACGGCGTCTGGTCACCCAGTCCTGGTAGCGGACGGGCCGTTCGTCGGTCAGCGGGGTGACCGTGATCCGCCGAACCGGGCCGTCCTCGCCGGTGCGCAGGGCCAGTTCCACGGTGGTGCCGCCGGTACCGGCGAGCAGCGGCAGCGGTCCGCGCACCGGGTCCACCGGCCGGCCCGCGATCGACAGCAGTTCGTCGCCCTCCCGGACGCCCTGGGCGGCCAGCGGGGCGCGGGCGCGCGGGTCGGAGGACTCGCCGGGCAGCACCCGGCCGACCAGCCAGCGCCCCTCGGGGGAGCGGTGGGCGCTGGCGCCGAGCAGGCCGAGCGGCTGCTGGGCGAGCGAGGGCCCCTCGGCGCGCCGGGAGGTGGTGACGTAGGCGTGCGAGGTGCCCAGTTCGCCGAGGAGTTCGCGCAGCAGGTCGGCGAAGTCGTCGGGTGAGCAGACGCGTTCCAGCAGCGGTTCGTACTGGGCGACCAGGGCGGGCCAGTCCAGGCCGGACATCCGCTCGTCCCAGAACTGGTCGCGGACGATCCGGGCGGCCTCGTGGTAGGCCTGACGCCACTCGGCGTCCGGGTGCACGGTGTGGGTGATCCGGCGCAGGTCGACGCCGGTGCCGGCGGAGGGCGCGGAGACCGGGATCACCCGGAGCGTCCCGGCCGAGTAGACGACGACGGAGCCGCCGTCCCCGGAGACCGCGTAGCCGTCGAGCTTGTCCACCAGTGTGCTGCGGGTGCCCCGGGCGAGGTCGAAGTGCTCCAGTGAGGGGCGGCCCGAGGTGTCCTCCGGGCTGGCGAAGGTCTGCCCGAGGGTGCCGGAGATCGGCCAGCGCAGCCAGACCAGGCCGCCGCGCACCGCGTCGGTGGCCGAGTACTTGGAGGCGATCACCGGGAACTGCAGCAGCCGGTCGCCGATGCCCTCGGGTTCGACCCGGACGGTGCCGTCGCCGCCGCCGTCCCCGCGCGGGGCGCCGTCCTCGGCCTGCGCGGCGAACGGCGAGGGCGTGTCGGCGGTGAGCGGCACGAGGTACGGGCGGCAGCCGAGCGGGAAGGAGAGGTCGCCGGTGTGGACGTCGTGGACCGGGTCGAAGCCGCGCCAGGACAGGAAGGCCAGGTAGCGGCCGTCCCGGGTGAACACCGGCTGCTCGTCCTCGAACCGGCCGTCGGTGACCTCGGTGATCGGGGCGGGCGCCGCGGTGCGGGTGAGCCTGATCCGGCGCAGCGAGCGCCCGGCGACCGGCTGGGACCAGGCGATCCACCGCGAGTCGGGGGAGAACCGGGCGCTGGAGACCGGTCCGTACTCGGAGGAGGCCAGTTCGCGTACGGCTCCGTCGTCGGTGGCGACCAGCAGCAGCCGCCCGTCCGAGGAGGAGGCGGCGAGGCGGGTGCCGTCGGGGGAGACGGTGAGCTCCAGGACCCGGCCGAGCCGGCCGGCGGCGAGCACCCGGTGTCGGTGCCGGTCCCCGCCGCCGGAGCCCGGGGTCGCCTCGTGCCCGGGCAGCGGCATCACCTCGATCGCGTCGGCGCCCTCCGCATCGGTGATCCAGGCCGCCTCGCCGGTGTGCCCGAGCACGACCGGCAGCCGGGTCCGCACCCCGGGGGTGTCGGCCAGCGCGCGGGCCGGGCCGTCCTTGTGGGTGAGCCAGTACTGGCTGCCGCGCACGGTGATCACCCCGGCCCGGCCGGTCCGGTCGCAGGCGAGGTCCTTGACCTGGGACGCGGCGCCGACCTGGTAGGGGCGGCGGCCGGCCCGGGCGCCGCCGAGCGGTACGTCCAGCCGGTGCGGGGCGGGGGCGTCCAGGCCGTCCAGCAGCCAGAGGTCGCCGGCGTGCTGGTAGACGATCCGGGTGCCGTCGGTGGCGGCCTCGCGGGCGTAGTAGGTGGCGTGGTCGGTGTGCCGGCGCAGGTCGGTGCCGTCGGGACGGCAGGAGTAGAGGTTGCCGATGCCCTCGTGGTCGGAGAGGAAGGCGACCCGTCCGCCGACCGGCATGGGGGAGGCGAGGTGTCCGGTGTGGTCGGGGAGGATCCGCTTGCCGTCCGCCCAGAGCCGGCCGACGGCGCCGCCCCGGTAGCGCTTCCAGGCGGCCGGTTCGTGCGGGGCGGCGCCGGTGAGCAGGACGGTCCGTTCGCGGCTCATCTGGGCGTCGCCGACCGGGCCCCAGGGCATCCGCTGGCCGGGGGAGCCGTCGGCGGGCAGGGCGTGCGCCCAGGTGTAGTGGCCGAAGGGCTCGTGGAAGGAGGTGACGGCGAGCACCTCGCCGTCCGGCAGCCAGCCGCGCACCCGGGTGTCCTGGCTGCCCCAGAAGCTGAGCCGGCGGGCCTCGCCGCCGTCGACGGGGGCGGTCCACACCTCGGGGGTGAGGCTGAGCCAGCCGGTCCAGGCGAGGGTGGTCCCGTCGGGGGAGAAGCGGGGGTGGCTGACCCGGGTGCGGTCGCAGGTGACCCGCCAGGCCCGGCCGGTGACGGCGCCGGCGGTGTCCAGCGGGGCGATCCAGACGTCGTCCTCGGCGGTGAAGGTGAGCAGGCCGTGGTGCAGGTGGGGGTAGCGGAGGTAGCCGGGCGGGGTCACCCCTCCATCCTTCGACGGGGTGTCACACCCGGCAACCGGAGAAGGCCGGAGCCGGTCTGGACCATTGACACCGTACGGCCGGATCCACTTCAGTGGTCTAGTCCAACTAGGGTGCCAGGCCGGGCCGTTCCCCCCACTGGCGCGTGCTCCGGCGTGCCCTCGGACGTCCCCCACGACCGTGCCACCGCAGGAGCGCCCCCATGCGCAGATCCATGCCCCCACGCTCACCCGCCCGCCCCCGGGCCCGTCGCGCCGCGCTCGTCGCCGGCACCGCCTCCGCCGTCGCCGCGGCCACCCTGGCCGGCGTCACCCTGGGCCTGGCCCCCGCCGCCTCGGCCGGCGAGTTCCTGGTCAACGGAGGCTTCGAGTCCGGCTCGCTCGGCCCCTGGAGCTGCGGCAGCGGCACCGGCAGCGTCGTCACCGCCCCGGTGCACGGCGGCAGCCACGCGCTCGCCGGCGCGGCCACGGCCGGCGACACCGCCCAGTGCGGCCAGGTCGTCACCGTCGCCCCCAACACCACCTACACGCTCAGTGCGTACGTCAACGGCTCCTACGTCTACCTGGGCGTCGACGGCGGCGGCCCCAGCACCTGGACCCCCGGCACCGGCGGCTCGTACCAGAAGCTCAGCGTCAGCTTCACCACCGGCGCCACCCAGACCAGCGCCACCGTCTACACCCACGGCTGGTACGGCCAGGGCACCTACTACGCGGACGACGTCTCGCTGGACGGCCCGGGCGCGCCCAGCCCGACGCCGACGCCCACGCCGACGCAGACCCCCACCGGGACCGCCTCGCCGACCGCGACCCCGACCGGCACCCCCACTGCGACCCCGACCGGCACCCCCACCGCGACCCCGACCGGCACGCCCACCGGCACGCCCACCGGCACCCCGCCCACCGGCAGCCACGCCCTGGTCGGCTACCTGCACGCCGGCTACGCCAACGGTGCCGGCTACACCCGGATGGCCGACGTCCCGAACTCCTGGGACTTCATCGACCTGTCCTTCGGCGAGCCCACCTCCGTCACCTCCGGCGACATCCGCTTCAACCGCTGCCCGGCCACCGAGTGCCCGACCGTCGAGTCCGACGCCGACTTCAAGGCCGCCATCGCCGCCAAGCGCGCCCAGGGCAAGAAGGTGCTGATCTCGATCGGCGGCCAGAACGGCCAGGTCCAGCTGACCACCGCCGCCGCCCGGGACACCTTCGTCAGCTCGGTCTCGGCGATCATCGACAGGTGGGGCCTGGACGGCCTGGACATCGACTTCGAGGGCCACTCGCTCTCCCTCGACACCGGCGACACCGACTTCAGGAACCCGACCACCCCGGTCGTCGTCAACCTGATCTCCGCGCTGAAGACCCTCCGGGCCAGGTACGGCCCGGGCTTCGTGCTGACCATGGCGCCGGAGACCTTCTTCGTCCAACTCGGCTACCAGTACTACGGATCCGGACCCTGGGGCGGCCAGGACCCGCGCGCCGGGGCCTACCTGCCGGTCATCCACGCCCTGCGCGACGACCTCACCCTGCTGCACGTCCAGGACTACAACTCCGGCTCCGTCATGGGCCTGGACAACCAGTACCACTCGATGGGTGGCGCCGACTTCCACGTCGCGATGACCGACATGCTGCTCAAGGGCTTCCCGGTGGCGGGCAACGCGAACAACGTGTTCCCGGCGCTGCCGGCCTCCAAGGTCGCCATCGGCATGCCGGCCACCACCAACGCGGGCAACGGCTACGTCGCCCCGGCCGAAGTGGACAAGGCCCTGGACTGCCTCACCAAGCTCACCAACTGCGGGACGTACGTGCCGCGTTCGGGCGCCCAGCCGAACCTGCGCGGGCTGATGGCCTGGTCGGTGAACTGGGACCGGTTCGGCGGCCAGGAGTTCTCCCGGAACTTCGACGGCTACTTCGGCCGCTGACCGACGCCAACGGGACCGTGCTCGGACCCGACGCGCTTGAACCTGACACCGGTGTGAGGTCCAAGCATGGTCCCCATGGCGACCACACGACTCCCGACCCCGGTACCCCGCAAGCCCTTCCCGCTCCCCTCCCTGCTCGCCCTGGCCACCGCCGTCTTCGTCACCGCGCTCACCGAGAACCTGCCCGCCGGGGTGCTACCCGGCATGGGCGAGTCCCTCGGCGTCAGCGAGTCGGCCGCCGGGCAGACCGTCACCGTCTACGCGATCGGCTCCGCCGCCACCGCGATCCCGCTCGCCGCGGTCACCGCCGGCTGGGGCCGCAAGCGACTGCTGCTCACCGCGATGGGCGGCTTCGCCGTGGCCAACACGGTGACCGCGGTGTCCGGCAGCTACCCGCTCACCCTCGCCGCCCGCTTCCTCGCGGGCGTCGCGGCCGGCCTCGCCTGGGCGCTGCTGGCCGGGTACGCCCGCCGGCTGGTGCCGGTCGAGCAGCAGGGCCGGGCGATGGCCGTCGCCATGGCGGGCGTGCCGGTGGCGCTGTCGCTCGGAGTGCCGGTCGGCACCTTCCTCGGCCGGATGTCCGCCTGGTGGGTGCCGTTCCTGGTCATGTCGGCACTGGCGGTCGGCGTGGTCGGCTGGATCACGGCGCTGCTGCCCGAGGAGCCGGGCCGGCCCGACGGCGAGCGCGTGCCGGTCCGGCACGCGCTCGCCGTGCCCGGCGTGGTGCCGGTGCTCACGGTGACCGTGCTCTACGTGCTCGCCCACACCATCCTGTTCACCTACATCGCGCCCTTCCTCGACCGGGCCGGCCTCGGCGGCGCCACCGGCACCGTCCTGCTGGTCTTCGGCCTGGCCTCGATGGCGAGCATCTGGCTGACCGGCGCCCACATCCACCGCCGGCTGCGGCGGTTGACGATCGGCGGCGCACTGCTGGTCGCGGTGACGGCGGGCGTCCTCGCGCTGTGGTCGGACAGTGCGCCGCCGGTGTACGCGGCGGCGCTGCTCTGGGGCCTGGGCTGGGGCGGCGTCCCGACCCTGCTGCAGACCGCCCTCGGTGACGCGGGCGGCGAGCGGGCGGACGCCGCCCAGGCCGTGCTGGTGACCCTGTGGAACGTCGCGATGGCGGCCGGCGGGGTCGTCGGCGGACTCGTCCTGGACGGCCTCGGCACCGGCGCCCTGCCCTGGACGGTCCTCGCCCTGATGCTCCCCGTCCTCGCCGTGCTCGCCGCCGCCCGCCGCCACGCCTTCCCGCCGGCCCGGGGCTGAGGACGACCCCCTGGGCCCGGTCCGGCCGCAGCAGCAGGCGGTTCGACAGCGGTTCGGTCACCAGCCCGGGCGGGGCGGTGGTGACCGAGCCCGCCGGGGAGCGCCCGCTGGGGAGCGCGCCGCTGGGGAGCGCGCCGACCGCACGGGAAATGCCGGAAGGCCCCTCGCTTTCGCAAGGGGCCTTCCGGCTGTCTGTGCGCCGCCAGGGACTCGAACCCCGGACCCGCTGATTAAGAGTCAGCTGCTCTAACCAACTGAGCTAGCGGCGCCTGCTGACGTGGAGAACATTACCTGGTCAGCGGCCGAAACACACAATCGGCCCGGCGGGGGGCCAGGGGCCCCGGGGCGTCGTGCCCGGAGCCTCACATGGTCAGCACCACCTTGCCCCGGACGTGTCCGGTGCCGACCAAGCGGTGGGCCTCCCCGGCCCGCTCCATCGGGAGGGACTCGGCGATCTCCAGCCGCAGCCCGCCCGCCTCCCAGAGCCGGACCAGCTCGGTCAGCCGGGCGGCGGTGCGCTGCGTGCGCAGCAGCCGCACGCCCAGCCGTCCGGCGCCCTCGAAGTCGACGACGGTGCCGATCCGGTCCCGGTCGGCGACCAGCTCGACCGAGGCCTCCAGGGCACCCCGCCCGGCGGCGTCGAAGGCGGCCGTCACCCCCTGCGGCGCCGCCGCCCGGACCCGCTCGACCAGCCCCTCCCCGTACGCGACCGGGACCGCGCCCAGCTCGCGCAGGTACGCGTGGTTGCGCTCGCTCGCGGTGCCGACCACCGTGGCGCCCCGGGCCCGGGCGAGCTGGACGGCCACCGTGCCGACCCCGCCGGAGGCGCCGTGCACCAGCACGGTGTCGCCGGGGCCGACGCCGAGCAGGGTGAGCGCGGTGTGCGCGGTCTGGCCGGAGGCGGAGAGCGAGCCGGCCTGCTCCCAGGGCATCCCGGCGGGCTTGGCCACCAGCTGGGCGGCGTCCACCGTGACCAGTTCGGCGTGGCTGTCCAGCAGCCGGAAGCCCAGCACCTCGTCGCCGGCCCTCCAGCCGCCGCTGTCCGGCCCGACCCGGTCCACCACCCCGGCGAACTCGTTGCCGAGGACGAACGGCGGTTCGACCGTCAGTCCCGGCGGCCGGAACCCCTCCCGGATCGCCAGGTCGACCGGCTGCACCCCGGCCGCGTACACCCGCACCCGCACCTCGCCCGGGCCCGGCTGCGGATCGGGCACCTCGGTGACCCGCAGGACCTCCGGACCGCCGGACCGCGTCACGGTGACCGCCTTCATGTCTGCTCCCACCCGTTCGACCGGCCGACGGCTCCCGTCGACCGGTACCGATCCTCGGTCCTGAAGTGCGCTTGAGGTCAAGGGGTCGTTCAGCGCGTCTTCACTGATGGGTGCATTGTCAGATTTATCCTGGGCGGCGCTCAGCCGTGCGTCCGTCCGTCGAGAGGAATCTCCCCGTGGGCCAGCTGCCCCTGTTCTTCCTGGTGCTGCTCGCCTCCGTGGTCACCATGCCGCTCGGCCGCAGGACGGGCGTGCCGCAACCGGTCCTGATGACCCTGCTCGGCATCGTCATGGCGATCGTCCCGCAGATCCCGGACGTCACCATCGAGCCCGAGCTGATCCTCCCGCTGGTCCTGCCCCCGCTGATCTTCGCCGTCGCCCGGCGCTCCTCGGTGCGCTACTTCAAGGCCAACGCCCGCTCGATCCTGCTGCTGGCCATCGCCCTGGTGGTGGTCACCACCGTCGCGGTGGCCGGCACGGTGCACTGGCTGCTGCCCGCCCTGCCGCTCGCCGCCGCGATCGCGGTCGGCGCGCTGGTCTCCCCGCCCGACCCGGTCGCCGCCGTCGCGGTGGCCGGCAGCGTCGGCCTGCCCCGCCGGCTGGTGTCGATCCTGGAGAGCGAGGGCCTGTTCAACGACGTCACCGCGATCGTCATCTACTCGCTGGCCATCGAGGCCATGGTCAGCGGCGACTTCTCGGTCGGCGGCGCGGTGCTGCGCTTCGTCCTGTCCGCGGTGCTGGCCGTGGTCGTCGGCGTCGTCCTCGGCTGGGTCAACACCAAGCTCGCCGAACGCCTGGACGACCCGACCCAGCAGGTCGCGCTCAACCTGCTGGTGCCCTTCGCCGCCTACACCATCGCCGAGGAGATCCACGGCTCCGGCGTGCTCGCCGTCGTGGTCTGCGCGCTCTACCTCGCCGAGCGGGCCTCCGACGCCGACGCCGTCGCCTACCGGCTGGTCGGCAACGCCTTCTGGGAGGTGGTCGAGATCCTGATCACCGGCGTCGCCTTCGGCCTGATCGGCCTGGAGCTGGCCACCGTGCTCAAGGAGGCCGGCCGCGGCTGGACCGGCTTCATCGGCGACGCCGCCGTGGTGATCGCCGTCGTGGTGGTGGTCCGGCTGCTCTGGCTGCTGCCGGCCGGCTGGGTGTCCCGGAAGCTGCGCAGCGGCGACGACGAGGACACCCCGTTCAGCTGGAAGGAGAGCGTGGTCCTCTGGTGGTCCGGCATGCGCGGCGTGGCCACCGTCGCGCTGGCGCTCGCCATCCCGCTCACCCTGCACTCCGGCGCGGACTTCCCCGAGCGCGGCCGACTCGTCTTCATCGCCTTCAGCGTGGTGCTCTTCACGCTCCTGGTGCAGGGCCTGACCCTGCCCTGGGTGGCCAAGCGGCTCCGGCTGGACATCGACCAGGACAAGCACGAGCAGGCCGTCCGTCAGCTCTGGTGGCGGGCCGCCAAGGCCGGGCTCACGCGGCTCGGCGAGCTGGAGGAGCAGGACCGGCTGCCGGCCGAGGTCGCCGACCGCCTGCGGGACCGTCAGCACGACCGGCTGGCCCGGCTCTGCCCGGAGAACTACGCCGAGGAGGAGGCCGCCGAGGCCAAGCTGCGGCTGTCCCAGTGGCGGGCCGCCCGGGACGTCGAGCAGGAGATGATCGCGGCCTCCCGCCGCGAGATGCTCGTCGCCCGCAGCGAGCTCGGCGCCGACCCGGAACTGGTCGACCAGGTGCTGCGCGGGCTCGACCTGCGCTCGGAACGGAAGTGACGTCCTGTCCGCCGGTGGGCGGAATGTGCGCGACCGCCCCCGGGGTTGCATAGGCTGAACCCGGGCAGGCCGTCAACGGAGTCGGCGCACCACCAGTACCCGCACGACCTCGCACCGAGACCCTCACCCTCGGGGGCTCACGCCTGGCCCTGCCGGTTTCTGCACCCAGATGAATCGAGGACCCACCGATGTCGGAGACCCGCGCCGACTCCCGCACCCCGCTGGACCGCACCCCGCAGTGGGCCGCCCTGGCCAAGCACCGGACCGAACTGGGCGACACCCACCTGCGCGAGCTGTTCGCCGCCGACCCCGAGCGCGGCCGACGCCTCACCCTGCGGGTCGGCGACCTGCACGTGGACTACGCCAAGCACCTGGTGACCGACGAGACGCTGGAGCTGCTGCGCGCACTCGCCGCCGCCACCGGCGTCGCCGAGCTGCGGGACGCGATGTTCCGCGGCGAGAAGATCAACACCACCGAGCGCCGCGCGGTCCTGCACACCGCGCTGCGCGCCCCGCGCGGCGCCGTGGTCGAGGTCGACGGCGAGAACGTGGTGCCCGGCGTGCACGCCGTCCTCGACAAGATGGCCGCCTTCGCCGACCGGGTCCGCAGCGGCGCGTGGAAGGGCCACACCGGCAAGCCGATCCGGGCCGTCGTCAACATCGGCATCGGCGGCTCCGACCTCGGCCCCGCGATGGCCTACGAGGTGCTCCGCTCGTACACCGAGCGCGACCTCGTCGTCCGCTTCGTCTCCAACGTCGACGGCGCCGACCTGCACGAGGCGGTCCGCGACCTCGACCCGGCCGAGACGCTGTTCATCGTCGCCTCCAAGACCTTCACCACCATCGAGACCATCACCAACGCGGTCTCCGCCCGCGACTGGCTGCTCGACGGCCTGGGCGCCGGCACCGAGGCGGTCGCCAAGCACTTCGTCGCGCTGTCCACCAACGCCCGGGGCGTCCAGGACTTCGGCATCGACACCGCCAACATGTTCGAGTTCTGGGACTGGGTCGGCGGCCGCTACTCCTACGACTCGGCCATCGGCCTCTCGCTGATGACCGCCATCGGCCCGGACGCCTTCCGCGAGATGCTGGACGGCTTCCACCTGGTCGACGAGCACTTCCGCACCGCCCCGGCGGAGGAGAACGTCCCGCTGCTGCTCGGCCTGCTGGGCGTCTGGTACGGCGCGTTCTTCGACGCCCAGGCGCACGCGGTGCTGCCGTACTCGCACTACCTGTCCAAGTTCACCGCCTACCTGCAGCAGCTGGACATGGAGTCCAACGGCAAGTCGGTGACCCGCGACGGCACCCCGGTGGACTGGCAGACCGGCCCGGTGGTCTGGGGCACCCCCGGCACCAACGGCCAGCACGCGTACTACCAGCTGCTGCACCAGGGCACCAAGGTGATCCCGGCCGACTTCATCGGCTTCGCCAAGCCGGTCGCCGACCTGCTCCCGGGCCTGGTCGCCCAGCACGACCTGCTGCTGGCGAACTTCTTCGCCCAGACCCAGGCGCTGGCCTTCGGCAAGACCCCGGAGGAGGTCGCGGCCGAGGGAGTGCCCGCCGAACTCGTCCCGCACAAGACCTTCAAGGGCAACCACCCGACCACCACCATCCTGGCCGGTGAGCTGACCCCGTCGGTGCTCGGCCAGCTGGTCGCCCTCTACGAGCACAAGGTGTTCGTCCAGGGCGCGATCTGGAACATCGACTCCTTCGACCAGTGGGGCGTCGAGCTGGGCAAGGTGCTCGCCAAGCGGATCGAGCCGGTGCTGCTCACCGGAGAGGGCGCCGAGCAGCTGGACAGCTCCACCGCCGAGCTGGTCGCCCGCTACCGGGAGCTGCGGGGCCGCTGAGCCCCGGCCGGGCCGTCCGCTCCGGCGGGCGGCCCGGCTGCGTTCCGCCCGCCGTTCGGACCCGGAAATGGGGGGAAGGGCGGCGGGGGGGGCCAGGGGGGGGGCGCGCCACACCACGGGCTCGCGTACATGTTCCACATGATGAACGAGGCCCGGATCGGCGTCG
>NZ_JBHWBZ010000008.1:189937-198106 GCF_042735475.1 Kitasatospora sp. NPDC059577 | reverse complement strand
TAGAGATACACTCCAATTATTAGAGTTAGTATTGATGAGTTGTTCTTTTTTATTTTATATCAGCCCCCCCCCCCCCCCCCCCCCCCCCCCCCCCCCCCCCCCCGCGGCGCTGGTGGGGCAGGACGAATGACCTGCCGGAAGCGAGAGGACCCCGTCCTACCGAAGACTCGGGCAGAGTCCTGTGCCCGAACGCCACAACCGGCGACATGCACCCACCTTGACCGCCCGCAGACGTAGACGGTGAAGCGGATGTCGTCGCCGCGCAGTTACAGGCGCGTCGCTCCGTGTTCCAGGTAGACGGTCTCTGACTTCGCCCTGGCGACGCAGGCCGCGTGGACGCGGCGGGCGAGGCGCGGGATGAGGAGTGCGTCGAACTGGTCGGTGGTGTGGAAGGCATACTCGCCGATCTCCACCTGGTCGACGGTGATGTTGTCGAGCTCGCCAGTCGGGAGGACGCCGCCGTCGAAGACGAAGAGGAGCTTGTCGCCCTCGGTGGCATGGGGTGCCCAGTCGGCGACAAGCAGGCGGCCGATCGGCGGAGTGATACCGAGTTCCTCCTTGACCTCCCGGGCCGCGCCCTCGCTCGGGGTCTCCCCGGCGTGCAGGTAGCCGCCGGGGATCTCCCAGCCCGGCTTGTAGGTCGGCTTCACGAGGAGGACGCGGTCGTCCTCGTCGAAGAAGAGCACCCCCGCGGCGGAGCGGGGCTGGGCCACAACCTCGTGGGACTGGGAGTCGCTCATGGCGACGACTGTAGCCGCCCAGCCGCGTCACGCGACGATCTGGAGCCGCTGCGCGACGCCTGCCAGCAAGTAGCTGGACTTCCCGTGCTGTTGGCGGACCCAGTCGGCCAACAGGTGTCGGGGGATGAAGTGGTAGCGGACCTGCTCGGGCCGGTTCCTCGGCGTCCAGTACGAGCGCGAGAGCTTCGTCCATGCAGTTCTGCGCGCTGTAGGCGCGGGCGATTTTCGAGTGCGTGCCGCACTCGGCCCGCCGCCCCAGGCTCAGTGGATCGGGCGGATCATCGCGGTCAGCCGGGGCGAGTCCGGAGAGGGCTGTTGCGCGTTGAACGCCTGGTAGCCCCAGGTCTCGTAGAGCCGCTGGACCTTGCCGTCCCCTGCGAGCGGGTTGACCAGAAGGGTGACACGCTCCTCGGGCCGGCGGCGCAGCAGGCCGTCGTGGATCCGGCGGGCGGCACCCGTGCCCCGCCACGGGATCCGGACGCCGATCTCCTTGATGGCCAGAGCCGGGGCCTCTGTGTAGCCGTCCGGAAGGGGCTCGGTCATGCGCGTCCAATATCGGTCGCCCGCCTCGATCGTGTTGCCGTAGGCGTACCCGACCGGTACCTCGCCGTCGTAGCCGACGACGAGCTCGAAGCCGGGCTCGGTGGCATGCCGATCGAAGCGTTCGACGAACACGTCGACGCGGTAGTTCGGCAGGTGCAGCAGAGGGGCCCGCACATCGGTGTACACGTCCAGCAGGTCCTGCCGGGCCTCGGGGGGCAGGATGGTGTGGTGGCGGAGTTCGACGGTCACGCGGTGGTCCTCCAGGTGTTGTGGGCGTACGCCGTCCAAGTACGGTCCGAGCCGCTGCCGCCGGCCAGCTGGTGCAGCGAGGTGCCGAAGGCGGCCAGCATCCGGGTGACGCGGGGGTGCTCGGAGTCCTCGGCCGGGACGGACATCGCGGTGGCGACCGCGGGCTCCAGATCGCCCTGCCCTAGCTGGGCCCGGGCGAGCCGGACGGTGGTGATCGCGCGGGACCGCTGCATGGTGTCACGCCGCTGGGCGATGCTGCGGTGTGCGTGTGCTTCTGCGTCCTCCCAGTTCGCGGCCGCGAGGTGGGCGGCAAGGGCGAGGGAGTCCAGTTCGGACTGATCGTAGAAGGCGGTGATCCACACTGGTCGGGAGACACCGAGGTCGGCGCGGTTGAGAGCGTCCTGTGCGTGCCCAATGGACCGGCGGACCGCATTGGAGTCCCCGGTCAGGCCGTGGATCGCCGCATGGCGGGCGTGTCCGAGGGAGGCGAACAGCGGGTCGCGTCGGGCGATCGGCAGGCTGCGGGCGACCTCATTGGCGGCGAGCGCGTCGCCTGTCTGCCCGAGGTGCCGGTACAGGCTCCCCGCGTGGGACCAGATTCGGAACTGGATACCGGAGTCGCCGGACATCGCCGCGAGGGTGGCAGCCTTCTGGTGGTGTTTGAGGGCGGCGCCGAAGCGACGGCCATCGATCGCGGCCCACATCGCCGAGGACATGAACGATGCCGCGCACGCGTACAGCTGGGCCCGGACCCGCTGGGTCGCGGTGCCGTTCTTCTGCAGGTTGAGGGCTTCCTCGGCGAGCGCGGTCGCCTTGGTCTCGATGCTGAGCCGACCGCCATGGCGGTGGTCGCTGGCGATGACCTCGGCGAAGCGGGTCTGCAGTCTCCGCACGTCACCGATCCCGATCCGGCCGCTCGATGCCACGGCAGGGGGACTCGTGAGCACGGTCACGGCCGCACCTCCGGCCGCCGCTATGAAGTCGCGTCGCCTCACGTCGTCCTCCGGTGTGGTGCGAGCCCGCCCGGTCGGGACGAAGCCCAGGTCTTCGGGCGTACATGCGAATACTGCCCTGAGTGCGAGGCGGATCTTCACCGGCGGCCACCGGGTCGCACCGGTCAGCCAGTTGTGCACCGTGCGCTCTGACACGGAGCCGGGTTTCCCCGTGAGGGTCCTGATCTCGGTGTTCACTTCGTGCGCCAACTCGGCCTTCGTCATCCGGCGTTCGGCCATCCGGAGGCGGAGCGGAACGTCAGCCACCATGCGATCAACGTAGTCGTGTTGTCACGTGCCGCGCAGGGGGTCGAGTAATGAGACGGTCAAGTTTTCCGGTCGGGCTGGGACCACGGTGCTGTCAACTTTGCCTCACCATCTGGCACGTGACGGTCGTTCACTGTTTGCACGCCGCTCGGCCCCGGGCGGTTCCAGCGCGGGATCCCGTCCCGTGAACGGCCCTGCGCCGGCCCAGTCTCCGCCCTTGGAGGGGCAGCATGATGCATTCCCCGGCCCGATATCGGCGCCGCATCGCCCGTCGTCCGAGGACGGTCGTTCTCCAGGCGGACCCTTTCTGCAACCTGGACTGCACCTACTGCTACCTGCCCGACCGCAAGCGGCGGGCCCCGATGCCGGTCGCGATCGCCGAGGCGGTGGCCCGTTCCGTCGCCGAGTTCGCCGTTGCCGCATCGCCGGAGCCGGTCGAGGTGGTCTGGCACGCCGGCGAGCCGCTGGCCGTCGGCCGCACGCGGCTCGCGGAGCTGCTGGCCCCGTTCGAGCCGTTGCGGCAGGCCGGGTTGGTCGAGCACTCGGTGCAGACCAACGCCGCACTGATCACCCCGGCCTGGTGCGACTTCCTCGCCGCGTACGGCTTCCGTGTCGGGGTCAGCATCGACGGCCCGGCCACCCTCAACCGCCGGCGCGTGGACTGGGCCGGCCACCAGGCCTTCGACCGGATCATGAAGGGCGTCGGGCAGCTGCGCGAACACGGCATCCGCTTCTCGGTGATCTCCGTCGTCAGCGCGGAGAGCGTCGGAGACCCGGAGACCCTGCTCGACTTCATGGCCGACCTCGGCTGTCACACCGTGGGCCTGAATATGGAGGAGAGGGAGGGCGTCAACACCGATCGCGCAGTGCCCACCGCCGAACAGGCCCGCGAGTTCTGGCACCGCACCATCGCCTGGTCCCGCCGCCACCCCGGCCTGACGATCCGCGAGGTCGACCGACTCGGCGCCTACCTGCGAGCCGTCCGCGACGGCCGCCGGGACGACTGGGACCGCACGCTGATCGACCCGATCCCGACCATCGCCTCCAACGGCGACGTCGTCCTGCTCTCCCCCGAACTCGCCGGGATCACCGACCCGGCCTACGAGAACTTCCGGGCCGGGAACGTCCTGGAGCAGACCATCGGCTCCATGCTGGACCGCGCACACCAGCTCACGTACGTGCGCGAGTTCCTGACCGGCCTGGACGAGTGCGAGGCCACCTGCCAGTTCTTCGGCTTCTGCCGCGGAGCCCAGGCCGGCAATCGCTACTTCGAGAACGGCCGCCTGGACACCACCGAGACGAACTACTGCCGCGTGTCCCGGCAGGCCCTGGTCACCGCCTTGTCCGATACCGTCCGAGAGGAGCAAGCCGCATGACCCTGCTCGAACTCCTGGCCGCCAGCGACACCGCCGTGGTCGCCGACCTCACCGGTGCCGCCGTGGCCGGCCCCAGCGCCGACCCGTTCGACAACCGGCCCACCTGGGACAACGCCGGATCGTCGTTCGACAACCGGCCGACCTGGGACAACTGGCCGAACAAGAGCTAGCCGCACCAGCCGAACAGCGCCGGGGGGGGGGCCGCGGGGGGGGGGGGGGCCCCCCCCCCGCCCCCCCCCCCCCCCACCCCCCCCCCCCCCCCCCCCCCGGGGGGGGGCCCCCCCCGGGGGGGGCCCCCCCCGCCACCACCCGAGATCGGAGCCCCGTGGACAGCATCACTCTCGGCCGCGTCACCGTGACCCTGCCCCGCCTGAACGAACCCGGCCTCTACCTGTCCAACGTCACCACCCTCGAGTCCGCCCGTGGCCTGGTCCAGGACTTCCAGTACGGCGACGCGGACCTCCGGGACTTGGACCTCGCCGAGACGCGCCTGATCACCGGCCGCGTCGCCGGCCTGCGGGCCGACCGCTTCCGGCTCGACCAGGTCCGCCTCGACTCCGTCGAGTTCGACACCTGCGACCTGGCCACCGCCCGCATCACCGACAGCAAGCTCTCCCGCGTCGTCTTCCGCAACTGCAAGGTCATGGGCGCCGCCGTCACCGGCACGACCTTGGACAACGTCCTGTTCGACAACTGCAAGCTCGACTACTCGACCTTCGAGCAGGTCCGCGCCACCGGCCCGGTCGCCTTCACCAAGTGCGTGCTCGTCGAGGCGTCATTCACCGGCTGCGACCTGAGCAACGCGGTCCTGGACGCCTGCACCCTGCGGCTGACCGAGTTCGGCCGGGGCAAGTACCAGGGCCTCGTCCTGCGAGGCAACGACCTCACCACGCTGCGCGGCGTCGCCAACCTCGCCAAGGTCCTCATCGACCGCACCCAGCAGGCCGAACTCGCCGAAGCCCTGATCGCCGAACTCGACGTGACCTTCGCAGACACCCTCGACGACCGGTGAACCACGCCCGGGAGGAACCCGCGTGACTCTCGCGATCGCCCACACCGACCCCGTCGCCCTCATCGCCAGGTGCGACACCACCGGCGTCCGCATCGCCCACGGCGACCTCGACTACGAGGACGGGGCCGTCCTCCCGGTCGGCCCCTGGCAATCCCTCACCACCTCGGAGGCCGCCAGCCTCCGCCCCACCGGGCTCACCGCCGACAGCACCCTAGTGGAACTGGCGAAGCTCCCGGACGGCCCGGCCCCGGCCGGCCTCGCGTCCCTCGCCGACCCGCTCGGCGACCCGGATGCCTTCCACGTCGGCCGCACCACCAGCCCTGCCAAAGCCCTCACCACCACCCCGAACTACCAGGACGGCCGCCGCATCGGCCTGCACATCGACAACTGGGACAAGCTGAACTACCGCTCCAAGCACACCGGCCGCCGACGCCTGTGCTTCAACCTCGGCCCCGGCACCCGCTACCTCCTGCTCGGCAGCCTCGACATCCGCGCCATCTGCCGCTGTCTCCACACCGACCCCAATGACCGCTATCCGCACACCGACGACCTGCGGGCCTACGCCGCCCTCGGGCTGCCCCTGCGTGTCTTCCGGCTGCGGCTCGATCCCGGCGAGGGCTACATCGCCCCCACCGAACTGCTGCCTCACGACGGCTCCACCGAGGGCCAACCCGAACCGTCCACCGCCGCGTTCTGGCTCGGCCATTGGCCACGAGGCGTCCTGGCCTCGCCGATCTGACACCGCCCAGTGCGAGCTGTTCCGCTGCCCGTGATGGCGCCAGCGTCGCCTCCAACTCCCGTTCACGTAGGAGAACTTCCATGGCTGTTGCGCCGCCGCAGAACTCCCGTCCGGTCATGTCTCGGCACCCGGCCGGCCTGACCTTCGACCAGGAGCTGTGCGGGCTCGTGCTCGACACCGCACCCCGTCTGTTCGCCGTCGTCCAGGTGTGTGGCGAGGGACTCCCGGACGTCGACGGGTGGGTCGTGGCCTGGGGGTTCGTCGACCACGGCGGGCCGGCGCACGTGATCAGCATCGACGGGCAGGTGCGAATGACCCTCGCATCCCCCGATCTGGCCCTGCGCCATTTCGCCGGGCGTCCGGGGATCACCGCACGGCTGGTCTGGCTCGCACAGCCGAGTGCAGTCGCAATGGACCAGGCCGAAGCCGCCTGACCGCCCGTCCCGCCGAACAAGAAGCAGGCCACCATGCAGCACCGAGTCCGAGCCGTCCTCCTCACCCCGAACGACACCACGCTGCTGATCAAGCGCATCCGCCCCGGCATCGACCCGTACTGGGTGATCGTCGGCGGCAAGATCGAACCGACCGACGCCAGCCCCGAGGACGCCCTGCGGCGCGAGGTCCGCGAGGAAATCGCGGGCGAGGCCGAGATCGTCAGTCTCCTCCACACCATCGAGACGGACGACGAGCGCCAGGACTTCTACCTCGCCACCGTCGACAAGTGGAGCTTCGAGGATCGCACTGGGCCCGAGTTCAGCCAGGAAGGCCGGGGCGAGTACTTCCTGGAGGAGATCCCCTTTACCACCGAAGCCCTCGACGCGATCAACCTCCTGCCCCGGAAATCGCCGCGGTCCTCCGCAAGGCCGTCGACCGCGGGCACCTTCTCGCCGCCAGGTAGCCGCAATCCGGCAGCTGCGTCAGCGCGCTGATCACGCACTGAATGTCGTGAACGTCTCACGCTGCGTCAAGTGTCGTGGTACGTTCCGTAATCCAATCAAAAACAGGCGACCCCGGCAGCGCGCCAACGCTCCGGGGTCCGGCACCAGGAGCACCAACTCCAGATGCGGATCCATCGTAGCGCTCACGTGCGCAACTTCACCGTGCTACCCAACGCCGTCCTCCAGTACCGGCGGCTGAGCTACACCGCCCGAGGCCTGCTCGCGGACCTCCTCTCCCGCCCCGACGGCTGGCGCGAAGACGGACGACACATGGCCGACAGCAGCCCCCAGGGACGCGGCGCGATCCGCAAGGCGTTGAAGGAGCTCACTGAGGCCGGCTTCTACCGGGTCGAGAAGATCCGCATGCCCGACGGCACGATCATCACCGAATCCCACGTCTACGACACCCCACACGCCACGGCGCCGCCGGGTACCACCCGTCCGGCGCCCGGTGAAGCGGCAACCGGCCCTGCTGGCAGCCCTGTTGTAAAGAACCGGCACCAAGAACCCTCCCTCCCCACAAGCCCGGCAGGCGAAAGCGACCAGGGAGGAGAGGAGGAAGCACCCGAGATCCGTGAGGCAGCGGCCACGCTGTTCCGGGTGATCCGCCCCGAGCCCCGACTGCGCCTGGGCGAGGCCGAAGTCCGGGAGCTGGCACCGATGGTGGCGCAGTGGCTGGCACGCGGCTGCACCGCAGCCGACCTCGCCCACGCCCTGCTGCCGGGCCTGCCCACCCCGGTGCACTCGGCGGCCGCTGTGCTCCGCTACCGCCTGGAACACAAGATGCCACCCGCCCGGCCTGCCGCACGGCCGCCGGCCCGGTACGCCGAGTGCGCCAAGTGTCACGACCCCGTGCCCCGGCCGGGCATCTGCCGCCCGTGTGCCGGCCTGGCAGCCCGAACCCTCACATTCGGCAAGGGGGCGGAGGTGGCAGCCGCAGGTGCTGCCCGAGTCCGAACCGCCCTGCGCTCCGCGATGGCTGGTAGCCGGCCTGCACACATCGCCGCTTGAGGCGCGCTGTCCCACCGGTCCGAAGGGGCTCCGGCAGGTACATCACCCTGCTCCATCAGCGCCGCGTGCCACCTGGCCGGGCAGCGCGCGGCGAGGGCCGGGGTGGGCGCCCGCCGGCAGGCGGGTGGGGGGTGGACGGTGGGGAACGGCGGTGAACCCGCGCAACAAAGGAGATCACGCGCGGGTGTTCACCCCGGAAACGCCGGGGGGGGGGGGGGGGGCCGGCGGGGCGGGGGGGGGGGGGGCCACCCGACACCCGCACACCCGCGCCCTCAGTCACGGGCGGCCAGGCGCGCGCGGGC
>NZ_JBHWBZ010000008.1:152975-189927 GCF_042735475.1 Kitasatospora sp. NPDC059577 | reverse complement strand
CGGGGGCACCCCCCGCCAAAAACCGCAAACCCCGGGGGGGTTTACACCCGGAAAACGCCGCGCCCGCGCCACCCCCGAGGGTTCGCGCGGCAGCGGAACAACGATCGACCAGCTACCTCAGACGTTGAAGCCGAGCGCGCGGAGCTGATCGCGGCCGTCGTCGGTGATCTTGTCGGGGCCCCACGGCGGCATCCAGACCCAGTTGATGCGCAGGTCCTTCACCAGCCCGTCGGTGGCGGTCTTGGCCTGGTCCTCGATGACGTCGGTCAGCGGGCAGGCCGCCGAGGTGAGCGTCATGTCGATGGTGGCCACGTCGGACTCGTCGATGTGGACGCCGTAGATCAGGCCCAGGTTGACGACGTCGATGCCCAGTTCGGGGTCGACGACGTCCATCAGGGCCTCGGTCAGGTCCTCGACCGAAACGGTGCCGGCCGTGGTGCCGACGATGATGCCGGCCTGCTCCTCCGCAGCGGAGGTGGTCTCGTCACTCATGGTCTGTCCTCCTCTGCGGGATCAGTCGTTCACGGCGGGGTGCTGGGCGAGCGCCTGGGCGGTGGCGTCCTTCCAGGCCATCCAGCTGAGCAGGGCGCACTTGACCCGGGCCGGGTACTTGGAGACGCCGGCGAACGCGACCGCGTCCTCCAGCACCTCCTCGTCGCCCTCGCCCTGGCCCTTGCTCTGCATCAGCTCCAGGAAGGCCTCCTGGACCGCCTGCGCCTCGCCCACGGACTTGCCGACCACCAGGTCGTTGAGCACCGAGGCGCTCGCCTGGCTGATCGAACAGCCCTGGGACTCGTACGAGACGTCGGCCACCGTCGAGCCGTCGAGCTTCACCCGCAGGGTGATCTCGTCGCCGCACGTCGGGTTGACGTGGTGCACCTCGGCGTCGCCGTCCCGCAACCCCTTGCCGTGGGGGTTTCGGTAGTGGTCCAGGATGATGTCCTGGTACATCGAGTCGAGCTTCATGGTCGTCCTGCCCCGTCCCGTCAGCCGAAGAAGTTCCGGACGTGGTGCAGGCCGTCGATCAGCGCGTCGACCTCGCCCGGCGTCGAGTACAGGTAGAACGACGCCCGCGTGGTCGCCGGAATTCCGTACCGGAGGCAGACCGGCCGCGCGCAGTGGTGGCCGACGCGCACGGCGATGCCCTGCTCGTCCAGCACCTGGCCCACGTCGTGCGGGTGGATGTCGCCGAGGGTGAAGGAGATCGCGGCACCGCGGTCCACGGCCGTGCGCGGGCCGATGATCCGCAGGTCCGGGACCTCCAGCAGCCGCTCGACGGCGTACTCGGTGATCGCGTGCTCGTGGGCGGCGATCTTCTCCATCCCGATGCCGGACAGGTAGTCGATGGCCGCGCCGAGCCCGACCGCCTGGGCGATCGGCGGGGTGCCGGCCTCGAACTTGTGCGGCGCCGGGGCGTAGGTGGACGAGCCCATGGTGACGGTCTCGATCATCTCGCCGCCGCCGAGGAACGGCGGGAGGTCCTCCAGCAGCTCCTGGCGGCCCCAGAGCACGCCGATGCCGGTCGGGGCCAGCATCTTGTGGCCGGTGAAGGCGACGAAGTCGGCCTCCAGCGCCTGCACGTCCAGCACCATGTGCGGCGCGGCCTGCGAGGCGTCGATGACGACCAGCGCGCCGACCGACTGGGCCTTGCGGACGATCGTCTCGACCGGGTTGACCGTGCCGAGCAGGTTGGAGACCAGGGTGAAGGAGACCACCTTGGTCTTCTCGGTGATCAGCTCGTCGATGTTCGACAGGTCGAGCCGGCCCTCGTCGGTCAGCCCGAACCACTTCAGCTTCGCGCCGCTGCGCTGCGACAGCAGCTGCCACGGGACGATGTTGGAGTGGTGCTCCATCTCCGTGATGACGATCTCGGAGTCGGCGTCGACCTTGTACGGCTCGTCGGCCCAGGCCAGCATGTTGGCGACGAGGTTGAGCGACTCCGAGGCGTTCTTGGTGAAGATCACCTCGTTGCGGCTCGGCGCGTTGACGAACGCCGCGACCTTGTCCCTGGCGCCCTCGTACAGCGCGGTGGCCTCCTCGGCGAGCACGTGCACGCCGCGGTGGACGTTGGCGTTGTGCCGCTCGTAGTAGGCGTTCAGCGCTTCCAGCACCTGGCGCGGCTTCTGCGACGTCGCCGCGTTGTCCAGGTAGACCAAGGGCTTCTCGTCGTGCAGCAGCCGCTGCAGGACCGGGAAGTCCTTGCGGATCGCGTCGGTGTCGAGCAGTCCGGTGAACGGATGGGTCACGCGGATGCGCCCCCCTTCACGTACGCCTCGTAGCCCTCGTTCTCCAGCTTGTCGGCCAGCTCGGCACCGCCGGACTCGACGATGCGGCCGCCCGCGAAGACGTGGACGTAGTCGGGCTTGATGTACCGCAGGATGCGGGTGTAGTGGGTCACCAGCAGGGTGCCGACCTCGCCGGTCGAGCGGACCCGGTTGATGCCCTCGGAGACGATCCGCAGCGCGTCGACGTCCAGGCCGGAGTCGGTCTCGTCGAGGATCGCGATCTTCGGCTTGAGCAGTTCGAGCTGGAGGATCTCGTGGCGCTTCTTCTCGCCGCCGGAGAAGCCCTCGTTGACGTTGCGCTCGGCGAAGGCCGGGTCCATCTGGAGAGCGGCCATCGCCTCCTTGACCTCCTTCACCCACAGCCGCAGCTTCGGGGCCTCGCCGCGGACGGCGGTGGCGGCGGTGCGCAGGAAGTTGCTGACCGAGACACCGGGGACCTCGACCGGGTACTGCATGGCCAGGAAGACGCCGGCCTTGGCGCGCTCGTCGACGGACATCTCCAGGACGTCCTCGCCGTCCAGCAGCACCGAGCCGCCGGTGACGGTGTACTTGGGGTGGCCGGCGAGCGAGTAGGCCAGGGTGGACTTGCCGGAGCCGTTCGGACCCATGATGGCGTGGGTCTCGCCCTGCTTCACGGTCAGGTCGACGCCCTTCAGGATCTCGCGCGGGCCGTTCTCGGCCTCGACGGAGACGTGCAGGTCGCGGATTTCAAGGGTTGCCATGTGTACTCAGGACTCCTGGTTGACGGAGACGAGCACATCGTCCCCTTCGATCTTTACGGGGTAGACAGCGACCGGCTTGGTGGCGGGCAGGCCGGAGGGCTTGCCGGTGCGCAGGTCGAAGCTGGAGCCGTGCAGCCAGCACTCGATCATGCAGTCCTCGACCTCGCCCTCGGAGAGCGAGACGTTCGCGTGCGAGCAGGTGTCGTTGATCGCGAACACCCCCTCGTCGGTGCGGACGACGGAGACCGGCACGCCGTTGAGGTCCACGCGCTTGGGCACCTCCTCCTGGAGGTCGCTCAGCGCGCAGGCACGGAGGAAGCTCATCGCGTTCAGACCGCCGCTTCCAGCTCGGCGTCGATCTTCTCCATGAGCTGCTCCTGGACCTCGGCCACGCCGATCTGCTGGAGCAGCTCGGCGAAGAAGCCGCGCACCACCAGGCGGCGGGCCTCGTCCGCCGGGATGCCGCGGGCCTGCAGGTAGAACAGCTGCTCGTCGTCGAAGCGGCCGGTCGCCGAGGCGTGGCCGGCGCCGACGATCTCGCCGGTCTCGATCTCCAGGTTCGGGATCGAGTCGACCCGGGCGCCGTCGGTGAGCACCAGGTTGCGGTTGAGTTCGTAGGTGTCGGTGCCGAGCGCGGCGGCGCGGATCAGCACGTCGCCGACCCAGACCGCGTGCGCGTCCTGGCCCTGCAGCGCGCCCTTGTACGCCACGTTCGACCGGCAGTGCGGCGTGTCGTGGTCGATCACCAGGCGGTGCTCCAGGTGCTGGCCGGCGTCGGCGAAGTACAGGCCGAACAGCTCGGCCTCGCCGCCGGGGCCCGCGTAGTTGACCCGCGGGTGCAGGCGGACCAGGTCGCCGCCGAAGGTCACGACCACGGACTTGTACGTGGCGTCCCGGCCGACCAGCGCGTTGTGCTGGGCGACGTGGACGGCGTCGCGCTCCCAGTCCTGGACGGAGACGAAGGTGAGCTTGGCGCCGTCGCCGACGAGCAGCTCGACGTTGGCGGCGCGGGTGCCGGTGCCCACGTGGTTGAGCACCACGACGGCCTCGGCGAACGGCTTGACGTCGATCACGACGTGGGCGAAGCGGACGCCGCCCTCGCCGCGCACGTCGATCCTGACCGGCTCGGTCAGCACCGCGTCCTTGGGAACGGTGACCACCAGGGCCTGCTCGAAGGCGCTGAACGCCTGCGCGGCCACCCGGTCCACCGGCGTGCCCGCCTTGCCCAGGCGGGCGTCGTCGCGGCCGACGGTCTCGGCGGTGACGCCGTCCGGCAGGGTGAACTCGACCTTGTCCTCACCGCGCGGGGCGGCAGCGGCGGTCCCGTCGTGCAGCCCGCCGAGGCGGTGCAGCGGGGTGAACCGCCAGTCCTCCTCGCGGCCGTGCGGCACCGGGAAGTCGTTCACGTCGAAGGACGGCTTGACCGCGACGCGCGCGTCGATCGGCTGCTGGACCGTGGCCCGGCCGGTGCCGGGGCCGGCGAGCTGCGCGCCCGCGCCGGCGGTGCCGACCTCGATCGACCCGGCGGTGGTGGAGCCGGTGGTGTTCTGCTCAGCCATGGCTGTTCGTTGTGCTCTCTTCCTCGGAAATCAGTGGACGGCGGCTGCGGTCGGGGGTCAGCCGACCGCGCCCTCCATCTGCAGCTCGATCAGCCGGTTGAGCTCCAGCGCGTACTCCATCGGCAGCTCGCGCGCGATCGGCTCGACGAAGCCGCGGACGATCATCGCCATGGCCTCGGTCTCGGTCAGACCGCGGCTCATCAGGTAGAACAGCTGGTCCTCGCTGACCTTGGAGACGGTCGCCTCGTGGCCCATGGACACGTCGTCCTCGCGGACGTCCACGTACGGGTAGGTGTCCGAGCGGGAGACCGTGTCGACCAGCAGGGCGTCGCACAGCACGTTGGACTTGGCGCCGTGCGCGCCCTCGCCGATCTCGATCAGACCGCGGTAGGAGGTCCGGCCGCCGCCGCGCGCCACCGACTTGGAGACGATGTGCGAGGAGGTGTTCGGCGCCATGTGCACCATCTTGGCGCCGGCGTCCTGGTGCTGGCCCTCGCCCGCGAAGGCGATCGACAGGGTCTCGCCCTTGGCGTGCTCGCCCATCAGGTAGACGGCCGGGTACTTCATGGTGACCTTGGAGCCGATGTTGCCGTCGATCCACTCCATGGTCGCGCCCTCGTACGCCACGGCGCGCTTGGTGACCAGGTTGTAGACGTTGTTCGACCAGTTCTGGATGGTCGTGTAGCGGCAGCGGCCGCCCTTCTTGACGATGATCTCGACGACCGCGGAGTGCAGCGAGTCGGAGGAGTAGATCGGCGCGGTGCAGCCCTCGACGTAGTGGACGTAGGCGTCCTCGTCGACGATGATCAGCGTCCGCTCGAACTGGCCCATGTTCTCGGTGTTGATCCGGAAGTAGGCCTGCAGCGGGATGTCGACCTGCACGCCCTTCGGCACGTAGATGAACGAGCCGCCGGACCACACCGCGGTGTTCAGCGCGGCGAACTTGTTGTCACCGGCCGGGATGACGGTGCCGAAGTACTCCTTGAACAGCTCCGGGTGCTCGCGCAGCGCGGTGTCGGTGTCCAGGAAGATGACGCCCTGCTCCTCCAGGTCCTCGCGGATCTGGTGGTAGACGACCTCGGACTCGTACTGGGCGGCGACACCGGCGACCAGGCGCTGCTTCTCCGCCTCCGGGATGCCCAGCTTGTCGTAGGTGGCCTTGATGTCCGCCGGCAGGTCCTCCCAGGACTCGGCCTGCTTCTCGGTGGAGCGGACGAAGTACTTGATGTTGTCGAAGTCGATGCCGGTGAGGTCGGAGCCCCAGGTCGGCATGGGCTTCTTGCCGAACAGCTTCAGGCCCTTGAGCCGCAGGTTCAGCATCCACTCGGACTCGGACTTCTTCGCGGAGATGTCGCGCACGACCTCCTCGCTGAGCCCGCGCTTGGCCACGGAGCCGGCGGCGTCCGGGTCGGCCCAGCCGTACTCGTAGTTGCCCAGGCCCTCGAGCTCCGGGTGCGAAACGGTGTCAGTCATGCGAGTTTCCTAACGCGCGGACGCAGAATCTTCGGTGGACGTACCGGCAGTCGGCGCTGCATCGGAGTCGCGGCCCGCGGAACGCCGGGCGGACGACGATGCGGCACCGGGTGCCGGCACATAGGTGGTGCAGACCCCGTCGCCGTGGGCGATGGTGGCCAGCCGTTGCACATGGGTGCCCAGGAGCTGGGAGAAGACCTCGGTCTCCGCCTCGCAGAGCTGCGGGAACTGCTCGGCGATGTGCGCGACCGGGCAGTGGTGCTGGCAGAGCTGGGCGCCCGCCGGGGCCTTGGCCGCGGCCGACGGGACACGCCGCACCGTGGCAGCGTACCCGTCGGCGCTGAGCGCCTGGGCGAGTGCCTCGGTGCGTTCCCCCGCCCCGGCCAGGCGCAGTGCCTCCAGGTACTTCTCGCCCTGCTTGCCGAAACGGGCCCGGGCGAAGGCGGCGACCGCCTCCTCGCCCGCCTTTCCGCCGCCCACCGAGTCCGAGATCCAGCGCAGCGCGTCGGCGGCGAGCTGGTCGTAGGCCTGGTAGAAGGCGTCCCGGCCGCCGTCGGTGAGGGCGAAGACCTTGGCCGGACGGCCCCGGCCGCGGCTGCCGTAGACCCGCTGCTCGCGGGACTCGACCAGGCCCGCGGCGGCCAGTCCGTCGAGGTGGCGGCGGACGGCCGCGGCGGTGAGGCCGAGCCGGTTCGCCAGGTCGGCGGCGGAGGACGGGCCGTGGTCCAGGATCGACCGGGCGACCCGGTCCCGGGTGGCGCGGTGGCCGTCCAGCAGCACCTCGGCCGCCGTCACGGGCACGTCGCAGTGGGAGACCGACTCGGCCTCCTGCTGCTGGGCGTGCTCGCGCATGTTTTTCACAACACCAGTGTTGCGTAATTACTTCCGTCGGGACAACCCGTGATCCAGGCCTCACCGGTGTCATCGATCACGCAGGTAAGCCTTACCTGGCCTGGGGGAACGATCATCGAGGCCGTCGGCACCACCCCACCCTGGGGGCGATCCGTGAGCCGCCTCTTACACTCGCCGGTATGCACTCCGAACCCGCGGTCCAGATCGCCGGGCTGGTCAAGCGCTACGGTGACAAGGCCGCGGTCGACGGCCTCGACCTCACCATCGCGGCCGGCGCGATCACCGCCGTCCTCGGCCCCAACGGCGCCGGCAAGACCACCACCATCGAGACCTGCGAGGGCTACCGCCGCCCCGACGCCGGCACCGTCCGCGTCCTCGGCCTCGACCCGGTCACCCAGGGCGCCGCGCTGCGGCCCCGGATCGGCGTCATGCTGCAGTCCGGCGGCGTGTACGCGGGCGCCCGCGCCGTCGAGATGCTGCGGCACACCGCCAAGCTGCACGCCCACCCGCTGGACGTGGACGCCCTGGTCGAGCGCCTCGGCCTCGGTTCCTGCGGCCGGACCACCTACCGGCGGCTGTCCGGCGGCCAGCAGCAGCGGCTCGCCCTGGCGATGGCCGTGGTCGGCCGCCCCGAGCTGGTCTTCCTGGACGAGCCCACCGCCGGCCTCGACCCGCAGGCCCGCCGGGCCACCTGGGAGCTGGTCCGCGACCTGCGCCGGGACGGCGTCACCGTGGTCGTCACCACCCACCACATGGACGAGGCCGAGCAGCTCGCCGACCGCGTCGCCGTCGTGGACCGCGGCCGGGTGATCGCCGACGGCACCACCGAGGAACTGTGCCGCGGCGGCGCCGAGAACGCCCTGCGCTTCGACGGCCCGCCCGGTCTCGACCTCGGCCCGCTGCTGAAGGAGCTGCCCGAGGGCGCCACCGCCGTCGAGACCGCCCCCGGCAACTACCGCGTCGAGGCGCCGGTGGACCCGCAGCTGCTGGCCACCGTCACCGGCTGGTGCGCGGCCTCGGGGGTCCTGCCCGAACGGCTGTCCGTCCAGCGCCGCAGCCTCGAAGACGTCTTCCTCGACCTGACCGGACGGGAGCTCCGCTCATGAGCGCACCGAGCGAGGCGGCCGCGGGCGCCGTCGCCACCGACCACTCCCCCCGGCCCGGCGCCGCCCCGGTCGGCCGGATGCTGCTCGCGCAGACCGCGTTCGAGACCCGGATGCTGTGGCGCAACGGCGAGCAGCTGCTGCTCACCGTGGTCATCCCGACCGTGCTGCTGGTGCTGTTCTCCGCCGTGGACGTCGTCGCGGTCGAGGGCCCCGGCAAGCGGGTCGACTTCCTCGCCCCCGGCCTGCTCGCCCTGGCCGTGATGTCCACCGCCTTCACCGGGCAGGCCATCGCCACCGGCTTCGAGCGCCGCTACGGCGTGCTGAAGCGGCTCGGCGCCAGTCCGCTCCCGCGCTGGACGCTGCTGACCGCCAAGACCGGCTGCGTCCTGGTGACGGAGGCACTGCAGGTCGCGCTGCTGTCGGTGATCGCGCTGGCGCTCGGCTGGTCCCCGCACGGGCTCGCGACACCGCAGGGGGCCCTGGCCGTCGTCGCGCTGCTGGTCCTCGGCACCGCCGCGTTCTCCGGGCTCGGCCTGCTGATGGCCGGCACCCTGAAGGCCGAGGCCACGCTGGCCGCCGCCAACCTGGTGTTCATCCTGCTGCTGCTCGCGGGCGGGGTGGTCGTGCCGCTCGCCAAGTTCCCCGACGCGGTGCGGTCGGTGCTGGAAGTGCTGCCGATCTCGGCGCTCTCGGACGGCCTGCGGTCGGTGCTGCAGACCGGCGCCGGGGTGCCCTGGGCGGACCTCGGGATCCTGGCCGGCTGGTCCGTACTCGGCCTGGCCGCGGCCGCCCGCTTCTTCCGCTGGGAGTGAGCGGCTCCGCGCCCCGCGACGCCCGACGCCGCGACGCACGGCACCCGGGCCGCATGACGCACGACGCCCCCCGGCCTCATCCGGCCGGGGGGCGTCGCGGCTTCACGGCCGTCGGGAGCGTCAGCCCTCGCTGCTGCCACGGCGCTTGCGGGCGAGCAGAACGAGCGCGCCACCGACCAGCAGCACGCCGCCGCCGGCCGCGGCGATGATCGGGGTGGCGTCGTTGCTACCGGTCTGGGCGAGCACCGGCCCGCTGGTGGTCGGCGCCGGGACGGGGGTGTCGCTCGGGGTCGGCGTGGCCGGCGGGGTCACGGGCGGCGTCGCGGTGGGCGTCGGCGTGGGGGTCGGCGTCTTCGTCGGCGTCACGGTGGGTGTCGGCGTCGGCGTCGGCGTCTTCGTCGGCGTCGGCGTGGGGGTGGGGGTCTTGGTGGGGGTGGGGGTCGGGGTCGGAGTCGGCGTGTGGCACGGCTCGATGGTCTTGGTCTCGTTGATGTTCCAGCCCTTCTCGTTCGGGTTCTCCGAGGTGGAAACCACCAGAGTCGCCTTGATCGGGGCCGTGTGGTCCTTCACCGGGAAGGTGCCGTGGAACTCGGCGGGGAAGGCCTTGGCGTCCAGGACCTTGTCGCCGTCGATGGTGAGGCTGACGGTGTTCTTCACGTCAGACTTGGGGCTGTAGTTGATCAGATCGATCACGATCTTGTCGCAGGTCACCGACCAACTCGGCACGTGCGCCGAGGCGTTGGTGGCCAGCGCCAGGGGCAGGAGAAAACCGGCCGCCGCTGTGCCGGCAAGTGCCGCCGCGCCGATCCCGATGTGCCGCTGCTGTCGCGCCATTACGCTGTTCCCCTCAGAACGGTCTTGTGCAGCAGGCGTGTTGACTGGTTCGCGGTGGCCCGCTACGACTGTCCGGGGGACTCTACCGGCACCCCCGCATCCCGCCACACCCCGCCGCACGACCGGATTTCGTCTGTCCGTCCGGTCCTTGATGTGCATGACCAGCCCATCACGGCCGCCACCTCGCAGAACGCGAGTTCGGCGAACTTGAATGAACTTCGTCACCTTCAAGACAGAACGGCGCCCCCGGTGATCTGGTTCAATCACCGCGGGCGCCGCTTCGGTCACTCGGCGAACATCCGGGCGTTTCAGGCTTATCAGGCCTTCTTGGTCGCCTTGCGCCGGGCCGCCACCACGATCGCGCCACCCGCGGCGATCACCACGGCGCCGCCGATCGCCAGCGGCAGCACCGGGCCCGAGCCGGTGTGCGCCAGGTTGCCACCGCCGTCCGCCGTTGCGGACGGACCGGGCGAACCGGGCGAACCGGGGGCCACCGGAGCGGTGGCCGAGCCGGAGACCGACGGGCCGGCCGACGCGCTCGCGCCGGGCTTGCCGGTGCTCGGCGCGGACGGGCTCGCCGACGGGCTCGCCGATCCGCCCGGGGAGGCCGAACCGCTCGGCGTCACCGACGGGGATCCGCTCGGCACCACCGGCGGCGCGGTCGGCGAGCCGGTCGGCGTCGGGACGCCGGTGCCCGGAAGACAGCCGGTGAAGGGGTAGTGGTGCGTCTCCGCGCCACCCTTGCCGGTGAGCGACGCGGCGATCACCGAGCCGTTGACCGGGCCGCCGCTGCCGAGGTCGAAGGCGGCGTTCGGCGCGAGCACGGTGCCCGCCCAGGCGGCCTGGCTGTTCTTGACCACCGTGGTCGCGGCCGGGAAGTTCCAGAGCAGCTTGGCCCGGATCGCCCCGCCCGCCGCGCTCTGCAGCTTGTCGTCCAGGACGAACGCCGACGTGCCCGCGTCCCACAGGTGGAAGCCGGTGGTCCCGGCCGCCGCCATGTCGTACGAGCCGCCGGTCACGTTGACCACCGTCACCGAGCCGGTCGGCACCTTGAGGTAGATGTCCTTGGCGCCCTGCAGCTTCGCCGCGTCGACGGTGAAGCCGTTGTACTTCGCGTCCCCGCCGGTGAACGTCAGCTTGGCGCCCTCGGCCCGGACGGTGGCACCGGCGGTCTGCGGCACGGCGGCCAGCGCGGTGGAGGCGGCCCTCAGCTTGGCGAACTCGGCCTTGAAGTCGATCGGCGAGGCGCCCTGGGCGACCGCGCCCCGGTGGGCCTGGACGACCGCGCCGTCGACCTTGGAGCCGTAGACGCCGTTGCCCTTCATGACCTGGGTGTTGTGGCCGGTGATGCGACCGGCCACGACCAGTGCGTTCCTGCCGGGCAGCGCGTCGACCTCGGCGGCGGTGAGCTCCTGGCCGACCGAGAAGCCGCCGGTGAAGTCGGCGTTGCCGCCGACCGCGACCGCGCCCTCGGCGTCCGGGGTGTGGGTGTCGTCGCCCTCGATGAACTCGCCGTAGAGGTTGGCGACCCCGAGGCCGCGGCACTCCTGGTCGGCGCCGACGGCCTGGGCGGCCGGCGCGACGAGGCCGGCCAGTGCGAGCGAGCCGCCGACCGCGAGCGCGGCGGCGGAAATGGATATGCGCATGTGCGGGTCTCCGCTTGGGTGCGGGAGGAAAGGGGGGATTGGCCCGGAAAAGGTCTGGACCATTTGCGCACTCTTGCGGCCGGACGGCAATTGGTCAAGACCATTGATCATGGCCGAGCGGAATGCCCCTTTTGTCCGCACGCCCTCATCCGCGCGTCCCCGACCACCGGCTCCGCGGCCACCACCGCCCGCGCCACCGCGCCCCGCCCCAAGATCGCCTGTAAGGCCGCCTACGATTGACCCCGTGCGTACCCCCTTCTCCCTGCTCGCCGAGCGCTGGCAGCCCTCCGCCGCGATGGTCCGGCGCGCCGCGTTCGCCGCGCTGGTGATGAGCGTGGTGATCGTCGTCACCGGCGGCGCCGTCCGGCTCACCGCCTCCGGCCTCGGCTGTACGACCTGGCCCCGCTGCACCGACGAGAGCCTGACGCCCACCGCCGAGATGGGCTTCCACGGCGTCATCGAGTTCACCAACCGGATGCTCACCTACGTGCTGAGCGCCGCGGTCGGGTGGGCGATCCTGGCCGCCCGCTGCCGCCCCCACCCTTCGGCCGGGGGGACCCCCACCCAGCCTTCGGCCGGGGGGACCCCCAGCCCCTGGCGGCGCAGCCTGACCAAGCTCGGCTGGGCGCAGTTCTGGCTGGTGATGAGCAACGCGGTGCTCGGCGGCATCACCGTGCTGACCGGCCTCAACCCGTACACCGTCGCACTGCACATGATCGCTGCCATGGGCCTGGTCTGGGTCGCCCTGCTGATGTGGGAGCGCTCGAAGGAGGGCGACGGCCCGGCCGTGCTCTCGGTGGCCCGGCCGATCCACCAGCTGTCGTACGTCCTGGTGACGGTCATCGGTCTGCTGGTCGCGGCCGGCACCCTGGTCACCGGCGCCGGCCACCACCCGGGTACGCCCAAGGACAACAAGATCGTCCCCCGCATCCCGATCGACTACGACCGCCTCGCCCAGTTCCACGCCGACCTCGCCTTCGTCTCGGTCGGCCTGGCCATCGCGGTGATCTTCGTCTTCGCCGCCGTGAAGGCCCCCCGGCCCGCCAAGGCCCGTGCCAAGGAACTGCTCGCCGTCCTGGTGCTCCAGGGCGTACTCGGCTTCATCCAGTACTTCACCGACGCCCCCGAGCTGATGGTCGGCCTGCACATGCTCCTCGCCGCGCTGACCTGGATCGCCGCCCTCCGCATCCCGCTCGCTCTGCGCACCCGCGGGGACCTGCCCGTCACCGGACAGCTGCCCGCCC
This sequence comes from Kitasatospora sp. NPDC059577, assembly GCF_042735475.1. Taxonomy (NCBI): domain Bacteria; kingdom Bacillati; phylum Actinomycetota; class Actinomycetes; order Kitasatosporales; family Streptomycetaceae; genus Kitasatospora; species Kitasatospora sp. NPDC059577. Next base: position 177,394 of record NZ_JBHWBZ010000008.1, on the reverse strand, counting down.
GGGAACCGCAGACCGCGACCGCCTGAGGCGCCCGGAACGACGGAGGCCCGGCTCCCCCCGCACGGAGGGGAGCCGGGCCTTCGCGGTGTCCGGGGGGCGTCAGCCGCCGAGCTGGATGCCGGCCATCCGCTTCCACTCGTACGGACCGGTCTTGACCTTGAGGCCCAGCTCGCCCTCGAAGTCGTCGTGCAGGGTCAGCCCGGCCAGCTCCGCGGCCCGGCGGCCCACGGCGTAGCTGGGGGCCACCTGGTCGCCCCAGGCGCCGTCCGCGCCGACCACGACGATCCGGGTGGCCACGGCACCGACGTACTCGACGACCGCGTCGGCGCTGCCGCCGTGCTGCTTGGCGAAGCTGGTCAGGTTCTTGGCGATGCGCTTGGCGCGGCGCTCGGTGCGGGCGTCCGGCGCGGCGGCGGCGGTCTCTGCGCTGCTCATGCGCCCGCCTCGCTTCGCTCGGCAGGGGCGTTCACCCGTGCGCACCTCTCGATGATTCGCTCACTTCGCTCGCTCATGCCCGCATGCTACCCAGCGGTAGCGCGACTGGCGACGGGAGCACCCTGTGCACCGGGACACATACTGGAGGCGTGACGTTCAAAGGCTGGCCGGACGAGGCGCTCGACTTCTACGAGCACCTGGAGGCCGACAACTCGAAGACCTTCTGGCAGGCCCACAAGGGGCAGTACGACGACGCCGTGCGCGCCCCCATGGAGCACCTGCTCGCCGACCTGGAGCCGGAGTTCGGGCCGGGGAAGATCTTCCGCCCGAACCGCGACGTCCGCTTCAGCGCCGACAAGTCCCCCTACAAGACGCACATCGGCGCGCACCTGGAGAGCGGCGGCTACGTGCAGCTCTCCGCCGACGGCCTGGCCTGCGGCAACGGCATGTACCAGCTCGCCCCGGACCAGCTGGAGCGCTACCGCGCCGCCGTCGCCGAGGACGTCACCGGCGCCGAGCTGGAGCGGGTGATCGCCCGGGTGGAGCAGGACGGCCCGCAGGTGCTCGGCCGGGACTCCCTCAAGACGGCCCCGCGCGGCTACCCCAAGGACCACCCCAGGATCGAGCTGCTGCGGCACAAGGGCCTGGTGGCCTGGCAGGAGTGGGAGCCGGCGACGTGGCTGGGCACCCGCGCCGCCCACACCCGGATCACCGGTTTCCTGCGCGCCTCCCGCCCGCTGCGGGACTGGCTGGACGGCCACGTCGGCCCCTCCGAGCTCCCCGCCCGCTGAAGCCCGCCGGGCCCGCCCCGGAAACGCGAGAGCCCCGGTCCACCGGACCGGGGCTCTCGCGCACGTACCTCTTACTTCACGAACGGGTCGACCGCGCAGACCACCATCAGCAGCGACAGGTAGGTGATCGACCAGTGGAACAGCCGCATCTCCTTGAGCTTGGCGCCCACGATCCCGGCCTTGGCCCGCGCGTACAGCGCGTGCGCCTCGCGCAGCCAGGCCCCGCCCAGCAGCACCGCGGCGACGGGGTACAGCCAGCTCATGTGCCCGAGCGGCCACACCGCCAGCGAGACGGCGACCATCACCCAGGAGTAGATGACGACCTGCTTGCCGACCGCCACGTTGCCCTTGACGACCGGCAGCATCGGCACGCCGGCCCGCAGGTAGTCGTCGCGCACCTTCATCGACAGCACCCAGGTGTGCGGCGGCGTCCAGAAGAACACCACCAGGAAGAGCATCACGGCCGCCCAGGACACCGAGTTCGTGACGGAGGACCAGCCGACCAACACCGGCATGCAGCCGGCGATGCCGCCCCAGACGATGTTCTGCGAGGTGCGCCGCTTGAGCCCCAGCGTGTAGACGAACACGTAGAACAGCAGCGCGCCCAGCGCCAGCCCGGCGGAGAGCCAGTTGACACCGAAGCCCAGCAGCAGCGTCGACACGACCGCGAGCACGACGCCGAACACCAGCGCCTCGCGCGGCGACACCATCCCGGTGACGATCGGACGCCGCTCGGTGCGGGTCATCATCGCGTCGATGTCGCGGTCGATGTACATGTTGAGGGCGTTGGCGCCGCCCGCCGAGAGGTAGCCGCCGACCACGACCTTCAGCACCAGCAGCATGTTCGGCACGCCCTGCTGGGCCAGGAACATCACCGGCACGGTGCTCATCAGCAGCAGCTCGATGATCCGGGGCTTGGTCAGTGCGACGAACGCGCCGACACGGGCCCCGATCGGCCGGTGCGCAGGCGTCGCCCCGGTGACCCCGGCGGGACGGGTTTCGACGGCGGTCACTAACACCCCAACTGAAGATGAATCCTCGCAGGCGTCCCCAGGAACGAAGGGTCCCGAAATCGTCCGCTCTGCGCGTACCACGACACCATAGACGTTCCATATATCCCATCCGGCTCCGGGGTCCCCCGGCGAGGCCGAACCGCACACCCCCGGGTGAACCGACTGGGTGAAGCCACGAACCGTCCCCGGCGGTCCCCGCTAGCCCGTCCCGACCACCCCGGCGGCGGAGCGGCACGAAACAGGAGAGCCTGGGGCAAAACCAGTCAGACCGGCCTAGTGGGAATCACCATGCGGAAATCCCGGTTGTCTCAGCACGGAGGGTGAGCCCCGGCCCGGACGGTAGGCTCGCACGCAGAAGCGGGATCTACCCTCCGTGACCGGCACCACCCAGCGTCGGGACCACAGCGCCGTGGCCGACCCGGTCCCCATTCACGGGGTCACTCTTCAATGGAAGGAGCCCTGAGACAGGGTGAGCACTGCGCCGACGAACGCATTCGAGTGGACCGATCTGGACGAGCGCACGGTTGACACCGCGCGAGTCCTCGCGATGGACGCTGTCCAGAAGGTCGGCAACGGACACCCCGGGACGGCCATGTCGCTGGCCCCGGCCGCGTACCTGATCTTCCAGCGGTTCCTGCGCCACGACCCGACGGACCCGGCCTGGGCCGGCCGTGACCGCTTCGTCCTCTCCCCCGGGCACACCAGCCTGACCCTCTACACCCAGCTGTACCTGTCGGGCTACGGCCTGGAGCTGGACGACCTCAAGGCCTTCCGCGTCGCCGGCAGCCGCACCCCCGGCCACCCCGAGCACGGCCACACGGCCGGCGTGGAGACCACCACCGGTCCGCTCGGCCAGGGCATCGCCAACGCGGTCGGCATGGCGATGGCCGCCCGCTACGAGCGCGGCCTCTTCGACCCCGAGGCCCCGGCCGGCGAGTCCCCCTTCGACCACACGATCTGGGCCATCGTCTCCGACGGCGACCTGGAGGAGGGCATCTCCGCCGAGGCGTCCTCGCTGGCCGGCCACCAGCAGCTGGGCAACCTGGTCGCGCTCTACGACGACAACCACATCTCGATCGAGGGCGACACCGAGACGGCCTTCTCCGAGGACGTCCTCAAGCGCTACGAGGCGTACGGCTGGCACGTCCAGCGGGTCACCCCGAAGTCCAACGGCGACATCGACGTGGCCGCCCTCGCCGACGCGCTGGCCGCGGCCAAGGCCGAGACCTCCCGCCCGTCGATGATCGCGATGCGCACCATCATCGCCTGGCCGGCCCCGGACGCCCAGAACACCGCCAAGGCCCACGGCTCCGCGCTCGGCGGCGCCGAGATCGCCGCCACCAAGAAGGTCCTGGGCTTCGACCCGGAGAAGACCTTCGAGGTCAGCGACCAGGTCATCCAGCACGCCCGCCTGGTCATCAAGCGCGGCAAGGCCGACCGCGACCAGTGGCAGCAGACCTTCGAGGCCTGGCGCGCCGCCCACCCGCAGCGCGCCGCCGACTTCGACCGGATCACGGCCGGCGAGCTGCCCGAGGGCTGGAAGAAGTCCGTCCCCTCCTTCCCGGCCGGCAAGGACGTCGCCACCCGCAAGGCCTCCGGCGACACCCTCAAGGCGATCGGCGCGGTCATCCCGGAGCTGTGGGGCGGCTCGGCCGACCTCGCCGAGTCCAACCTGACCACCATCGACGAGGACAGCTCCTTCCTCCCCGAGGGCAACCCGCTGAAGTCTGCGAGCCCGTACGGCCGCACCATCCACTTCGGCATCCGCGAGCACGCCATGGGCTCGACCATGAACGGCATCGCCCTGCACGGCAGGACCCGCGTGTACGGCGGCACCTTCCTGGTCTTCGCCGACTACATGCGCCCGGCCGTCCGCCTGGCCGCGCTGATGAAGCTGCCGGTCACCTACGTGTGGACGCACGACTCGATCGGCCTGGGCGAGGACGGCCCGACCCACCAGCCGGTCGAGCACCTGGCCTCGCTGCGCGCCATCCCGGGCCTGGCCATGGTCCGCCCGGCCGACGCCAACGAGACCGCCGTCGCCTGGCGCACGATCGTCGAGCGCCACACCAGCCACCCCGGCCCGGTCGGCCTGGCCCTCACCCGCCAGGGCGTCCCGACCTTCGACCGCGAGGTCTTCGGCTCCGCCGAGGGCACCGCGAAGGGCGGTTACGTCCTGGCCGAGGCCTCCACCGGCGACCCGCAGGTGATCCTGCTCGGCACCGGCTCCGAGGTCCAGCTGGCCGTCAAGGCCCGCGAGGTCCTGGAGGCCGAGGGCATCGCGACCCGCGTGGTCTCGCTGCCGTCCTTCGAGTGGTTCCAGGAGCAGGACCAGGCCTACCGCGACAGCGTGCTGCCGCCGTCGGTCAAGGCCCGGGTGTCGGTCGAGGCCGGCATCGCCCAGGGCTGGCGCGAGCTGGTCGGCGACCACGGCCGGATCGTCTCGCTGGAGCACTTCGGCGCCTCCGCCGACTACAAGGTGCTCTTCGAGGAGTTCGGCATCACCGCCGAGCGCGTGGTGGCCGAGGCCCACAACGCCCTGCGCTCCCTCGAAGCCGTCAACCGCTAGCCGTCCGGGGCCGGGGCGCCCCCCCCCCCCCCCGGCGGGGCGCCCCCCCCCCCCCCCGGGGGCGCGCGCGGCCCCTCCGCCTACCCCACGAAGCAGAAGAACAAGGGACTGAAGCACCATGACTGACGCACTGAAGCGCCTCAGCGACGAAGGCGTTGCGATCTGGCTGGACGACCTCAGCCGCAAGCGGCTGAACTCCGGCAACCTGGCCGAACTGGTGCAGAACAAGCACGTGGTGGGTGTCACCACCAACCCGACCATCTTCCAGAAGGCCATCGCCGGCAGCGGCGACGACTCCTACGACAGCCAGCTGCGCGACCTGGCCGTCCGCAAGGTCACCACCGACGAGGCGATCCGCATGATCACCACCTCCGACGTGCGCGACGCGGCCGACGTGCTGCGCCCGGTCTACGACGCCTCCAACGGCCGCGACGGCCGGGTCTCCATCGAGGTCGACCCGCGCCTGGCGCACGAGACCGCCACCACGGTGGCCGAGGCCAAGCAGCTGTGGTGGCTGGTCGACCGCCCGAACGTCTTCATCAAGATCCCCGCCACCAAGGCCGGCCTGCCCGCGATCAGCGAGGTCATCGGCAAGGGCATCAGCGTCAACGTCACGCTGATCTTCTCGCTGGAGCGCTACAAGGCCGTCATCGACGCCTACCTGACCGGTCTGGAGACCGCCAAGGCCAAGGGCCTGGACCTCTCCCAGATCGAGTCGGTCGCCTCCTTCTTCGTCTCCCGCGTGGACACCGAGATCGACAAGCGCCTGGACAAGGTCGGCGGCGACGCCAGGAACCTGCGGTCCAAGGCCGCCCTGGCCAACGCCCGCCTCGCCTACCAGGCGTACGAGGAGGTCTTCGGCAGCGTCGACGGCAAGACCGCCGGCAACGCCCGCTGGACCGCCCTGGAGGCCGCCGGCGCCAAGCCGCAGCGTCCGCTGTGGGCCTCCACCGGCGTCAAGGACCCGGCCCTGCCGGACACCCTGTACGTCACCGAGCTGGTCGCCCCCGGCACGGTCAACACCATGCCCGAGGCCACCCTGGACGCCACCGGCGACCACGGCGTGGTCACCGGCAACACCATCGTCCCCAACTACGCCGACGCCAAGGCCGTGCTCGACGCGATCGCCGCCGCCGGCGTCGACTACGACGACGTGGTCCAGGTGCTGGAGGACGAGGGCGTCGAGAAGTTCGAGCAGTCCTGGAACGAGCTGCTCGACACCGTCACCGCCTCGCTCGCCTCCTTCGCCGACGAGAAGTGACCCCCGCTCACAGCCAGCGCACGAAAGCGGAGCCCATCAAGTGAGCACTGATTTCCCAGAGTTGACTTCGGAATCGGACGCGGACGACCTCCCGCCCGCCCCCGTCAACCCGCTTCGTGACCCCTCCGACCGACGGCTCCCGCGCATCGCGGGGCCGTCCGGTCTGGTCATCTTCGGGGTCACCGGCGACCTGTCCCGCAAGAAGCTGATGCCGGCCATCTACGACCTGGCCAACCGCGGTCTGCTTCCGCCGGGCTTCTCCCTCGTCGGCTTCGCCCGCCGCGAGTGGGACGACGAGGACTTCGCCAAGGAGGTCCACGACGCCGTCCGGGACCACGCCCGCACCCCGTTCCGGGAGGAGGTCTGGCAGCAGCTCGCCAAGGGCATGCGCTTCGTCCACGGCACCTTCGACGACGACGACGCCTTCGACAAGCTGCGCGAGACCATCGTGGAGCTGGACAAGGCCCAGGGCACCGGCGGCAACTTCGCCTTCTACCTGTCCGTCCCGCCGAAGTTCTTCCCGACCGTCGTCCAGCAGCTCAAGAAGCACGGGCTGGCCGACCCGCCGCAAGGCTCCTGGCGCCGCGCCGTCATCGAGAAGCCCTTCGGCCACGACCTGGAGAGCGCCCAGGAGCTCAACAAGGTCGTCCACGAGGTCTTCCCCCGGGACGAGGTCTTCCGGATCGACCACTACCTGGGCAAGGAGACGGTCCAGAACATCCTGGCGCTGCGCTTCGCCAACCAGATGTTCGAGCCGATCTGGAACCGGTCGTACGTCGACCACGTGCAGATCACCATGGCCGAGGACATCGGCATCGGCGGCCGGGCCGGCTACTACGACGGGATCGGCTCCGCCCGCGACGTCATCCAGAACCACCTGCTCCAGCTGATGGCGCTCACCGCCATCGAGGAGCCGGCCTCCTTCCACCCGAAGGCGCTGGTCGCCGAGAAGCTCAAGGTGCTCAGCGCCGTGAAGCTCCCGGCCGACCTCGGCCGGCACACCGTGCGCGGCCAGTACGCCTCCGGCTGGCAGGGCGGCGAGGAGGTCCCCGGGTACCTGGACGAGGACGGGATCAACCCCGACTCCAAGACCGACACCTACGCGGCCATCAAGCTGGAGATCAACAACCGCCGCTGGGCGGGCGTCCCGTTCTACCTGCGGACCGGCAAGCGCCTGGGCCGCCGGGTGACCGAGATCGCGGTCGTCTTCCAGCGCGCCCCGTACCTGCCCTTCGACTCCTACGCGACCGAGGAGCTGGGGCAGAACGCCCTGGTCATCCGGGTCCAGCCGGACGAGGGCGTGACGGTGCGGTTCGGCTCCAAGGTGCCGGGCACCTCCTTCGAGGTCCGGGACGTCACGATGGACTTCGCCTACGGCGAGTCCTTCACGGAGTCCAGCCCGGAGGCGTACGAGCGGCTCATCCTCGACGTGCTGCTCGGCGACGCCAACCTGTTCCCGCGCCACCAGGAGGTCGAGCTCTCCTGGCAGATCCTCGACCCGATCGAGAAGTACTGGGACACCCACGGCAAGCCCGCCCAGTACGCGGCGGGGACCTGGGGTCCCGTCGAGGCGGACGAGATGCTTGCACGAGACGGCAGGAGCTGGCGCCGGCCATGAAGATCGACCTCACCAACACGACGTCCAGCAAGATCAACGCCGCGCTCATGGAGGCGCGCCGGGCCAGCGGCTCCACCGCCGCCGGCATGGTGCTCACCCTGGTGATCGTGACCGACGAGGGCAGCGCCTACGACGCCCTCAAGGCCGCCAACGACGCCTCCCGCGAGCACCCGATGCGCACCCTCGCGGTGATCAAGCGCGCCGGGCGCTCGCCCCGGGCCCGCGCCGAGACCCGGCTGGACGCCGAGATCCTGGTCGGCTCGGACGCCGGCTCCGGCGAGACCGTCGTCCTGCGCATGCACGGCGAACTCGCCGCGCACGCCCAGTCGGTCGTCCTGCCGCTGCTGCTGCCGGACGCCCCGGTCGTGGTCTGGTGGCCGGACAACGCGCCGCTCCACCCGGCGCAGGACCCGCTGGGCTCGCTCGCCCAGCGCCGGATCACCGACGCCGTCACCGCCGAGTCCCCGGTCGGCCAGCTCGCCCAGCGGGCCCAGAGCTACACCCCGGGCGACACCGACCTGGCCTGGACCCGGATCACCGGCTGGCGCTCGATGCTGGCGGCCGCGCTGGACCAGCGGCCGTCCCAGATAGTCTCCGCCGTGGTCGAGGGCGAGTCCTACAACCCCAGCGTCGAGCTGCTCGGCCTGTGGCTGACCAACCGGCTGCACGTGCCGGTCGAGCGGGTCGTCACCGGCGGCCCCGGCATCACCGCGGTGCACCTGCGCACCAAGGAGGGGGAGATCACCCTGGACCGCCCGGACGGTCTGATGGGCACGCTCTCCATGCCCGGTTCGCCGGACCGCCAGGTTGCGCTCAAGCGGCGCGAGACCTCGGAGCTGATCTCCGAGGAACTGCGCCGCCTGGACCCGGACGACATCTACGCGACGGCCGTGCGCACGCCCGTCGACCGCCTGCACGAACCGGCCAACGCCGAGACGGCGGCGGCCGAGCGGGTCGCCCGGGAGGCCTCCGAGGCGGTCGCCGCGGTGACCGCCCCCGACGCGGAGACGGTCACCGCCGACGGGTCGGAGAAGAAGGCCGCGAAGAAGGCCGCCGGCAAGCGCGGGACCAAGGAAGGCGCATGACCAACGCGACCCCGCAGCTGGTCGTCCACCGGGACAAGGAGCTGATGGCCCAGGCGGCCGCGGCCCGGCTGATCACCCGGATCGTGGACGCCCAGGCCGCCCGCGGCACCGCCTCGGTGGTGCTCACCGGCGGCCGCAACGGCAACGCCCTGCTGGCCGCGATCGCCGCCTCCCCGGCGCGCGACGCGGTCGACTGGGGCCGGCTGGACCTCTGGTGGGGCGACGAGCGCTTCGTGTCCGCCGCCGACCCGGACCGCAACGCCGTCCAGGCCCGCGCGGAGCTGCTGGACGCCGTCCCGCTCGACCCGGCGCGGGTGCACGAGATGCCCGCCTCGGACGGGGTGGACGGCTCGGACGTGGAGGCCGCCGCGGCCCGCTACGCGGAGGAGCTGAGGAAGGCGGCCGGGCCGGGCGACCGGCTCGGCGTCCCCGCGTTCGACGTGCTGCTGCTCGGCGTCGGCCCGGACACCCACGTCGCCTCGCTGTTCCCCGAGCACCCGGGCGTTCGGGAGCGGGAGCTGACCGTGATCGGCGTGCGCGGGGCCCCCAAGCCCCCGCCGACCCGGGTCTCGCTCACCCTCCCGGCCATCCGGGCCGCCCGTGAGGTCTGGCTGCTGGCCGCCGGCGAGGACAAGGCGGGCGCGGTCGCGCTGGCCCTGTCCGGCCCCGGCGAGATCCAGGCGCCCGCCTCCGGCGCGTACGGTCGCAGCCGCACGCTGATGCTGCTGGACCGTGCCGCCGCGGAGCGGATCCCGCCGCAGCTCTACCCGCCGGCCTCGGCCTAGGGGTTCCCGGGCAACGCCGAAGGGCGCCATCGTCACTCGACGGTGGCGCCCTTCTCGGTTGTCCGGTCGACTCAGATCTCGCCGCGCAGCTTCGCCAGCGCCTCGGCCAGGATCGCCTCGCCGTCGGCGTCGGTGCGCCGCTCACGGACGTAGGCGAGGTGGGTCTTGTACGGCTCGTTGCGCGAGGGCGCCGGCGGGTTGTGCTGGTCCTGCCCCGCCGGGAAGCCGCAGCGCGGGCAGTCCCAGGTGTCCGGGATCGCCGCTTCGGCGGCGAAGCTGGGCCGGGTCTCGTGCTTGTTGGCGCACCAGAAGGAGATCCGGTTGCGCGGGGCGGACTCGCCGCGCTCCGCCTCGCCCATCGGGCCGGCCCCAACCCTGCTGCCACGAATGGCATTGCCACTTGCCACGGTCTGACTCCCTGCGTACTGGTGCGCCGACCCGCCGCGGTGCGCGTCGGTGGCGAAAGTCGTCCTAGTGTAAGCAGGAGTTAAGCCTCCGCCACCACCGCCTCCGCACCCGACCGTCCCAGGATAGGCGCTCGGGCGACGGGGCGTCAGGCTTGTGTCAGCTCTTGTACTTCAGCAGCAGGCTGAGCACGATGATGCTGGCGAACCAGCCCAGGCCGACCACGATGGTGATGCGGTCCAGGTTGCGCTCGGCCACCGCCGAGCCGCCGCCGGTGGACATCGCGCCACCACCGAACATGTCCGACAGGCCGCCGCCCTTCCCCTTGTGCAGCAGCACCAGGAGGATCATCAGCAGACTGAAGATGATCAGGGCAATCGAGAACCCGAGAACCACGACGGGACCAACTCTCTCGTATCTTCGGCGAAGGGGCCGGGCCGCGTACGGCGGTCCGGCCCCAAAGCCTACGTTGCTGCGGCGGCGTTAGCCTACTGCCTGCTCACGGTAGCGCACGATCTTGACGAACTCGTCGGCGTCCAGCGAGGCACCGCCGATCAGGCCACCGTCGATGTCGGGCTTGGCCATCAGGCCGGCCGCGCTCGACGACTTCACCGAACCGCCGTACAGCACGCGGACCTTGCCGGCCAGCTCGGCGTCGTACAGCTCGGCGATCCGCTTGCGGATGGCGGCGCAGACCTCCTGCGCGTCCTCCGGGGTGGCCACCTCGCCGGTGCCGATCGCCCAGACCGGCTCGTAGGCGACCACGATCGACTCGGCCTGGTCGGCCGGGACGTCCGCGAGGGCGCCGTCCAGCTGGGCCAGGGTGTGCTCGACGTGGGTGCCCGCCTTGCGGACGTCCAGCGGCTCGCCGATGCACAGGATCGGGGTGATCCCGGCGCGGTAGGCGGCCTTCACCTTGGCGTTGACGATCTCCTCGTTCTCGCCGTGGTACTGCCGGCGCTCCGAGTGGCCGATCACCGCGTAGGTGCACTGGAGCTTGGCCAGCATCGGGCCGGAGACCTCGCCCGTGTAGGCCCCGCCGTCGTGCTGCGAGATGTCCTGCGAGCCGTACTTGATCTTCAGCTTGTCGCCGAAGACCAGGGTCTGCACCGAACGCAGGTCGGTGAACGGCACCAGGACGGCGACCTCGACGGCCTCGTAGTCCTTGTCGGCCAGCGCGAACGCCAGCTTCTGGGTGTGCTGGATGGCCTCAAGGTGGTTGAGGTTCATCTTCCAGTTGCCCGCCATGAGCGGGAGACGGTCGGTCATGTTCTTCAGTCCTCCAGAGCGGCGAGACCGGGAAGGGTCTTGCCCTCCAGGTACTCGAGGCTCGCGCCGCCGCCGGTCGAGATGTGTCCGAAGGCGTTCTCGTCGAAGCCCAGGATGCGGACGGCCGCGGCGGAGTCGCCGCCGCCGACCACGGTGAACGCGTCGCTGTCCAGCAGGCCCTGCGCGACGGCCTTGGTGCCGTTCGCGTAGTCCGGGTGCTCGAAAACGCCCATCGGGCCGTTCCAGAACACCGTGCCGGCGTCGGCCAGCTTGGCCGCGTACAGCTCGCGGGTCTTCGGGCCGATGTCCAGGCCCTCCTTGTCGGCCGGGATCGCGTCCGCGGCGACGAGGTCCGGGTTCGCCGGGGTCTTCCCCTTGAGGTCCGGGAACTCGGCGGAGACCAGGACGTCGACCGGCAGGACGAACTCGACGCCCCGCTTCTCGGCCTCGGCCAGGTACTCCAGGCAGACCGGGATCTGGTCGGCCTGCAGCAGCGAGATGCCGACCTCGTGGCCCTTGGCCTTGAGGAAGGTGTACGCCATGCCGCCGCCGATCAGGATCCGGTCGGCCTTCTTCAGCAGGTTGTCGATCACGCCGAGCTTGTCGGACACCTTGGCGCCGCCGAGCACCACGACGTAGGGGCGCCGCACCTCGTCGGTCAGCTTCTTCAGCACGCCGACCTCGGTGGCGATCAGGTCGCCCGCGGCGTGCGGCAGGAGCCCCGGCAGGTCGAACACCGAGGCGTGCTTGCGGTGCACGGCGCCGAAGCCGTCACCGACGTACAGGTCGGCCAGCGCGGCGAGCTGCTCGGCGAAGGCGCGGCGCTCGGCGTCGTCCTTGCTGGTCTCACCGGCGTTGAAGCGCAGGTTCTCCAGCAGCGCGACCTCGCCGTCGCCCAGCGCGGCGACGGTCGCCACGGCGCTGTCGCCGACGGTGTCGGTGGCGAAGGCGACGTCCTTGCCGAGGATCTCGCCGAGCCGCTTGGCCGCCGGCGCGAGGGAGAACTGCGGGTCCGGCGCGCCCTTGGGGCGGCCGAGGTGCGAGGCGACGACGACCTTCGCGCCGGCCTCCGCCAGCTTGGCGATGGTCGGGGCGACGGCGCGGATCCGGCCGTCGTCGGTGATCGTCTCGCCGTCCAGCGGCACGTTCAGGTCGGCGCGCACGAACACGCGCTTGCCTGCGACACCGGCTTCGATGAGCTCTTCGATGGTCTTCACGGGGATTCGGTTACTCCTGGGGAGATGGTCGATGCGCAGAGGCGGCACGGCGCAGGGGCCGCCTGAGAAGTCCTTGAGCGCGGAGCGAGGGCCCGGTCGGCATGGTGCGCCGTCCGGGCCCTCGCCCCTACATCACGTCAGCTCCCACCGCGTCAGAGCTGCCCACCGACGAGGGTGACCAGGTCGACGACGCGGTTCGAGTAGCCCCACTCGTTGTCGTACCAGCCGAGCACCTTGACCTGGTTGCCCTGGACCATGGTGAGCTGGCTGTCGAAGATGCACGAGGCCGGGTCGTTGACGATGTCCGAGGAGACGATCGGGTCCTCGGTGTAGGCCAGGATGCCCTTGAGCGGGCCCTCCTGCGCGGCCTTCTGGAAGGCCGCGTTGACCTCGTCCTTGGTGACCTCGCGCTCCAGCGTGACGACCAGGTCCGTGATGGAACCGGTCGGGACCGGGACGCGCAGCGAGGTGCCGTCCAGCTTGCCCTTCAGCTCCGGCAGGACCAGGGCGGTCGCCTTGGCGGCACCGGTCGAGGTCGGGATGATGTTCTGCGAGGCCGCACGAGCACGGCGCAGGTCCTTGTGCGGGAAGTCCAGGGTCACCTGGTCGTTGGTGAACGCGTGGACGGTGGTCATCAGACCCTTGACGATGCCGAAGCTCTCGTTCAGCACCTTCGCCATCGGCGCCACGCAGTTGGTGGTGCAGGAGGCGTTGGAGATGACGTGGTGGTTGGCGGCGTCGTACTTCTCGTCGTTGACACCCAGGACGATGGTGACGTCCTCGTCGGTGGCGGGGGCCGAGATGATGACCTTCTTGGCACCGGCGGTGAGGTGCTTCTTCGCAGCCTCCGCCTTGGTGAAGATGCCGGTGGACTCGACGACGATGTCGGCGCCCAGGGCGGCCCACGGGAGGTTGGCCGGGTCACGCTCGGCGGTCACCTTGAAGGTGTGGCCGTCGACGGTGATGCTGTCCTCGGTGTGCGAGACCTCGGCCTGGAGGGTACCCAGGGTGGTGTCGTACTTGAGCAGGTGAGCCAGGGTCTTCGTGTCGGTGAGGTCGTTGACACCGACGATCTCGATGTCCGCGCCCTGGGCCTTGACCGCGCGGAAGAAGTTGCGGCCGATGCGGCCGAAGCCGTTGATGCCTACCCGGATCGTCACGAACCGATCTCCTCGTTAGGTACGCCGGGCCGGAGCCCGACGGGGGTGAGATTTGGGAAGTCCCCGACCGCCTATGACCCTACCCCTCCCGGGCCTGGGAGGGCACATCGCGCCGCCTGCTGAGACTGGGCGTGGCGTGCCCCAAACCCGATTTCAGGCCGTCCGCCCTTGGTCCGTCGGGCAGTTGGTCACGGGCCAGTGGTCTCTACCAATTCGGGTGCGCCGGGGACGTCCGGAAACGGCGACGGCCGGCGCCCGGGGAGCCGGGCGCCGGCCGTGTCTCGATCACGGACGGTGAGCGTCAGTTCATCGCCATCTCGTCGGTCAGGCTGGCCTCGGTGCTCGGCAGGCCGAGCTCGGAGGCGCGCTTGTCGGCCATCGCCAGCAGGCGGCGGATCCGGCCGGCCACCGCGTCCTTGGTCAGCGGCGGGTCGGCGAGCGCGCCCAACTCCTCCAGCGAGGCCTGCTTGTGCTGCATCCGCAGCTGGCCGGCCGCGGCCAGGTGCTCGGGCACCTCCTCGCCGAGGATCTCCAGCGCGCGCTGCACCCGGGCGCCGGCCGCCACCGCGGCGCGGGCCGAGCGGCGCAGGTTGGCGTCGTCGAAGTTGGCGAGCCGGTTCGCGGTGGCCCGCACCTCGCGCCGCATCCGGCGCTCCTCCCAGGCGAGCACCGACTCGTGGGCGCCGAGGCGGGTCAGCAGCGCGCCGATGGCGTCACCGTCGCGGATGACCACCCGGTCCACGCCGCGCACCTCGCGGGCCTTGGCCGGGATGCCGAGTCGGCGGGCCGCGCCGACCAGCGCCAGCGCCGCCTCGGAACCGGGGCACGTGATCTCCAGCGAGGAGGAGCGGCCCGGCTCGGTCAGCGAGCCGTGCGCGAGGAACGCGCCGCGCCAGGCCGCCTCGGCGTCGCAGGTGGCGCCGGAGACGACCGCCGGGGGCAGGCCGCGGATCGGGCGCCCGCGGCCGTCGACCAGACCGGTCTGGCGCGCGAGCAGCTCGCCGTCCTTGACCACGCGGACCACGAAGCGGCTGCCGCGGCGCAGCCCGCCGGGGGCCATCACCACGAGGTCGGAGGAGTGCCCGAAGATCTCCAGGAGGTCCTTGCGCAGCCGCCGTGCCGCCGCCCCGGTGTCCAGCTCCGCCTCGATCACGATGCGGCCGCTCACGATGTGCAGTCCGCCCGCGAACCGCAGGATCGCCGACACCTCCGCCTTGCGGCAGCAGGCCCGGGTGACCGGGAGCCGGCTGATCTCGTCCTTCACCGCTGGAGTCATCGCCATGGCCCGATCCTTCCATGTGTCCGGAAAATCCGGTCGTACGCTGCTGCCAACAGCTCGGGGTCGTGTCGCGGCGTGCCGTCGGTGCGGGCCACCGAGCCGAGCACCAGGGCGGCGCCCATCCGCTCCGCGGCCTTCTCCAGACCGGCGAGGTCCGCCTGGCCGAAGGCGCCGCCGGTGACGGCGCGCTCGTCCACCAGGATCGCATCCACCGCGAGCTCCGGGGCGTGGTCGGCGATGACCTCCAGGTGACGCTGCGGGGTGAAGCCCTCGGTCTCGCCGGGCTGGGGAGCCAGGTTCAGGGTGAGCAGACGGCGGGCGCGGGTCTCGGTGAGCGCCTTGGCCAGCTCGGGCACCAGCAGGTGCGGCAGCACGCTGGTGAACCAGGAGCCGGGGCCGAGCACCACCCAGTCCGCCTCCCGGACGGCGGTCACCGCCTCCGGGACGGCCGGCGGCCCGTCCGGCAGCAGCCGGATCGACTGCACGGTGCCGGGGGTCACCGCGACGTTCGCCTGGCCGCGGACCGCCGACACCTCGCCGGGCAGGTCCGGGTCGTGACCGCGGACGGTCGCCTCGATGTCCAGCGGCACCGCCGACATCGGCAGTACCCGGCCCTGGACGTTGAGCAGCCGGCCGACCCAGTCCAGTGCCTCCACCGGGTCGCCCAGCTTCTCCCAGAGCGCGACGATCAGCAGGTTGCCGACGGCGTGGCCGCCGAGTTCCCCGTTGCCGGTGAAGCGCTGCTGGATCACCTCGGACCAGGTGCGGCCCCAGTCGTCGTCCCCGCACAGCGCGGCCAGCGCCTTGCGCAGGTCGCCCGGCGGCAGCACGCCCAGCTCGGTCCGCAGCCGCCCGCTGGAGCCGCCGTCGTCGGCGACGGTGACCACGGCGGTCAGGTCGCTGGTGAGGCGGCGCAGCGCGGACAGCGAGGCGGACAGCCCCTGCCCGCCCCCCAGCGCGGTGATCCGGGGGGCCGGGTTCGTCCGGGCGGGACTGCTGCGCGGACGGCTCGGCGCCGGGGGCCGGGCCGGGCTTCCCACCCGGTCACCGGTCCTGCTCTGCGGCTGTCGCCCGGGCACATATCCCGCCACACATCACCTCGCGTTCCTCGGCCCCGCCACCGGCTCTGCCGGCGGGCCCGGCAGGGAAGGCGGCGGTTACTCCCGTCCCATGTCACGGTGGACGAGCACCGTCTCGACTCCGTCGGCGATGAGACGCTTGGTCAGACGCTCGGACATGGCGACGCTTCGGTGCTTGCCACCGGTGCAGCCTACGGCAAGCGTCATGTAGCGCTTCCCCTCGCGCCGGTACCCCTCGGTCACGATGCGCAGCAGCTCGGTGTAACCGTCCAGGAACTCGTTGGCCCCGGGCTGCTGGAACACGTAGTCGGCGACGTCCGCGTCGGTGCCGGTGCGGGCGCGCAGCTCGGGCACCCAGTGCGGGTTCGGCAGGAAGCGGCAGTCCACCACGAGGTCGGCGTCGACCGGCAGGCCGTACTTGAAGCCGAAGGACATCACCGTGGCGCGCAGCTCGGGTTCGTCGTGGTCGGCGAACTGGGCGTCCAGCTTGGCGCGCAGCTGGTGCACGTTGAGGTTGGAGGTGTCGATCACCAGGTCGGCCTCGCCGCGCAGGTCGCGCAGCAGGTCGCGCTCCTGGGCGATGCCGTCCACGATCCGGCCGTCGGCCTGCAGCGGGTGCGGGCGGCGGACGCTCTCGAAGCGGCGCACCAGCGCCTCGTCGGAGGAGTCCAGGAAGACGACCCGGAGCCGGACTCCGCGCTTCTCCAGCTCGTCCAGCGAGGTGAGCAGGTCGTCGAAGAACTGGCGGCCCCGGACGTCGACGACCACGCCGATCCGGGCGACGTTGCCCTGGGACCGGGCGCCCAGGTCGACCATGGTCGGGATCAGGGCCGGCGGCAGGTTGTCCACCACGAACCAGCCGAGGTCCTCCAGGCACTTGGCGGCGGTGGAGCGGCCGGCTCCGGACATGCCGGAGATGATCACCAGCTCCGGCGCGTTCTCGGCCACGTCTGACACGGTCACTTCGGTTCCCCGCTCTCGGTCTTCCTACTGGGGAGAACGCGCACGGCGCGGCCGCCCTTCCCCGGCCCGGGCAGGCGGGCGGGGCCGGGGCACACCGGCTGACGGGCGGCGTCGGCCGTCATGGCGTCTCCTGGGATGGTGCGGTCTGGGGTGCTGCTGCCACCGGCTCGGCGGCCTGTTCGGCCCCGTCCTCGATGATCTCGCCGGTCGCGGTGTTGACCGCGGGTGCGGCGGGTGTACGGGACGACAACGCCGCCGCAACAGTCTCCGCGGTGCGGCGTCCGATGCCGGGTACCGCGCAGAGCTCGTCCACGGTGGCGGCCCGGAGCTTCTTCAGCGAGCCGAAGTGCTTGAGCAGCGCCTGGCGGCGAGTCTCGCCGAGGCCCGGGACGGAGTCCAGTTCCCCGGCGGTGAGTCGCTTGGAACGCTTGCTGCGCTGGTAGCCGATCGCGAAGCGGTGGGCCTCGTCGCGCACCCGCTGGAGCAGGTAGAGGCCCTCGCTGGAGCGGGGCAGCACCACCGGGTCGTCCTCGCCCGGCAGCCAGACCTCCTCCAGCCGCTTGGCCAGGCCGCACAGCGCGACGTCGTCGATGCCGAGTTCGTCCAGGGCGCGCTTGGCGGCGGCGACCTGCGGCTGGCCGCCGTCGACCACCAGGAGCTGCGGCGGGTAGGCGAACCGCTTGGGGCGACCCTCCTCGTCCCGCGCCGCGCCGCCGGGCCCGGCCGTGTCCGGGTCCTCCGCCTCCGGGACGGCCCACTCGCCGGTCTGCTCGCGCTCCCGGAGGTAGCGGCGGAAGCGGCGGCCGATCACCTCGTGCATCGAGCGGACGTCGTCCTGGCCCTCGAAACCCTTGATCTGGAAGCGCCGGTACTCGCTCTTGCGGGCCAGGCCGTCCTCGAAGACGACCATGGAGGCGACCACGTCCTCGCCCTGCAGGTGGGAGATGTCGTAGCACTCGATGCGCAGCGGGACGGAGTCCAGCTCCAGCGCGTCGGCGATCTCCTGCAGGGCGCGGCTGCGGGTGGTGAGGTCGGAGGCGCGCTTGGTCTTGTGCAGTGCGAGCGCCTGCTGGGCGTTGCGCTGCACCGTGGCCATCAGGTCCTTCTTGTCGCCGCGCTGCGGGATCCGCAGGTCGACCTGGCTGCCGCGCAGGCCGGCCAGCCACTCCCGCACCGGCTCGACCGGTTCGGGCAGCGCCGGGACCAGCACCTCGCGCGGGACGGACTCGCCGCCGCCGTAGAGCTGCTGCAGGGCGTGCTCGACCAGGCCGGCGGTGTCGACGTCCTCGACCTTGTCGGTGACCCAGCCGCGCTGGCCGCGCACCCGGCCGCCGCGGACGTGGAAGATCTGCACGGCGGCTTCGAGTTCGTCCTCGGCGACGGCCAGCAGGTCGGCGTCGGTGGCGTCGGCGAGCACGATCGCGTTCTTCTCCATCGCGCGCTTGAGGGCGCCGATGTCGTCGCGCAGCCGGGCCGCCTTCTCGTACTCCAGGTCGGCCGCGGCCTCCTGCATCTCCTCTTCCAGCCGGCGCAGGTAGTTGCCGGTGCGCCCGGCCATGAAGTCGCAGAAGTCCTCGGCCAGTGCCCGGTGTTCGACCGCCGACACCTTGCCGACGCAGGGCGCGGCGCACTTGCCGATGTAGCCGAGCAGGCAGGGCCGGCCGACCTGCCGGGCGCGCTTGAACACCCCGTTGGAGCAGGTGCGGACGGGGAAGACGCGCAGCATCAGGTCGACCGTCTCGCGGATCGCCCAGGCGTGCCCGTACGGGCCGAAGTAGCGCACGCCCTTCTTGTGCGCCCCGCGCATCACCTGGACCCGCGGGAACTCCTCGTCGAGGGTGACGGCGAGTTCCGGATAGCTCTTGTCGTCGCGGTACTTGACGTTGAACCGCGGGTCGAACTCCTTGATCCAGGAGTACTCCAGCTGGAGCGCCTCGACCTCGGTACCCACCACGGTCCACTCCACCGAGGCGGCGGTGGTGACCATGGTCGCGGTGCGCGGGTGCAGGCCCGCCAGGTCCTGGAAGTAGGACGACAGGCGCGGCCGCAGGCTCTTGGCCTTGCCGACGTAGATGACCCGGCCGTGGGCGTCGCGGAACTTGTAGACGCCCGGGGAGGCCGGGATCGCGCCGGGCGCCGGGCGGTAGGTGCTCGGGTCAGCCATGGGTCCACCGTACCGAGTGGGGACGGGGCTGCGGGAGGATGATCGACTGGGAGGTCAACTGCTTCAGCTCGGGGTCACCTTGAGGTTCCCGCCCTCGACCGTGACGGTGTAGGCGGGCAGCGGGGAGGGGGCCGGGCCGTCCTGCACGGCGCCGTCGGCGATGCCGAACCGGCTGCCGTGGCAGGGGCACTGGATCTGCTGGTTCTTCACCTGGTCCACGATGCAGCCGGCGTGGGTGCACTTGGCGCTGAACGCCTTGTACTGGCCCGCGGCCGGCTGGGTCACCACGATCTTCTGCTCGCGGAACACCGTGCCGCCGCCCTCGGGCACGGCCGAGGCCGGGCCGAGGTCCACCGGGCCCTTGGGGGTGCTGCCGGCGCCCGAGGAGGAGGTGGAGGAGCCGCAGCCGGAGACCGCCACGGTGCCACCGGCCGCCAGGACGGCCGCCGCGCCGCAGAGCAGGGTGCGGCGGGAGGCGGTGGGGCTGCTCTCGGGGGCCTCGGACATCGGTGCGCTCCTACGGTTGCTGCTGCTGCGAGGGACCACGGAAGTCTATGCCGCGCGCGCCCCGCCGCCCCCTGGGCTCCCGGACGGCGGGAGCTGCGGGGGGGGCGGGGCGGCCGGTCACTTCTTTGCGGCGGCGCGCTTG
Source organism: Kitasatospora sp. NPDC059577 (assembly GCF_042735475.1). Taxonomy (NCBI): domain Bacteria; kingdom Bacillati; phylum Actinomycetota; class Actinomycetes; order Kitasatosporales; family Streptomycetaceae; genus Kitasatospora; species Kitasatospora sp. NPDC059577. The sequence goes on along the minus strand of NZ_JBHWBZ010000008.1, from coordinate 157,652 downwards.
CGCGGTGCCGCCTTCTTCGCCACCGCGGCCACCGGGGCGTCCGCGAAGCCGTCCGGCAGGATGTCCCGCAGGAACTTGCCGGTGTGGCTCTCCGGGACGGCGGCGATCTGCTCGGGGGTGCCCTCGGCGACCACCGTGCCGCCGCCGGAGCCGCCCTCGGGGCCCATGTCGACGACCCAGTCGGCGGTCTTGATCACATCGAGGTTGTGCTCGATGACGATCACCGTGTTGCCCTTGTCCACCAGCCCGCTGAGCACCTTGATCAGCTTGCTGATGTCCTCGAAGTGGAGGCCGGTGGTCGGCTCGTCCAGGACGTAGACCGTCCGCCCGGTGGAGCGCTTCTGCAGCTCCGAGGCGAGCTTGACGCGCTGCGCCTCGCCACCGGAGAGCGTCGGCGCGGACTGGCCGAGCCGGACGTAGCCGAGGCCGACGTCGTTGAGCGTCCTGAGGTGCCGGGCGATCGCCGGGACGGCCTCGAAGAAGTCCAGCGCCTCCTCGATCGGCATGTCCAGCACCTCGGCGATGGACTTGCCCTTGTAGTGCACCTCCAGCGTCTCCCGGTTGTACCGGGCGCCGTGGCAGACCTCGCACGGCACGTAGACGTCCGGCAGGAAGTTCATCTCGATCTTGATGGTGCCGTCGCCGGAGCAGTTCTCGCAGCGGCCGCCCTTGACGTTGAACGAGAACCGGCCGGGCAGGTAGCCGCGGACCTTGGCCTCCTGCGTCTCGGCGAAGAGCCGGCGGACGTGGTCGAACACCCCGGTGTAGGTGGCCGGGTTGGAGCGCGGCGTGCGGCCGATCGGCGACTGGTCGACGTGCACCACCTTGTCCACCTGGTCGGTGCCGGTGATCCGGGTGTGCCGGCCGGGCACGCTGCGGGCGCCGTTCAGCTCCCGCGCGAGGTGGGTGTAGAGGATGTCGTTGACCAGCGTCGACTTGCCGGAGCCGGAGACGCCGGTGATCGCGGTGAAGGTGCCGAGCGGGAAGCCGACCGTGACGTCCTTGAGGTTGTGCTCGCGGGCGCCGTGGACCGTCAGCTGGCGCTTCTTGTCCCGCTCGCGGCGGGTGGCCGGGATCGGGATGGACCGCTTGCCGGAGAGGTACTGGCCGGTCAGCGACTCCTTGTTGGCGAGCAGCTGCTTCAGCGAACCGGAGTGCACCACCTTGCCGCCGTGCTCGCCGGCGCCCGGGCCGATGTCGACCACCCAGTCCGCGGTCTTGATGGTGTCCTCGTCGTGCTCGACCACGATCAGGGTGTTGCCGATGTCGCGCAGCCGCACCAGCGTCTCGATCAGCCGGTGGTTGTCCCGCTGGTGCAGGCCGATGGACGGCTCGTCCAGCACGTAGAGCACGCCGACCAGGCCGGAGCCGATCTGGGTGGCCAGCCGGATGCGCTGGGCCTCGCCGCCGGACAGGGTGCCGGCCGCCCGGTCGAGCGAGAGGTAGTCCAGGCCGACGTCGACCAGGAAGCGCAGCCGCTCGTTGACCTCCTTGAGGACCCGCTCGGCGATCTGCTTGTCCCGGGCGTTGAGCTTCATCGCGCCGAGGAACTCGGAGCAGTCGCTGATCGACATCGAGGAGACGTCGGCGATCGACTTGTCCTGGACGGTGACCGCGAGCACCACCGGCTTGAGCCGGGTGCCCTGGCACGTCGGGCAGGGCACCTCGCGCATGTAGCCCTCGAAGCGCTCGCGGCTGCTGTCGCTCTCCGCCTCGGTGTGCCGGCGCTGGATGAACGGGACGGCGCCCTCGAAGCCCGTGCTGTAGGAGCGCTCGCGACCGAAGCGGTTGCGGTAGCGGACCTCCACCTGGTGCTTGTGCCCGTACATCAGCGCCTTCTTGGCGCGGGCGGGCAGCCCGGCCCAGGGGATGTCGGTGCGGAAGCCCAGCTCCCCGGCGAGCGCGTCGATCAGGCGCTGGAAGTACTCCTTGGCGTGCCCGGCCGACCACGGGTGGATCGCGCCCTCGTCCAGCGAGCGCTCGACGTCCGGCACGACCAGCTCCGGGTCGACCTCCATCCGGTTGCCCAGGCCCGAGCAGTCCGGGCAGGCGCCGAACGGCGAGTTGAAGGAGAAGGAGCGCGGCTCCAGCTCCTCGAACGACACGTCGTCGTACGGGCAGTAGAGGTGCTCGGAGTACATCCGCTCGCGCTCCGCGTCCCCCTCGGGGAGGTCCACGAAGTCGAGCACGACCATGCCGCTGGACAGCCGCAGGGCCGTCTCCACCGAATCGGTGAGGCGCCGCTTGGCGCTCTCCTTGACGGTCAGGCGGTCGATGACCACCTCGACGGTGTGCTTCTCCTGCTTCTTGAGCTTCGGCGGCTCGGCGAGCTGGATCGTCTCGCCGTCCACCCGGGCCCGGGAGTAGCCCTTGGACTGCAGGTCGGCGAAGAGGTCGACGAACTCGCCCTTGCGCTCGCGCACCACCGGGCTGAGCACCTGGAACCGGGTGCCCTCAGCGAGTTCGAGCACCTTGTCCACGACCGCCTGCGGCGACTGCTTGGCGATCGGGCGGCCGCAGTGCGGACAGTGGGGCTTGCCGATCCGGGCGAACAGCAGGCGCAGGTAGTCGTAGACCTCGGTGATGGTGCCGACGGTCGAACGGGGGTTGCGGTTGGTGGACTTCTGGTCGATCGAGACGGCCGGGGAGAGGCCCTCGATGAAGTCCACGTCGGGCTTGTCCATCTGCCCGAGGAACTGACGGGCGTAGGAGGACAGCGACTCGACGTAGCGGCGCTGGCCCTCGGCGAAGATCGTGTCGAAGGCGAGCGAGGACTTGCCGGAGCCGGAGAGGCCCGTGAAGACGATGAGGGAGTCGCGGGGCAGGTCGAGCGAGACGTTCTTGAGGTTGTGCTCGCGAGCACCGCGGACGATGAGGCGGTCGGCCACTGCTTCTGGCGCCTTTCTCCGGGGCGAGAGGGCTTGCGGTGAGATTCGGTACTTCTTCCAGGATGCGGCAGCCAGCCTATAGCTCAGACGTTCGAATCTCGACTCTGTCCAGTGGAGACCACCCGAACGAGTGAGGCCCGGAGCGGGACGGTCCGCACCCGCACCGTGCGGGTACCGAAAAACCCGCTGCTCAGGGCCCGGATCCGGCGGTAGCGTCGGCCTGGTCAACGAGCGAAGCCCCGCGCGGGCAACGCGCCGTCTCCCGACAGAAGGCAGATTCGATGACCGACCCGCAGTCCGCCGCCTCCGCCGCCGCCTGGCTCGGCCAGGTCGAGGAGAGCACCCAGCGCCTGCTGCAGACCGCCGCCGCGCTGAAGCCGGACGCAGTCGGCGAGCCCTCCGCGCTCCCCGGCTGGACCCGCGGCCACGTGCTGGCCCACCTCGCCCGCAACGCCGACTCCCTGGTCAACCTGCTGAACGGCGCCCGCACCGGCACCGACATCCCGCAGTACGCCGGCCACGAGGCCCGCGACGCGGACATCGAACGCGACGCCCCCCGCCCGCTCGACGTCCACCTCGCCGACCTGCGCGCCTCGCACGCCCGCTTCGCCGAGGCCGCCGCGCTGATGACGCCCGAGGCCTGGGAGGCGTCGGTCAGGCACCGCTTCGGCTACGTCTTCCCGGCCTCCGACATTCCGCACAAGCGCCTGCTGGAGGTCGAGTACCACCACGTCGACCTGGACGCCGGCCACACCCCCGCGCACTGGCCGCGGTCCTTCGCCACCGCCCAGTTCCGCAAGCTCGCCGCGGGCCTGGCCGGCGCCGACCTGCCTGCCGTCGAACTCGTCGCCGAGGACACCGGGGACCGCGCCGTGATCGGCACCGGCGAGCCCGCCCTGGCGGTCCGGGGCCCCGTCCGAGCGCTCACCGCCTGGCTCTCGGGCCGCTCCGCCGGCACCGACCTGCGCCGCACCCCCGACACCGCCCTCCCCCCGCTTCCCCCGATGGGCTGAGGGCGGGACGATGATCCCAGGAGCCACTGGAGAGGGAGCGAACGGATGACGTACCACGGAGCGGTCAAGGTCGGCGGACCGCCGGACGTGCGCGAGCTGGCCCACCTGATCATCACCAAGGTGGCCGTCGGCCCGTACGACAACAACGCCTACCTGCTGCGCTGCCGGGCCACCGACGAGCAGCTGCTGATCGACGCGGCCGCCGACGCCCCGGTGCTGCTGGAGACCGTCGGGGACGACCTCGAAACCGTGGTCACCACCCACCGGCACCACGACCACTGGGGCGCGCTGGCCGAGGTGGTCGCCACCACCGGCGCCCGCACGGCCGCCGGCGAGCACGACGCCGAGGGCATCGACGTGCCCACCGAACTGCTGCTCGCCGACGGCGCCACGCTGCGCGTCGGCGACGTCGAACTCACCGTCCGCCACCTGGTCGGGCACACCCCGGGCGCGATCGTGCTGATCTACGACGACCCGCAGGGCCACCCGCACGTCTTCACCGGGGACTGCCTGTTCCCCGGCGGAGTCGGCAACACCTGGGGCGACCCGGAGGCCTTCACGAGCCTCTTCCGGGACGTCAACGAGAAGATCTTCGACGCCCTCCCGGACGAGGCCTGGATCTACCCCGGCCACGGCAACGACACCACCGTCGGCGCCGAGCGCCCGCACCTCGACGAGTGGCGCGAGCGCGGCTGGTAGTCCGCGCCCCCCGGGCGCACGGAAGGGGGGGGCGGGGGGCCGGCGGCCGGGGGGGGGGCGCGCGGGGGGCGGGGGGC